>NZ_JBEYWK010000004.1:0-113188 GCF_040644415.1 Streptomyces sp. NPDC046985
ACACCACCGCCACCGCATCCGGACACACAGCCACCCGCGCCTCGAACAACTCATGCAGGCACACGTCCGGGAAATCCACCGACGTCGCGTTCCAGGCACTCATTTCCACGGGTACACCTCGTTCCGCATTGCCAGGAAACCCTCTTCGGCCGCCTTTCGGCGTTCCTCGGTGAAGTCGCGCCGACGGAAGTCCGGGCCGTGCCAGGGTGAAGGTGCCGGCGCGGTCCCGACCGGCACGGCGGGGTGCGATATGAAGCGGTCGGCTACGTCTATCAGCAGGTCGAAGGCGAGTTGGAACGAGCGTGCCTTGCATTCCCAGATGGAAGCGGAAGCGAAAGGATCCGCGACTCGGGAGGCCTGGATGATCGGCCCGGTGTCGACCCCCTCGTCCACGTAGTGGACGGTTGCCCCGAGGGATGCACGGAACCGCTCAATGTCCCTTTCGGCGCCGACGTTCTCGATGGCGAAGGTGCCGCGGGCGTGCGGGAGAACCGCGGAATGCGAATTCAGTACGGCTGAGGCGGATTTCATCCACCATGGGGCAAGCATGCGGTCCAGGAAAACGAAGATGAGCGGCTTCTCGTCCGCCGCGACGGTGCTCAGCCAGGAGGCAGCGCGCGGGCCGTTGATCTGGGGACCCAGCCAGACGTGGTCCTCTCGAAAGTCGCCGTCGAGCGGCCCGAAGAGGCGTTCCATGGCGTCGTCGGTGGGCCCGTGGTCGAGCCAGCCGCTCGCGGGAGTGGAGTTGTCGACGGCGGAGGACCGGTCCGCGCGGACCGCGATCCCGCCGTATCCGGGACGATCGGCGAACGTCCTCTCCCAAGCGGCCCGGAGATGGGCAGCGTGATAGGTGGCCTCGGTCACCAGGAAAAAGCCAGCAGACATCAAGTCTCCACTTCGGCCGCGTCTGAGTACACAGATGTGCGAACGGTCACCCGAAATGCGAAAAACGGATTGCCGGAACGAGAAGGCGCGACGCGCCTGCGAAAGGGTGGATCAGACGGTTTCCGCGCGGGGGAACGGTCCTGATGTGCCGGATTCCTCGCGGTAACAGCGAGCGGGATGTCACGCTCGCCGCGGAACGGGGTGAACCCGCTAATGCCGGAAGAGAGACCTGGCAGCCATCACCGCACGAAGAGAACGCCCTTCGAGCGAACCGTACCGAGAACTGCACGCGACTCCCCCCGTCTGCGGCATCCGGCTCTGACGCCCGATACCCGAACAGCACTCGTCAAAGGCTCTGATCCGCCTCTGCGGGTGCTTCCAACGACAGACCCACAGGCACCGGCTACCCGTCGCACCCACGAGCCGAACCTATGAATTACTCACACCTATTCCGCAGCGGACAAGCGGCCAACTACCCCGGCACACGGGACAAATCATCAGTGCAGGATTCTCCGATGTACGGCGATTCCGGACAGCGGCAATGGTTGTGGGCGCGGATGGACCCGGTCCTGTCACGCGCCTCGTGGGGCCGGTGCGGAGAGGCGCGATAACTTCCGTGAGCTGAGGATGCGTCAGCGGTCGGTGCCCACCCGGCGCTTGCGTCGGCCCGCAGGCCTCGTTGAGTGTCCAGTCGGTGAGGTGGAGTCATGGGACTCCCTCGCCGTAGCCGGTAGGTGCCGACCGCGATCACCTGACGGGTGAACCGCCCCGACCGAGCGAGTATGAGCCCCTGAATTCGGGCACCGCCGAGCGAGCGGCACGTCACCATGTTCACGGGGGCGGTCCGTTGGTCTGCGCTTTGTGCGGCTGGGGCACCTAAGAGAGCATCTGATCAGTGTTCACGCTGATGTGAGTGGGATGTCCATTTCGATTCGCCAGGTTGGTGCGGATTCTCCGGTCAGTTCGCGGGACATTTTGTTAGCCATCGCCCAGTGGATCATCGCCCGCGATCTCTGGGGGAGGGCTTCGTAGTCCCGTGCCAGGCGGCGGTGCTGCATCAGCCAGCCGAAGGTCCGCTCGATCACCCACCGCTTGGGCAGAGGCTCGAACCCCTTCGTCCGCGGTCGCTGCACCACCTCGACATCGATGCCCAACCGGGCGCCGTGGTTGAAGATGCTGTTCTGGTAACCGCCGTCGGCCCAGACCTTGGTGACGCTGGGATGGGCCGCGGCCAGGTCGTCGAGCAGAAGCTTGCCGCCGGTGGTGTCGTGCACGTTCGCGGCGGTGACGAGGACGGCCAGCACCAGACCGAGCGTGTCCGTGATCAGATGGCGCTTGCGTCCTTTGATCTTCTTGCCGGCGTCGATGCCCTGACTGGCCTCGGCGACGTTTGCCGAGGTCTTCACGCTCTGCGCGTCGACCACCGCCGCGGTGGGCTCCCCACTGCGGCCATGGAATCGGCGGGTCTTGTCGCGTAACAGGTCGTGGACCTGCTGGGTGGTGCCGTCGGCTTCCCATTTCGCGTAATAGTCGTAGACGGTCTTGTAGGGCGGGAAGTCGTGCGGCAGGTACTCCCACGGGATGCCGGTGCGGTTGACGTAGAGGATCGCGTTGACGATCTCTCGCAAATCGTGCAGCCGGGCCGCCGTCCCGGGGCCTGTCCGGCTCGCCCGCCAAGCGGTGAAGACCGGTTCGATCAAGGCCCAGCGGGCGTCGGACACGTCACTGCGGTACGGACGACGAGCACTCACGCCTCATCCGACGACCGCCACCGACACCAGTCACAAAAACATCCCAGAACACCAACTACCTAGACCAGATGCCCTCTAAGCCCCAGCGGCAACCAACAGTGAGCTGCCTGCGCCCGGCCCCTAGCTACCCCAAGTGGGCCGCCGCCACCAGCGGGGGGTGGTGACCCGGGCCTCCGCCAGGACGGTGCGGTCGCCGGGTCGCGGTGCACCGGGACGTACAGGCCCCAGTCTGCGTCACCGGCCGTGAGCCAGCCTCCGGTCCACGGGGCATCGGCGATCGTGAATTCGCGACCGGCGAGCGGGCCGTCCAGGAGTCGGACGATCACAGCGGTACCTCCATCCGGCGGGACTCTCCCGCCTCACCCCTTGGTGGGGCTCGGCACGGGAAGGACAGCACCGGGACGCCGGCGACTTCCGTCCCGGCCTCCGCCGCCGGGCTGACGGCGGCGCGGCGCGGCGGCCCGGCCGACGCGCACGGGGCGGCGAACCCCACGCTCGTGCGTGCGGCGCTCGAAGCCGGCGGGGACGTGCCGGCCGAGGCCGAGGGGCCGGACTTCAGGAGCATGGTGCACGTGGCCGCCGCGATCTGCCTGGGAGCGCAGGAGGTCGGGGCGGACGCGCTGGCCGAGGGGCCGCCGGTGGACTGGGGGCTGCTCCAGCAGAACGCGGACATGGTGGCTCAGGTCCTGCGGGCGAGTGACGCTGAGCTGATGCGCGCACGAGAGGTGCTGGTCGGCCTGCGGATGTTCTACGGGCTGTACGTGCTGCACGGACTGCTCCTGCCGGACACCCCCGCGCAGGCCGCGCTACGGCAGCGGATCGACGAGTGGGGCATGTTCCCGTTCCTGGACCAGGTCATCGCCATCAACCCCTCCCCCAGGCAGTTCGCCGAGAACCCGGACACCTTCAGCATCCCCGGCGACGAGACGGGAGCCGTCGGCTTCGAGGAGAGGTGGATGCGCTCCATGGAGGAGCCGACGAAGGGCTGGCGCGGGGTGGGTGAAGATGCGGATGACGGCCCCGGTGGGTCTGTCTGAAGTTCTCGGCGTCCGCCAGGCACTGCCCGCCTGCCTCTGCGACGCCCTCACCTGACGTCGGGCCCACGACGACCACATCGCCCGTCCTGCCCGCTCGAATCACCCCTACCCGCCCTCAGAGGCTGGCGCGCCCACGCCGAGGCGCGGACTCCGGGGCAGTGACGGGGCTGGCCGCTGAAGGCCACGGCCCTGCGCGCCAGAAGGCATCACTCGTCGTCCATGATCGACCGGAGGTGTTCGGTGAATGCCTCGTCCTCTGCGACGTCCGGGGTGCGGATGTAGGTGCACACCAGGCACTGGCCGTACCCGACCCGGCCGAAGACAGGGGCAAGGCCCTCCACGCAGAACGTTTCGTGCCCGCAGACGGGGCAGGTGTCGAGGTCGCGTCCATCCGGGTTGCGCTTCGGGTGGTGGGCGTTGGGGTTGGCCACGTTCTCTGCGCGGCGCGCGGCTTCTTCCTCACCGATCCGTTCGAGGTACTCGGCAGCTCGTTTCTGGGAAGCCGCGTCCTGTGCCTGCGCGATCTGCTGGATCCGGTCCTGCTGTTCCTCTCCCATCGCTCCAAGGCTCCGGTGGCCGTCGAGGGCCAGCAGGGCCTCGATGTGGCGATGCTGCAGACCTCCGACACCGCGACCGTGACGGGCCGCCTGACTGGACTCGATCCCGTTCTGGAGCGTGCGCACATCAATGCGGGTGTGCGACGAGCGACGAGGTGCCTGGAAGAGCGAGTCCGTGTCGTCTTGCGGGATCTCCTGCATCGGGTGCTGGTCAGGAACAAGGACGACGCCGTCCGTAGCAGGGATGTGTTCCTCGATCACTTTGAGCAGCGTGCTGGCCGACTGGACTCGTCCGTTGCGATTCAACTCTTTGCCCGGCCACTCGGAAGCGACAATCGCAGCCAGTCCGTTGGACAGTGCCTGCTCGAAGACGCCCTCCCGGCCCGCCATGGACGGAGCAAAGGGGTCCTCGCCTGTTGGGGCAGGAACAGCGAAAGGGTCTGTTTGTTCCTCGGGGTCGGCGGCTACCGCGCCGTCTCGCCGTGTCTGGCGCAACTCCGCGGCCAGCACGACGGCACACCGGGCGAATTCTTCAGCTCTCTGCTTCCTCATGGACAGCATGGTGCCGTGCGCCATCCGACTCAGGTAGGCCACCTTCAGGGGGCGGAGCAGGCCCGTTCCCGGCGCCGAGCATCAGGTCGCCTCAAGCCACACGTCCGCGGTTGACGGACGCCTCCCGGCGGGATTGGCCGAAAGTGGCTGCACGAAGAGGATTGCCGTGCGTGTATAAGGGAGACATATTCAGTGATGCGCAAAGCGTGCAGCACTTGAAGTGAGATGAGGAATCAGCCTTGAGTCACGTTCTTCCGCTCGCCAACGGGCTGCGCACCGACCACCCGGTGCCGGGCCTGCCGTTCGTCGACGACTCCCACCTCCCGCTCGACGAGGGGCCGGAGGCCATCGAGGCCGTCGGCCGCAACAAGGGCGAGGGCATGTGGGGCCGCTTCGACAAGGACCGCTCCGACCAGAGCTGGCGGGCCTTCACCACCGATCCCCTCGACCACGCGCTCGGCTGGGCGGTGCGCTACCACCCCGAGCACGGCCGGACCGTACTGCTCGTGCGCGACGGCGAGACCTCCGGCCTGCACATGGAATGGGACGGCGAGGTGCTGCTGTTCCGCGCCGGCGGCTACTGGTGGAACGGCGAGACGTGGTTCCGGCCCGGCCAGGTCTGGGACCCCGTCGCGCAGGGCTACGAGCGTCGCAAGGCCCGCATGGCCGTCACCGTCACCGCCGTCGACCTGCTCGACGGCCGCGCCGACGCGGCCAGGGCGCACGTCGGCAAGGTGGCCTCCTTCGACCCGGACGCCGCCCGGCCGGACAACTGGCCCGACCACCTGGCGCGGTGGGCCGAGCACCACCAAGAGCAGCACGACGCCTTGCCGCTACAGCGGTGCGTGGTCGACGTCTCCTGCCCCGAGCTGACCGGGGCGCAGCTCATCGGCGCCCCGGAGATGGCGGAGCTCGGCGGCATCAGCGCCTCGACCCTGCGCGCCTACATCTCGCGCGGCAACAGCGAGGTTCCGCGCCCGCAGGCCGTCGTCGGCGGCCGTGACCAGTGGGCCCGCGCGGTGGCCGACGACTGGGTGGAGGCCCGCAAGCGCTCCTACACGGGCGTCGGGGAGGCGATGTCCGCCGGCGACCGCGACGCCCTCTCGCCGGGCGCGGCAGAGGTGCGCGACCGGTTCGCCGCCGACTTCCAGCACGCGCTGTTCGACCGGCCCGACGTGCGCAAGCGGTGGGTGCTGCGCCACCGCAACAAGGAGTCCGTCACCCAGATCGCGGGCGAGCTCGCCTGGTCGGTGGCGGCGGCCCTCGACCAGATCGTCCCCACCGAGCACCTCGGGCGCACCGTGCGGGCCGCGGTACTGCACGACTTCGCCGAGACCGTCGAGATGTTCGCCGGCACCGAGGACGGCCGCACGGACGCCGAACAGTCCCCGAAGTGGTGGCACTTCAACCTGACACCGTCGGTGGGCAAGGTGCTCGACTGGTACATCCGGTGCTTCCCCGGCGAGGCGTACGCCACGATCGGGGAGATTCAACGCCAGGTCCACGCGACGTGGCAGGCCCCGGCGGCGGACACGCTGGCCGCGCTGCGCTCGGCGCTGTCGCTCGACGGCGAGCTGACCGAGCAGCAGCGCGAGACGTACTTCGCGCTGCTCGAACCGCACACGGACACCGACTGACCGTCCGCGTCGCCGGGTGAGGGGGGCAGGAGCCAATGCCAGTGGCTCCGGCCCCTGTCGCATGGACTGTAACCGCAGCCACGCCCCGGGCTCGCCCTCGTCCGGGCGGCGTTCCACAGGAGCCGCCCGGCTCCTGTTCCGCACGGGATGTGCCGGCAGCAGGCGGAGTTCGTTCATAGGGTGGTGACGTGGGAGACCTTGAGACTGTGCGGGCGGCATTGCGCGCCAACGATCCGACGGCGCTGCTGGAGTTGCCGGAGGGGCAGTGGCTGGACGCCAAGAAGATGCCATACGAGCTGCGTGAGCCTGGTGCGGTCGAGGAGCTCGCCAAGGACGTCGCGGCGTTCGCCAACGGAGGCGGCGGCATCATCGTCGCCGGGATCGCCACGCGTCTTGAAGGAGGCGGAGAGATCCTGGACAAGGTCCACTCCGTCGAGCGGCCGTCCGTCGATCTCGACCAGTGGCGCAAGCTGATCCGCGAGCACATCACCCCGGCCCCGCGGCGGACGAGCGTGGAATGGTCCGACGACGGTCAGGGCGCGTGCGTGGTCTACATCGACGTCCCCGCGCAGGATCCCGGCTGCCTGTTCGTGGTGGCCGCGCCGAACGGCAGGCAAGGCAAGCCCCGTGCGGACACCGTCGCGGTGCCCGTGCGTGAGGCGGATGGCACGCACTGGCTGCCGCGCACCGAGCTCCAGCGGCTTCTGTCGAACGCCGTCGTTGCTTCGGGCATGCCCACAGCACAGGCCCTCGCCGAGCTTCTGCGCGAGGCCGTGACCAGGGCGCGGCCACAGTCCCCTGCGGGGCCGCAGGTCGGGCAGGGGCTGCCCAGTCGGCAGCAGGAGATGCGCGAGGCTTACGAGCAGCTCCGCGACGCGGGGCTGGGCCGGCCGCTCGGCGAGGCGTACGTCCACGACAGCGCTGCAATGCAGGAGTTCGCAGGCGAAGAGGGCAAGGCTGGGTGGGTGCTGTGTGCGGTGGAGGGCCGGGCGCCGGTCGCGATGGCCCAGCCTGTGTGGCAGGCCATCAGGGCCGCCGGGCGGGACGGTGCGGGCAGCGACCCGCTCGACCTGGTCGGCTTTCCCGTTGCGGGCGCTGACCGCGGCGACGGGCCGTGGGTGGTGCCGCCGGATGCCATGCGTGTCGATCTCGACGGCGGCAGGTGGGGGCCGGGCCGGCTCGTAGGCTCCGGGCGAGGTGAGTGGCGGTGGGAGCCCGCCGAGCGGTTCGGCTTCGCCCTGTCCCGGAGCTCCCGCAACTGGACGGCGCAGCAGCCGGCTCCGCAGCTGCGCCTGCGGGCACTCGTGACATGGCCCTGGGCGGACGGAGCCGACCTGCAGGTCACGCCGGGCCGGCGCCGGGACCTCGAGCGGGCTCTGCCCTACAGCGCACTGGCAGGTGCGGTGACCCTCCTGTCCCGGCGCCGGGACGCCGAACTCCCCGCCGGGCGTTGGGACGCGGGTGCCTGGCGCAACACCCCCACCGCCGTGAGCTATTCCAGCTCCATCCTCGCGCCGGGCGAGCGCCGGGCCCTGTCGGCGGCGGCCATGCTGGCGGTGCAGGACGGCACCGTGGTGACGTGTGCCGACGTCCTCCTGGAGGAGGCCGCCGCCTGGGCTGCCGTGCTCCCGGACAGCGCGAGCACCCAGCTGGGCCTCGATGAGGTGCAGGCGCTGCTGCTCGCCGCTTGGGAGACCGCCGCTGAGCTGTTGCCCGACGCGGTCGCGGACCCGGCCCGGATGCGGTGGTGCGCACCGCCCACCACGGAGCTGTGGCTGAGCGCTGAAGGCGCCCACGATCGGCCCTCGCCCGGCCTGGGGGCGCTGATCGATCTGGAGGCCCTGGGCCCCGGGGCGGACGGCATCCGGCCGGAGATGGCCATCACGATCGCTGGATCGCCCACCATGCAGCGCCAGAAGCGCAAGGCCGTCCTGCGCCGGGCACTGGTGCACATGGCACAGCACTTCGGCCACGTGTGGGCGGAGGAAGAGAGGCTGTAGGGGCGGGCGGGGGGCGTGGTGTCGTCCTCCTGTCCGGCGGCGCGCCGTGCGCGGTGCTTGTCGGTAGGGCCGGGGCCCCCGTGCGACCCGGGTGGCCACCGGGCTGCCTGCGCGTCAGGGAGCAGTCCCTGCCCCAGTCACCGCGGCCATTGCACCAAGCTGGCCACAGGACGCCAGCGCGGCCTACCGGGCCCGCTACGACGAAGCCGGATTCCTGCTTCCCTCCGAGGCCCCGCAGCCTGCCCCCGAACCGGCATACGCCGACCGGGCCGAGGACATCCGTGCCATGGCCGAACGGCTCCTGGACAGCCAGGCCGAGCGCTCCCGCCCCGCGCGCCCGCCGCGCCGCCCCCGCCGCGGCAACCGCAGCAGCAGACCTCGCCACCGCCCACGCCAGGCCAGGGCCTGCGGTAGCACGGGGCCGCCCGGCGCCGCCGGCCTGGGCTGGGCTGGATGGGCGCATGCTCGGCGCGGGGTTCACCGGGACGGCCCCCTCCGTGTGCCACGAACGGCGGCGCCGGTGCGGCGGCCGACCTGCCCAGAAGCACCGGCCGCGCCCTGACCTGCGGTTCGTTTGCGCAGGTCAGGGCACATGACAACGGTATTCACCGCCGCGTTGCCCGATGCCTCCCGCCCGTAGTTGACTGTGGTCCCGGGCGGAACACAGGAGGGCGGTCATTGCCATGGGGGCCGGTCACGACCACGGGCACGCACACGCACACGGCGCCGCCGGCACGGCGACGGCGCGGCACCGCGGCACCCTGCGCACAGCCCTGTGCATCACGCTGACCGTGATGGCGGTGGAGATCGTCGGCGGGGTGCTCGCGGACTCCCTCGCGCTGATCGCGGACGCCGCCCACATGGCGACGGACGCGCTCGGCCTCGGCATGGCGCTGCTCGCGATCCACTTCGCCAGCCGCCCGCCGAGCGACTCGCGCACCTTCGGCTACGCCCGCGCCGAGATCCTCGCCGCGCTCGCCAACTGCCTGCTGCTGCTCGGCGTCGGCGGCTACGTCCTGTACGAGGCCCTCCAGCGGTTCTTCACGCCCGAGGGCGCGCACGGCGGCCTGATGATCGTCTTCGGTCTGTTCGGCCTGGCGGCGAACTCGGTCTCGCTGACGCTGCTGATGCGCGGCCGGCAGGACAGTCTGAACGTCCGCGGCGCGTTCCTGGAGGTGGCCGCGGACGCGCTCGGCTCGCTGGCGGTGATGATCTCGGCGGCGGTGATCCTGCTCACCGGCTGGCGGGCCGCCGACCCGATCGCCTCCCTCGCCATCGCGCTGCTGATCGTGCCGCGCACCCTGAAGCTGCTGCGCGAGACGCTGGACGTGCTGCTGGAGGCGGCCCCGAAGAACGTCGACATGGCCGAGGTGCGGGCGCACATCCTCGCCCTGGACGGCGTCGAGGACGTGCACGACCTGCACGCCTGGACGATCACCTCCGGGCTTCCGGTGCTGTCCGCGCACGTGGTCGTCACCTCCGAGGTGCTCGGCGCGGTGGGCAACGAGAAGCTGCTGCACGAACTCCAGGGGTGTCTGGGCGACCACTTCGACGTGGAGCACTGCACGTTCCAGTTGGAGCCGGGCGGGCACGCCGAGCACGAGGCGCGCCTCTGCCACTGAGCCCGCGCCCGGGGCGCGGCCGCCTCCGCGGGCACAGTCGGCGGCCGGGACATGCGGGCGCCGGGTAGTGCCCGGAGTGCCGCTTTCGTGCGGCAGACTTGGGGCCCGAGGACCGATGCGAAGGATGGGTATGCCGATCACACCTGCCACCGCGGCGCACAGCTCGTCGAACGGGACCGCGGACGCGATCCTGCTGGAACTCGTCGACGAGGACGGCGTGACGATCGGCACAGCGGAGAAGCTGGCCGCCCACCAGCCGCCGGGGCGGCTGCACCGCGCCTTCTCGGTGTTCCTCTTCGACGCGCACGGCCGGCTGCTCCTCCAGCGGCGGGCGGCGGGCAAGTACCACTCCCCCGGTGTCTGGTCGAACACCTGCTGCGGGCACCCCTACCCCGGTGAGGCGCCTTTCGCGGCGGCGGCCCGGCGGACCTACGAGGAGCTGGACGTCTCGCCGTCCCTGCTGGCCGAGGCGGGCACGGTCCGCTACAACCACCCGGACCCCGCCTCGGGCCTGGTGGAGCAGGAGTACAACCACCTCTTCGTCGGCCTGGTGCAGTCGTCGCCGCGCCCGGACCCGCGGGAGGTCGGCGAGACGGCGTTCGTGTCGGCGGCGGAGCTGGCGGAGCGGCACGCCCGGGACCCGTTCTCGGCCTGGTTCATGACCGTGCTGGACGCGGCGCGCCCGGCGATCAGGGAGCTGACCGGCCCGGCGGGCTGGTGACCGGCCCCGCGGGCTGCTGACCGGCGGCCGCCGGGAGCGGCCGGTTCAGAAGGCGGGCTTGAGCGGCAGGGCGGCCCAGATCACCTTGCCGCCGCTCGCGGTGTGCGCCACCTCGCAGACCCCGCCCGCCTCCCGGGCGATCTCGCGGACCAGCAGCAGGCCGCGGCCGCCGGTGCGCCCGTGATCCGTCTCCAGCGCGGTCGGCCGGTAGGGGTGGTCGTCCTCGACCGACACCTGCAGCCACTCGGCGCCGACCGCGATCTCGACGGCCAGCGTCGGGGAGAGCACGGCCGCGTGCCGTACGGCGTTGGTGACCAGCTCGGACACGATGAGCAGCAGTCCGTGGACCAGATCGTCCGGGACCGGCACGCCCTGGCGGCGCAGCAGGTCCCGCACGGCGTGCCGGGCCTGCGGCACGGAGGCGTCGACGGCGGGCGCGGTGAAGCGCCAGACCTCCTCGTACGGCGGCGGATCCGGAGGAGCGGCGGCCGCGAGGGGCTCCGCGCACCCCGTCGGACGCGAGCCGTCGCCGCGCCCGTGGCCGTCCATCGTCCAGTCGCCGCCCTCGCGCTCGGTTGTCACCACACCACGAGTGTTCGCGCCGCGGGGCTCCGATCCGCGCACTGACCGCAAGTGACCTGGATTCCGGCGCTTTCCGGCTGTTTCCTTGTGCCTTCGCCCCGCGCAGGACCGCTTCCGCCCGGTCCGGACCCGCTTCGGCCCTCGCCCGGGACCGCCCGGTCCGCGGAAGGCCGCACGGGGCGCCGCAGGCGGCCGGTCCCCGGACCCGACCCGCCGGGCGGCGCGGCCGGGCGGATACCATCCGGCGCATGGAGCCGCAGTTGTCGCACCGGGTCGCCGACTCGGTCGCCACCGTCGTCATCCGTCACCCGGCGAAGCGCAACGCCATGACGGCCGCGATGTGGCGGGCGCTGCCGCCCCTGCTCGACACGCTGGCCGCGGACCGCTCGGTTCGGGTCCTCGTGCTGACCGGCGAGGGCGGCGCCTTCTGCGCGGGCGCGGACATCTCCACCCTCCAGGGATCGCCGCAGGAGGCGCAGGGGCTGGCGGTGGCGGCCGAGGAGGCGCTCGCCGCCTTCCCCAAGCCGACGCTGGCCGCCGTGCGGGGGCACTGCGTCGGCGGGGGCTGCCAGCTCGCGGCGGCCTGCGATCTGCGGCTGGCCGAGGAGGGGGCGCTGTTCGGGGTGACGCCCGCCCGGCTCGGCATCGTCTATCCGGCCTCCTCCACCCGGCGGCTGGTGTCGCTGGTCGGGCCGTCCGCCGCCAAGTACCTGCTGTTCTCCGGCGAGCTGATCGACACCGAGCGGGCGCTGCGCACCGGCCTCGTCGACGAGGCGCTGCCCGCGGGCGGCCTGGACGGGCGGGTGGCCGAGCTGGCCCGGATCCTGGTCTCCCGCTCCCAGCTCACCCAGGCCGCGGCGAAGGAGTTCGCGGGCGGCCGGACCGACCGGGACGCCCACTGGGCCGCGCAGGCGGCGGGCAGCGGCGACACCGCCGAGGGCGTCGCCGCGTTCCTGGAGCGCCGGCCGGCCCGATTCACCTGGAGCGCGCCCGCGTCGCCTAGCTCATGACGAAGCGGCTGGCGGAGCGGAGCCGGTCGACGACCTGCTCGGGGGCCTTCGCGGGAGAGCCGGCGTCGTAGGGCGGCTGCGGGTCGTACTCGGTGAGCAACTGGACGGCCTGGGCCTCTTCGTCTCCCGCGATGGCCCCGAGCAGCGTCAGGCCCATGTCGATGCCGGAGGAGACGCCCGCCGCGGTGACGTACTTGCCGTCCGTCACCACCCGCTGACCCGTCGGCTCGGCCCCGAAGCGCCGCAACTGCTCCAGCGTGAGCCAGTGCGAGGTGGCGCGCCGCCCCTGGAGCAGACCGGCGGCGGCCAGCAGCAGGGAGCCGGTGCACACCGACGTGGTCCAGGTCGTCGTGGCGTCGGCCGCGCGCAGCCAGTCCAGCAGGACGGTGTTCTCCATCTGCGCGATCTGGCCGGGGCCGCCGGGCACCACCGTGATGTCCGGCGACGGCACGTCGGCGAGCGTCCGGTCGGCGGTGAGCGCCAGCCTCCCGGTGTCCGCCCGCACGGGTCCGGTCCGCTCGGCGACGAACACGGTGTCCGCGCCGGGCAGCCGGCCCAGGGTCTCGTAGGGACCGACGGCGTCGAGGGCGGTGAAGCGGTCGTAGAGGACGATGGCGATCTGCATGACGGGTCCTTCCGTTCGGACGAGACTGCATGGGAGGGGCGGGCGAGGGCGGCGGACGGAACCGGCGGCGGTACTCGACCGGGGACGCGCTGAGCGCCCTGGCGCACGCGCGTCGCATGGCCTCCGGGGCGCCGTGACCGCCGGCACGGGAGACCGTCTCGATGCCGTCGGCGGTGTCCTCCTAGATTCTCAGCCGCCCCGCGGAAGGCCGCAACGACGCGCTTCCCGCGTTTCCTGCCGTGCGGCGGTGGGGGCGAGGACGCCGGTGCGGCGCCGCGCCGGGTCGTCCGCCCCGCCGGGGGCGCCGCCCTGTCCGCTGGTTGGGGGCTTCGCCTGCCACAATTGCCGCGCACCCCGAAGTGGAGAAGGCGGTACGGCAACGTGACGACACCCGGGTCCCTCGGAGCAGGGTCCATCGAAGGCAGGATCGCCGAAGAGCTCGGCGTACGGGAGCGGCAGGTAAAGGCCGCCGTGGAACTGCTCGACGGCGGTTCGACGGTGCCCTTCATCGCCCGCTACCGCAAGGAAGCGACCGAGATGCTCGACGACGCGCAACTGCGCACGCTCGAGGAGCGGCTGCGGTATCTGCGGGAGCTGGAGGACCGGCGGGCGGCGATCCTGGAGTCGGTGCGCGAGCAGGGCAAGCTCACCGACGAGTTGGAGGCGCGGATCCGGGGCGCGGAGACCAAGGCCCGCCTGGAGGACGTCTACCTGCCGTACAAGCAGAAGCGGCGCACCAAGGCGCAGATCGCGCGGGAGGCCGGCCTGGAGCCGCTGGCGGACGGCCTGCTGGGCGACCCGGGCGCCGAACCGCTCGCCGCGGCCGCCGCGTTCGTAGCGCCGGACAAGGGGGTGGCGCATGCGCAGGCCGCGCTGGACGGGGCGCGCGCGATCCTCACCGAGCGGTTCTCGGAGGACGCCGACCTGATCGGCGAGCTGCGTGAGCGCATGTGGGGGCGCGGGCGGCTGGTCGCGAAGGTCCGCGAGGGCAAGGAGGAGGCGGGCGCGAAGTTCGCCGACTACTTCGACTTCACGGAGCCGTTCACCCGGCTCCCCTCGCACCGGATCCTCGCGATGCTGCGCGGCGAGAAGGAGGAGGTCCTCGACCTCGTCCTGGAGCCCGAGGAGCCCACGGACGGTCCGTCCTCGTACGAGACGGCCGTGGCGCACCGCTTCGGCGTCGTCGACCGCGGCCGGCCCGCCGACGCCTGGCTGAAGGACACGGTCCGCTGGGCCTGGCGCACCCGGATCCTGGTGCATCTCGGCATCGACCTGCGGCTGCGGCTGCGCACGGCCGCCGAGGACGAGGCGGTGAACGTGTTCGCCGCCAACCTGCGCGACTTGCTGCTGGCCGCGCCGGCCGGCACCCGCGCGACGCTGGGCCTGGACCCCGGTTTCCGCACCGGCGTGAAGGTGGCCGTGGTCGACGCCACGGGCAAGGCGGTGGCCACCGACGTGATCCGTCCGCACGTCCCGGCCAACCGGTGGGACGAGGCGATCGAGACGCTGGCCCGGCTGGCGAAGGAGCACGCGGTCGACCTGGTCGCCGTCGGCAACGGCACGGCCTCCCGGGAGACCGACAAGCTCGCCGGTGAGCTGATCTCCCGCCACCCCGAGTTGCGGCTCACCAAAGTGATGGTGTCGGAGGCGGGCGCGTCGGTGTACTCGGCCTCGCCGTACGCCTCCCGGGAGTTCCCGGACATGGACGTGTCGCTGCGCGGCGCGGTGTCCATCGCGCGCCGGTTGCAGGACCCGCTGGCCGAACTGGTCAAGATCGACCCGAAGTCGATCGGGGTCGGGCAGTACCAGCACGACCTGTCCGAGGTGAAGCTGTCCCGCTCGCTCGACGCCGTGGTCGAGGACTGCGTGAACGGGGTGGGCGTCGACGTCAACACGGCTTCCGTGCCGCTGCTCGCCCGGGTCTCCGGCATCACGTCGGGGCTCGCGGAGAACATCGTGGCGCACCGGGACGCGAACGGGCCGTTCACCTCGCGCGTCCAGTTGAAGAAGGTCTCCCGGCTCGGTCCGAAGGCGTTCGAGCAGTGCGCGGGCTTCCTGCGCATCCGCGGCGGCGACGACCCGCTGGACGCGTCCAGCGTGCACCCCGAGGCGTATCCGGTGGTCCGGCGCATGGTGAAGACGACCGGCCAGGACGTGGCCGCGCTGATCGGCGACACCGCGGTGCTGCGCTCGCTGCGGCCGGGCGACTTCGTGGACGACGCCTTCGGTCTGCCGACGGTCACCGACATCCTCAAGGAGCTGGAGAAGCCGGGGCGCGACCCGCGGCCCGCGTTCAGGACGGCCGCCTTCAAGGAGGGCGTGGAGAGGATCTCCGACCTGGCCTCCGGGATGGTGCTGGAGGGCGTGGTGACGAACGTGGCCGCGTTCGGCGCGTTCGTGGACGTCGGCGTCCACCAGGACGGTCTGGTGCACGTGTCGGCGATGTCGCGGACGTTCGTCAAGGATCCGCGGGACGTGGTCAAGCCCGGCGACATCGTGCAGGTCAAGGTGCTGGACGTCGACATTCCGCGCAAGCGGATCTCGCTGACGCTGCGGCTGGAGGACGAGGCGGCGCCGCAGGAGCGGCAGAGCGGCGGCGGTGAGCGGGGCCGGCGCGGCGGACGGCCGCCGCAGCAGCGCCAGGGCCGAGGTGGCGGCGGTGGTGGCGGTGCGGGAGGAGCCGGCACCGGCGGTGCGCGTCCGGCCCCGGCGCCCGCGAACAGCGCGATGGCCGACGCCCTGCGCCGTGCGGGTCTGCTGGACACGGGCAACGGCCGCCGCTGACGGTCTCCGGCCTGCCGAGCGGGCCCGGACCCGCCGCTGTGCGCGGCGGGTCCGGGCCCGCTCGGTCGACGGGGACGCGCTGGGCCGGTTGGGCCTCAGCGCTGATGTGGGCCCGGACGGAGCGCGGAGTGGGGCCACTGGCCGTTGCCGGTCGCGGGACCGGGCGGGAAGGCGCCCGACGGCCGTCCCGTGCGCATCACCGCGTCCAGCTCCGTGCGTATGCTCGTGGCCGCGTCCCGCACGCGTGCGGGCACGTCGCCGCGCTCGGCGACGAGTTGGTGGTAGATCGGGGCGTCTTGGAACATGGGCAACCAGGCCTTTCGGTCGGGAATCTCGTTGCACCAGGCAACGGTTGCCGAGTGTAAAGCCCTGCCCGAAAAAAGCTGACGGCCGGTCCGGATGCCGGATCGGCCGTCAGGCTAACGCTCCGTCACTTTGCCGTCGGCGACGTCCAGATGGCGGTTGGTGCGCACCGCGCGGAGCATGCGCCGGTCGTGCGTGACCAGGAGCAGGGTGCCCTCGTAGGAGTCGAGGGCGGACTCCAACTGCTCGATGGCGGGCAGGTCGAGGTGGTTGGTGGGCTCGTCCAGGACCAGCAGGTTGACGCCCCGGCCCTGGAGCAGGGCGAGGGCGGCGCGGGTGCGTTCGCCCGGGGACAGGGTGGCCGCGGGACGCAGCACGTGGTCGCTCTTCAGCGCGAACTTGGCGAGCAGGGTGCGCACGTCGGCCGGTTCGCTGTCCGGCACGGCCGCGCGGAAGGCGTCCAGCAGGGTCTCGGGGCCGTGGAAGAGGCGGCGGGCCTGGTCGACCTCGCCGACCAGGACGCCGGCGCCGAGCGCCGCGTGGCCCGCGTCGAGCGGGACGCGGCCCAGCAGGGCGGCCAGCAGCGTGGACTTGCCCGCGCCGTTCGCGCCGGTGACCGCCACCCGGTCCGCCCAGTCGATCTGCGCGGACACCGGTCCGAGCACGAAGCCGGGACGGCGCACCTCGGCGTCGCGCAGGGTGGCGACGACCGCGCCGGAGCGCGGGGCGGCCGCGATCTCCATGCGCAGATCCCACTCCTTGCGGGGCTCCTCGACGACGTCCAGCCGCTCGATCATGCGCTGGGTCTGGCGGGCCTTCGCGGCCTGCTTCTCGCTGGCCTCGCTGCGGAACTTGCGGCCGATCTTGTCGTTGTCGTCGCCCGCCTTGCGCCGGGCGTTGCGCACGCCCTTGTCCATCCAGGCGCGCTGCGTCTGCGCCCGGTCCTGGAGGGCGGCCCGCTTGTCGGCGTACTCCTCGTAGTTCTCGCGGGCGTGCCGGCGGGACACCTCGCGCTCCTCCAGATAGGCCCCGTAGCCGCCGCCGTAGAGGGTGACCTGCCCCTGGGCGAGGTCGAGTTCGAGGACTTTCGTGACGGTGCGGACGAGGAACTCGCGGTCGTGGCTGACGACGACCGTGCCGGCGCGCAGGCCGGTGACGAAGCGTTCGAGGCGCTCCAGGCCGTCCAGGTCGAGGTCGTTGGTGGGCTCGTCGAGCAGGAAGACGTCGTAGCGGGACAGCAGCAGCGAGGCGAGGCCCGCGCGGGCGGCCTGGCCGCCGGACAGCGACGTCATGGGCCGGTCCAGGTCGACGGCCAGGCGGAGGGCGTCGGCGGTCTCCTCGGCGCGTTCGTCGAGGTCGGCGCCGCCGAGGGAGAGCCAGCGCTCCAGGGCGGTGGCGTAGGCGTCGTCCGCGCCGGGGGCGGAGTCGACGAGCGCCTGAGCGGCCTCGTCCATGGCGCGCTGGGCGTCGGCGACCCCGGTGCGGCGGGCCAGGAACTCCCGCACGGTCTCCCCCGGGCGCCGCTCCGGTTCCTGCGGCAGGTGCCCGACGGTCGCCGCGGGCGGGGAGAGGGAGAGTTCGCCCTGCTCCGGGGCGTTCAGCCCGGCGAGCAGCCGCAGCAGGGTGGACTTGCCCGCGCCGTTGGCGCCGACCAGCCCGATCACGTCCCCGGGCGCGACGACGAGGTCGAGTCCGGCGAACAGGGCGCGGTCGCCGTGTCCGGCGGCGAGGTTCTTGGCGACGAGGGTGGCAGTCATCTCGGGGCGATCCTAGCGGTGCGGCCTCAGAGGTCTGCCGTCGTCCGCTTTCCGGTCGGACGCGGGCGGCGCGGGGCGGCCCGGTACGGTCGTCGGATGGACGGTGCGGGGACGGGCGACGCGGTGGTGGCGGGCGGCGGCGTGATCGGGCTGACGACGGCTCTGGCGCTGGCCGAGGCGGGGCGCCGGGTGCGGGTGTGGACCCGGGAGCCGGCCGAGCGGACGACCTCGGCGGTGGCGGGCGGCCTGTGGTGGCCGTACCGGATCGAGCCGGAGGCGCTGGTCGGCGACTGGGCGCTCCAGACGCTGGACGTGTACCGGCGGTGGGCGGACCGGCCCGACGAGACGGGCGTGCGGCTGGTCGAGGGGATGCTCGGCGAGACGCGGCTGGACTCGCTGGGCCCGTGGGCCGCACGGGTTCCCGGGCTGCGCCCGGCGGGCCCGCAGGAGTACGCGGGGACGGCGCTGTGGGCGCGGCTGCCGCTGATCGACATGTCGACTCATCTCCCGTGGCTGCGGCGACGGCTGCTGGCGGCGGGAGGCGCGGTTGAGGAGCGGACGGTGACGGACCTGGCGGCCGTGGACGCGCCGGTGGTGGTGAACTGCACCGGCCTGGGCGCCCGCGAGCTGGTGCCCGATCCGGCGGTGCGCCCGGTGCGCGGTCAGCTCGTCGTCGTACGGAACCCGGGCATCACCACCTGGCTGACCTCGGTGGACACCGCCTCGGAGGAGTCGACCTACATCTTCCCGCAGCCGGGCGGTCTGGTGCTGGGCGGCACGGCCGAGGAGGGCGCCTGGTCGCTGGCGCCCGACCCGGCGACGGCCGAGCGGATCGTGGCCCGGTGCGCCGCCCTGCGACCGGAGATCGCCGGGGCGCGGGTGCTGGAGCACCGGGTCGGCCTGCGTCCGGCGCGGCACGCGGTGCGGCTGGAGCGGGAGGAGCTGCCCGGGGGACGGGTGCTCGTGCACAACTACGGGCACGGCGGCGCGGGGGTGACCGTGGCGTGGGGGTGCGCGCGGCAGGCGGCCGGGCTAGTGCGGTGACCGGAAGGGTTCACCGGCTCGCGACGCCCGGCACGACGCCTCGCCGCGTCGTCGCACCGCCCGCGTACGTCCCGTACGCGGGCAGTGCTCCGCCTTGCGAGGCGCCGCCTTGTGATGCACCGCACCGGACGCCACGAGCTTTCCGGCGAACCTCTCCGGCCACAGCACTGGCGTTCCCGGCCGCCCGAGCCG
This sequence comes from Streptomyces sp. NPDC046985, assembly GCF_040644415.1. NCBI lineage: Bacteria > Bacillati > Actinomycetota > Actinomycetes > Kitasatosporales > Streptomycetaceae > Streptomyces > Streptomyces sp. NPDC046985. Next base: position 19,060 of record NZ_JBEYWK010000004.1, read on the forward strand.
TCGCCGCGTCAGGTGCGCGGCGACGGCTGGCGCGTCACCTTCCGGGGAGCCGGTGCACGGCGTGCGGGGCCCGGACTCCGGCCGTGCGCCCGGCCGCCGGGGCGGCCGTCGCGGCGCCGGCCGTGGCCCGGACGAACGCCGCCGCGCCGCCGACCAGCGGGAGACTGGCCGAGGTGCGGGCCAGGTCCAGGGTGAGCGTCGGGGTGGTGGACGCGGGGTCGATGAGGTCCTTGTCGGTGCCCGCGACGATCAGCGCCAGCCGGTGCCCGCGCGGGACGACGTGGTCGGTCGCGGCCAGGTCCAGCGTCATCGTGTAGGCGCGGCCCGGGGTGAGCGCGACGCCCTCGCGGAGGGAGGCGTAGTGGCCGAGGTCGGCCCAGCCGCGGCTGACGACGGTCTGCCGCACCGCGGTGGTGTCGGCCTTCGTCTCCAGGTAGCAGGCGCTGTCCCCGGCGGTGCTCGCGCCCCAGCAGGTGCGGTCGGTGAGCGTGCTGATCCCCTCGCCGGCGCCTGCGTAGTCGCGGATGACGTCCGGACCGAGATCGACCAGCACGGCGGACAGGTGGGCCGAGGTCGTGGTGGGGGTCGCGGTGACGGTGACCCGCGAGGAGCCGGACAGCCGCAGGTCGTGGACGAGCGGCCGGGTGACGAAGCCGGCCTTGGCCGGGGTGGGCCGGTCGGCGTCGGCGGCCCAGTCGGTCTCGCTCAGCGTCGGGTCGTCGGTGAAGGTCTCGGCGCCGCGGGCGGTGCGCAGACCGAGGGTTCCCACGCCCGGCTGACCGCCCGGAGCCGGGTGCACGACGGTGGCCGCGGCGCCGGCCGGGGGCCAGAGCCGGGAGGTGACCCACTGGTCGGGGTGGCGCTCGACGTCCGCCATGGGCTCGCGGTCGACGCCGTTGCGGTACCCGAGCAGTTCGTGGTCGAACCAGCGGTGCAGGGTGTCGACCCAGGCGCCGCGGCGGTAGTCGAACGGGTCGACGTGGCCGGTCTGGGAGAGCCAGATCTTGCGCCGCACGTGGTTCTTGGCCAGGGCGTCCCACCACTGGCCGAAGTGCTTGGTGCGCACGTTGAGGTCCTGCATGCCGTGCACCAGGAAGACGCTGGCCCGCACCTGGTCGGCGTGCCTGACGTAGTCGCGCGCGGCCCACAGGCCGGTCCAGTCGCCGGTGCGCGGGGCGCCGTCGACGAGCTTCTTCTGCTCGGCGGCGCAGTGGGCGCGGGCGGCGTCGCTCTCGACGTAGTCGGACAGCCAGTCGGGCCCGGAGTCGTACAGCGCGGCGCCCTGGGCGAAGTAGTAGTCGTACCAGGAGGAGATGGCGCTGATCGGCACGACGGTCTTCAGGCCGCGGACGCCGGTGGCGGCGACGCCGTTGGCGATGGTCCCGTCCCAGCTCTTGCCGATCATGCCGGTGCGACCGTCGGTCCAGTCGGCCCTGACCCGGGCGCCGCCGGTGCGGCTGGTGTAGGCGCGTGCGCGGCCGTTCAGCCAGTCCACGACGGCCTTGGCGGACTGCACGTCGGAGCGGCCGCCGACGTCGACGCAGCCGTCGGAGCGGTTGGTACCGGCGAGGTCGACGCCGACGACGGCGTAGCCGCGGGGCACGAAGTAGTTGTCGTAGAACAGCGGCATCCCGACGAGGTCGCCGTGCGCGTCGTACGTCTTCTTCTGGCTCTCGTTGCCGCGCCCGCAGCAGGAGTAGTACGGGCTGGCGTCCATGATCACGGGCACCTTGCGGCCCTGCCGCGCGGGCTCGGCGGGCCGCACGATGTCGGCGGCGACGCGGTCGGTCCGCCCGTCGCCGTCGCCGTCGAGTCCGGTGTCGACCCAGACGGACTCGCGCACGGCGTGCGCGTAGGAGTAGACGGGGCGGCTTTCGGGAGGTCCCTGGGGCTCGCGTGGGACGGCGTGCGCCACCGGAGTCAGCAGGGCCGCCGCCAGAAGGGCGGTGACCGCCACGACCAACGATCTCCATGTCGTCATGCACATGCTTTTCGGCATGGGCGGGACGGTACAGGGGGGCGACGGCCGCGCAGAAGGGGGGAGCCGATGTGTCGCGAGACGACGCCCTCCGCCCCGGCCGCGGCCGCGCGCCCTGCGCCCCCTTACGGACTCGTGCGGCGGTCCTGAGCCGCTACTGCTGCTCGCTGAGCCGCCGCTGCTCGGCGTCGCCGTGCTGGGCGACCCGGCGGCGCACGCCGAACCAGCCCGCGACCAGCAGGATCGCGATCAGCGGGATCAGCAGCAGGGTCTTGCGGCCCACCGCGGGGTCGTCCCCCATCAGGCCCAGGCAGACCACCAGCGACAGCACGGTGACGAAGGGGCTCTGGTCGGCGGAGTAGACCGAGCCGGGCAGCAGCAGGGCGAGCAGCACGACCGAGCCGCCGTAGAACAGGCTCACCCGCTGCATGCGCAGACCAGACCAGCAGCCTCCTCAAGAGATCACTTCTCATGCGATGGCCCGTGTCACAAGGCGGCATTTCTCACACGATCCGTATGATCCGCACTTAACGCCCTTCCGCTTTCACAGTGCCGGTGAGACAGCGATACTGCTGCGCATGACGACGACCGACGCCGGCGGGCCGACCCTCACGATCGACGAGCTGGCCGCGCGGGCCGGCGTCACGGTGCGCACGGTCCGCTTCTACAGCAGCCGGGGCCTGCTGCCGCCGCCCGTGCTCGGCCCCCGCCGGGTGGGCCGCTACGGGCCCGATCACCTCGCGCGCCTGGCGCTGATCGAGGAGATGCAGCAGCAGGGCATGACGCTCGCGGCGATCGAGCGCCATCTGCGGCAGCTTCCGGACGACCTCAGCCCGCACGACCTGGCCGTGCATCGCGCGGTCGTCGCCTCCTGGGCGCCGGAGAGCGTGGAGAGCGTCTCCGGGCCGGAGCTGGCGCGGCGGGCAGGCCGGGCGCTGACGGACGAGGACGTGGAGCGGCTGGCCGCGATGAACGTGCTCTCCCGCGAGGGGGACTCCTTCCGGGTGGACACCGGGCTGTTCCGGCTCGGGGTGCGGCTGCTGGACGTGCCGCTGTCCCAGGAGACGATCCTCGCCGCGCGCACCGCGTTGATCGAGCACGCGCGCGCCGCGGCCCGCGAGCTGTCCGAGCTGCTGCGCGACGCCGTGGCCGAGCGGGACGCCGAGGCGGTGAAGTCCCTGTCGGCCCATATGCATCCGCTCGTGGTGCAGGCCCTGCTGACCACCTTCCAGCGCTCCCTGAAGGAGGAGCTGCGGGAGTGGGTGGACGCCGGCCGGGCGGAGGACGCGGACGCGGCGCCGTCCTCTTGACCGCCGTGCCGCCTGCCTGAGCGCGGCCCTCGGCGGCTGAGCCGGAGGCCCCGCTGCCCGATCCAGGGCCCCCCGACGCTTGAGCCGGAGCCCTTGGTGCCCGAGCCGGGGCCCTTGGTGCCCGAGCCTGGGGCCCCCGCTGCCCGAGCCGAGACCCCCGACGCCTGAGTCGGGGCCCTTGCCGCCCGAGCAGGGGCCCTCGCCGCCCGAGCAGGGGCCCTTGGTGCCTGAGCCTGGGGCCCTCGCTGCCCGAGCCGAGACCCCCGACGCCTGAGTCGGGGACCTCGGTACCCGCTCCAAGGCCCCCGACGCCTCAGCCGGGGCCTCGGCGCCCGAGCCGGGGGCCGGGGGCCGGGCCCCGGGGGCCGGGTGTCAGCGTGCGTCGGTGAAGGTCTCGCCCTTCTCGGCCTTCTCGATCAGCAGGGCGGGCGGCGTGAAGCGCTCGCCGTAACGCTCGGCGAGTTCCCGCGCGCGGGCGAGGAAGCCGGGCAGCCCGGTCCCCGTCCCGTCGCCGCCCTCGTAGCCGTTGACGTACTGGAGCACGCCGCCGGTCCAGCCCGGGAAGCCGATGCCGAGGATGGAGCCGATGTTGGCGTCGGCGACCGAGGTCAGCACGCCCTCCTCCAGCAGCCGGATCGTGTCGAGGGCCTCGGCGAAGAGCATGCGCTCCTGCATGTCCCGGAACGGGATCTCGTGGTCCGGCTTCGTGAAGTGCTCGCGCAGCCCCGGCCAGAGTCCCGTCCGGGCGCCGTCCTCCGCGTAGTCGTAGAAGCCCGCTCCGCCGCTGCGGCCGGTGCGGCCGAACTCGTCGATCATGCGGTCGATGACCGCCTCGGCGGGGTGCGCCGCCCAGGCGCCGCCGGCCTCCTCGACGGCCCGCTTCGACTCGTTGCGGATCTTCCGGGGCAGGGTGAGGGTCAGCTCGTCCATCAGGGACAGCACCTTGGCGGGGTAGCCCGCCTGGGCCGCCGCCTGCTCCACCGACGCGGGCTCGACGCCCTCGCCGACCATGGCGACGCCCTCGTTGATGAAGTGGGCGATCACCCGGGAGGTGAAGAAGCCGCGGCTGTCGTTGACGACGATCGGCGTCTTGTTGATCTGGCGGACCAGGTCGAAGGCGCGGGCCAGCGTCTCCTCGCCGGTGCGCTCGCCCTTGATGATCTCCACCAGCGGCATCTTGTCGACCGGCGAGAAGAAGTGCAGCCCGATGAAGTCGCCCTGGCGCTGCACGCCCTCGGCGAGCGCGGTGATGGGCAGGGTGGAGGTGTTGGAGCACAGCAGGGCGTCCGGCGCGACGACCTGCTCGACCTCCTGGAACACCTTTTGCTTGAGCGCCGGGTCCTCGAAGACGGCCTCGATCACCGCGTCGCAGCCGGCGAGGTCGGCCGCCTCCGCGGTGGGGGTGATCCGGGCGAGCAGGGCGTCGGCCTTCTCCTGGCTGACGCGGCCCCGGGCGACGGCCTTGGCGCACAGCTTCTCGGAGTAGGCCTTGCCCTTGACGGCGGCCTCCAGGGAGACGTCTTTGAGGACGACCTCGATCCCCGCGCGGGCGCAGGAGTAGGCGATGCCCGCGCCCATCATCCCGGCGCCGAGCACGGCGGCCCGGCGGACCGGGCGGGGCTCGACGCCCTGGGGCCGGTTGGCGCCCGAGTTGACGGCCTGGAGGTCGAAGAAGAACGCCTGGATCATGTTCTTCGCCGTCTGCCCGGCGGCCAGCTCCACGAAGTAGCGGGCCTCGATGACCTGCGCGGTCTCGAAGTCGACCTGGGCGCCCTCGACGGCGGCGGCCAGGATGTTGCGCGGGGCCGGGTAGGGAGCGCCGTTCGTCTGCTTGCGCAGGCTGGCCGGGAAGGCGGGCAGGTTGGCCGCGAACTTGGGGTTCGCCGGGGTGCCGCCGGGGATCCGGTAGCCGGGCTCGTCCCAGGGCTGGGCGGACTCGGGATGGGCGTCGATGAACGCGCGGGCCTTGGCCAGCAGCTCCTCCGGGGTCGCGGCGACCTCGTGGACGAGGCCGTTCTCCTGGGCGCGGCGGGCGTCGTACTGGGTCCCCTGGAGGAGGACCTTCAGCAGGGCGTCGGTGATCCCCAGCAGGCGCACGGTGCGCACGACGCCGCCGCCCCCGGGGAGCAGGCCGAGGGTCACCTCGGGGCAGCCGATCTTCGTGCCGCGGGCGTCGAGGGCCACGCGGTGGTGGCAGGCGAGGGCGAGTTCGAAGCCGCCGCCCAGCGCGGCGCCGTTGATCGCCGCGACGACCGGCTTGCCCAGGGTCTCGATGCGGCGCAGGTTCCGCTTGATCGCGAGGCCGCCGTCGAAGAGGTCCTGGGCGGTCTCGGGGGTGGTCCGGATGAGGTCGCGCAGGTCGCCGCCCGCGAAGAAGGTCTTCTTGGCGGAGGTGAAGACGACGCCGCGGACCGAGTCCTTCTCGGCCTCCAGCCGGTCGGCGACCGCGGCGAGGGACTCGCGGAACGCCTGGTTCATGGTGTTCGCGGACTGGCGGGGGTCGTCCAGGACGAGCGTGACGACGCCGGTGGCGTCCTGTTCCCAGCGGATGGCAGTGCTCTCGGTCATGTCAGGGGTCTCCGTAGAAGTCCGGTGTCCGGGGGGCCGCGGGAAGTCAGACGCGCTCGACGACGGTGGCGATGCCCATGCCGCCGCCGACGCAGAGGGTGGCGAGGCCGTAGCGCTTGTCCTGGCGTTCCAGCTCGTCGACGAGGGTGCCGAGGATCATCGCGCCGGTGGCGCCGAGCGGGTGGCCCAGCGCGATGGCGCCGCCGTTGACGTTGACCTTGTCCAGGGACAGACCCATGTCCTTGGCGAAGCGCAGCACGACGGCCGCGAACGCCTCGTTGATCTCGACGAGGTCGATGTCGTCGATGGTCAGGCCGGCCTTGGCGAGGGCCTTGCGGGTCGCGGGCGCGGGCCCGGTCAGCATGATGGTGGGCTCGGACCCGGAGACGGCCGCGGAGACGATCCGCGCGCGCGGGACGAGTCCGTGGCGCTCGCCGACCTCCCGGGAGCCGATGGCGACCAGCGAGGCGCCGTCGACGATGCCGGAGGAGTTGCCCGCGTGGTGGACGTGGTCGATCTTCTCCACCCAGTGGTACTTCTGGAGCGCGACGGCGTCGAAGCCGCCCAGGTCGCCGATGTCCGCGAAGGACGGCTTCAGCCCGGCCAGGGAGTCGGCGGTGGTGCCGGGGCGCAGGTGCTCGTCGTGGTCGAGGACGACGAGGCCGCTGCGGTCGCGGACCGGGACGACCGAGCGCTCGAAGCGGCCTTCCTTCCAGGCGGCGGCGGCGCGCTCCTGGGACAGGGCCGCGTACTCGTCGACGTCCCGCCGGGTGAAGCCCTCAAGGGTGGCGATGAGGTCGGCCCCGATGCCCTGCGGCACGAAGTTCGTGGCCAGGTTGGTCATCGGGTCGTTGAACCAGGCGCCGCCGTCGGAGGCCATGGGCACCCGGGACATCGACTCCACGCCGCCGGCGAGGACCAGGTCCTCCCAGCCGGAGCGCACCTTGGCCGCCGCCATGTTGACGGCTTCCAGACCCGAGGCGCAGAAGCGGTTCTCCTGCACGCCGGCCACGGTGTCCGGCAGTCCGGCCGCCACGGCGGCGATGCGGGCGATGTCGGAGCCCTGGTCGCCGACGGGGCCGACGACGCCGAGCACGACGTCGTCGATCGCGGCCGGGTCCAGGCCGGGGAAGCGGTCGCGGATCTCGTGGATGAGGCCGACGACCAGGTCGACGGGCTTCGTGCCGTGCAGGGAGCCGTTGGCCTTGCCGCGCCCGCGCGGGGTGCGGATCGCGTCGTATACGTACGCTTCGGTGCTCACTGACAAGCCTTTCGATGAGGGTGGCGTCCTGGGGGCGGGGCGGGGCGGATCGGCGGCTGGGCGGGGACTGGAGCGCGGTCCGTGTCGGCGTAGGCGCCGGTGCAGGCGTCGGTGTCGGTGTCGGTGTCGGTGTCGGTCAGGCGCCGTCCTCCAGGAGGGCGGGCAGGTCCCAGTCGCGGGCCACGTCCGCCGTGTCGGCGCCCGGCTGCGCGGGACCGGTGCGGACGGCGGAGGGGGTGGCGGAGAAGCGGGGAGCGGGGGCGGGCTGGGTGAGGCCGCCGTGGTCGGTGAAGACGCCCCGGGCCGCGAGGTGGGGGTGGCGCGGGGCCTCGCGCAGCGAGAGCACGGGGGCCACGCAGGCGTCGGAGCCCTCGAAGACGGCCGTCCACTCCGCTTGGGTGCGGGACTTGAAGCGGGCGGCGACGGCTTGGCGAAGGTCGTCCCAGCGGGTGATGTCCCGGTGCGCCCCGGCGTGCTCGGGCAGGCCGAGCAGGCGCAGGAACTCGTCGTAGAAGCGCTGCTCCAGGGCGCCGACCGCCATGTGCCTGCCGTCGGCGGTCTCGTAGGCGCCGTAATAGGGGCAGCCGCCGTCCAGGAGGTTGGCGCCGCGGCGGTCCTGCCAGGCGCCCGCCGCGAGCATGCCGTGGATCATGGCGGTCAGATGGGCGGCGCCGTCGACGATGGCGGCGTCCACGACCTGGCCGGCCCCGGTCGCGCGGGCGTGGTGCAGGGCGGCGAGGACGCCGACGACGAGGTAGAGGGCGCCGCCCGCGTAGTCGCCGAGGAGGTTGGCGGGGACGGCCGGGGGCCGGTCGGGGTCGCCGATCATGCCGAGGGCGCCGGTCACGGCGAGGTAGGCGATGTCGTGTCCGGCGGTCGGGGCGAGCGGGCCGTCCTGGCCCCAGCCGGTCATCCGGCCGTAGACGAGCCGGGGGTTGCGGGCGTGGCAGGCGTCGGGGCCGACGCCGAGGCGCTCGGCGACGCCGGGGCGGTAGCCCTCGATGAGGACGTCGGCGCGGGCGGCGAGGTCGAGCACCCGCGCGGTCCCGTCGGCGGACTTCAGGTCGACGAGCACCGAGCGCTTGTTGCGGTTGGTGACGTCGCGGGCGGGGTCGATGCCGAGTCCGGCGCCTCCGGGGCGGTCCACCCGCACCACGTCGGCCCCGAGGTCGGCCAGGAGCATGGCGGCGAACGGTCCGGGTCCGATGCCCGCCAGCTCCACCGCGCGCACGCCGGTCAGCGGTCCGTGCGCGCCTGCCGCCTGTGCCGTTGCCATCGGGCCCCCTCGCTGCGACCGCTGTGACACCACTGATGTGACACCGACGATGCTATGAACGTCCTCCGCCGGGCACAAGCCCGAACGAGCAAGCGCTTAGCCGCGTCGCGGTGGCAATGTACCCGCCGCGGCGACGGCCGTACCGCTCGCGGTCCTGCGGAGTCGGCGGCGCCGCTGACAGCCCCTCGGCTCCGCCCTCTCACGCTCGGGTCCGCCCTCTCACGCTAGCCTCGGCCGTCGACGGCGGCGCGGGCTGCGACGACGGAAGCCAGGGGTGCCATGAGCAAGCTGAAGCCAGAGCACGAACGTCCGTACGACATCGTCCTCTTCGGAGCCACCGGCTTCGTGGGGGCGCTCACCGCCCGGTATCTGGCCGCGCACGCCCCGGAGGGCCTGCGCTGGGCCGTCGCCGGGCGCGACGGACAGCGGCTGGAGAAGCTGCGCGAGGGCCTGCCGGGCGGTGCGTCCGTCGGAGTGCTGCGGGCGGACGTCTCCGATCCGGCCTCGCTGCGGGAACTGGCCCGGCAAGCCCGGGTGGTGGCCACCACGGTGGGCCCGTACGTGACCTACGGGGAGGAACTGGTCGCGGCCTGCGCGGCGAGCGGCACGGACTACCTGGACCTGACCGGCGAGCCCGAGTTCGTCGACCTGATGTACGTGCGCCACGACGCCCGCGCTCGGGAGAGCGGGGCGCGGCTGGTGCACGCGTGCGGCTTCGACTCGGTGCCGCAGGACCTCGGCGCGTACTTCACCGTGCGGCAGTTGCCGAAGGGGGCGCCGCTGACGGTGGACGCGTTCGTCCGGGTGGACGCGGCCTTCTCCGGCGGCACGCTGGCCTCGGCGCTGAACCAGTTCGCGCGGCCGCGGCGGATGCGGGCCGCCGCCCGTGACCGGGCGGGGCACGAGCCGCGACTGGTGGGGCGGCGCGCGTACGCGCCGGTGGCGGCGCCTCGGTTCGCCGGGGAGGTCGGGGCGTGGGCGCTGCCGCTGCCGACCGTCGATCCGCAGATCGTGGTGCGCTCCGCGCGGGCGCTGGAGTGCTACGGCCCCGACTTCCGCTACCGCCCCTACGCGGCCGTCCGCCGCCTGCCGGTGGCGCTGGGCGCGGTGGCCGGCGTCGGCGCGCTCGCGGCGGCCGCCCAGGCGCCGCCCGTCCGGCGGTGGCTGTCCGACCGGGTCAGGCCCGGGGAGGGGCCGAGCGAGGAGAAGCGGGCGCGGAGCTGGTTCTCGGTGCGCTTCGTGGGCGAGGGCGGCGGGCGGCGCGTGCTGACCGAGGTGTCCGGCGGCGACCCCGGGTACGACGAGACGGCGAAGATGTTCGCCGAGTCGGCGCTGTCCCTCGCCCTCGACGACCTGCCCGAGACGGCCGGACAGGTGACGACGGCCGTGGCGATGGGCGACGCGCTGACCGACCGTCTGCGCGCGGCGGGGCTGGTGTTCCGGACGGTGGCGATCCGCTGAGACGGGGGGATCCGCTGGAGCGCGGAGATCCGCCGGGGCGGGGAGACCCGCTGGGGCGGGAGGATCCGCCGGGGCGGGGGGACCCGCTGGGGCGGGGGGACCCGCCGGGGCGGGGGGACCCGCCGGGGCGGGGGGACCCGCCGGGGCGGGGGGACCCGCCGGGGCGGGGGGACCCGCCGGGGCGGGGAGATCCGCCGGGGCAGGGGGATCCGCCGAGGCGGGAGGATCCGCTGAGGCGGGGAGATCCGCCAGGGCGGGGAGACCCGCTGGGCGAGGGGGCGGGGCGCGGCGCCCGGGGCGGTCCGCGACGAGGGGCGGCTGCCTGGGGCGAGGAAAGGCGGCGCGTGGCGGCCAGGGCGCTTCCCCGAGGGCTGGCGGCGGCCTGCGGCAGGGGGCGACGGCAGGGGCGGGTCACCCGGGCCCCGTCGCCTCGCTGAGCGCGCGTCGGCAAAGGGCGTCGGCTCCGCGGATCGTCCCGCCGGTCGTCCCGCCGGAGGGCCGAACGGGGGCGCCTGGGGGCCGGGCGGGGTGCGGGGCGGGCTCGCGGACGGTGCGGGCGGGCCCGTCCCGCGCGGGCGGGGTCAGTTCTGGCCCAGGGCCTGCTCGAGCTGCTGCTTGTTCATGTCCGAGCGGCCGTGGATGTTGCGCCGCTTGGCCTCTTCGTAGAGCTGGTCGTAGGTGGGGCTCCCGGAGCCGCGGTCCGACCGCTGCCCGCCGCGGCGGCCCGAGGACATGTCCTGGGTCGAGGCGCGGCTCGCCGTCTTCGACTCGCCCGAGCGGGCGCGCTCCTTGTTCACCGTGCGCGCGGCGATCTCCTCCGCGCGGCCGGCGCTCTCACCCCGGTCCTCGGCGCTCTTCTTGATGTGCTCGTACTGGCGTTCCCGCTTAGGACTGGAACCGCGTGGCATGCCGTTCACTTCCTCTCTGTCACGGAACGGATACACGCATCCTGCAACGTATCGCCCTATCAGGCGATTTCACTCCGCCAGTCGAGCGAACCCTGACCCGCCCCCATCAAGCACGCGGGGCCGCGCGATGCGCCGGGGCGCCTTCGGCCGCCGCGCCGACGCGGCGGCCGACGCGTTCGCCGCCCGCGAGCGACCGACGCGCGACGCGTGTCACGCCTGTGAAGCACGCGGTGACAGAGGTCACTCCTCCCTCACGGGCACGGAGTGGCGGATTCCGTCGTCTCCTCAAGTGCCCGGTCTCGTTCGCCCGGACGTGCGTTCAGTCGTCATATGTGATCGTCATACGTCGTAAGGGAGCAAGGCGTTGTCCACCGACATCGAGCAGCCTGTGGAGGCGCGCCTGGTCGCCGCCGCTCCGCGGGTGCCCAGCATTCCCGCCACGCTGCACTACGACCGGAGCGACCCGTTCGCCGTCCGCATGACCTTCCCCGGCCCGGCCACCCTCGAAGGCGTGGAGGTCTGCTGGACCTTCGCCCGCGACCTGCTCGCGGCGGGCCTGCGGGAGCCGCGGGGAGACGGCGACGTCCGGGTGCGGCCGTACGGGTACGACCGCACCGTGATGGAGTTCCACGCGCCGGAGGGCATCGCCGTGGTGCATGTCCGCAGCGGCGAGATCCGGCGGTTCCTGCGGGACGCGAGCGCGCTGGTGCCCGTGGGGCGGGAGCATCTGCAACTGGACCTGGACCACGACCTCGCGGAGCTGATGCGCGACGCCCGCTGAGCCGGGAGCGGGACACCGGACCCGGGCCGCCGCGCCGCGCGACTCAGCCGGCCGCCGGGGCCGAGGCGGCCGCCGCCGCCACGACCACCGCCGTGCGGACCTCGCGGACCACGCCGTGCAGGGCGGGCGCCGCCGCCCCGCTGCGCTCGGTCAGCTCCTCGATCCGCCGCCGGTGGCGTCGGCGGTCCCGGGCGGACGCCAGGGTGCGCAGTTCGGCGGCGGCCGCGAGGGCCACGACCGCCGCGTCCAGCTCGGCGACCTCCGCCGCGGGCTGCGGGCCCTCGAGAACCCGCCGTGCCCGCGCGCGCAGCGCGTCCGCCGCGGCGACGCGCTCCAGGACGTACTCGACCGAGGGGAACACCCCGAGCACCCGCCGCTTCTCCGCGCGCAGGAACCCCTCGGCGGCCAACTGCTCGCGTACGGCCACGAGGGTGTACCGGGCCCGCAGGGTCACCCAGGTCTTCCAGCGGCGGGGCCGGGACTCCCGCACGAGGTCCAGGAGGCCGTCGAGCACCGGGTCGCCGGTGCGGGCGTCGAGGTCGACGGGGGCGGCGATCCCGTCGTCGTCGACGAGCAGTCCGCGCTGGGCCAGTTCGGTGAGGGCGCCGGCCCGCACCAGGTGGTGCAGGTGGCCGGCGCCGGTGAGACGCGGGCGGCCGGTGTCCCAGGCCAGCAGGTACAGCCGGGCGGGCAGCGACAGGCGGCCCGGCGGCGGCACGGCCGGGGACGGGAGCGGATCGTCGGGCACGGGCGGACCTCCCTCGCGGTGGGCCGGGGCCCACACCGGCGTGCGCCAGGCGTCAGCGGCCGCACCGGCCTCCCCCTCGGCGGGCGGCGGTCGTGTCGCCTCGGCGGGAGAGGAGCGCTGCTCGTCTGACGGCTCGGAGACACCGGGTCGCCCCGAGCGGGTGGGCGCGTCGCGTGCGCCCTCGGCGCCCGAGCCGCCCGCCGGGACGTCCGGACGTCCGGCTCAGGGATGTCCTCTTGCCCCGGCGGCCCGTTCCTACACGGCGGCCCCCGCCCTCACGGCGCGTCGGGGCCCCGGCGCCGCGTCACGGCGCGGGGAGCGGCGGGCTGCTGATGGCGGCCAGCGCGCCGAGAACGGCGGAACTGCTGGGCGGGCTCGGCTTCGAGCCGGTCGTGGTCGACATCGGCGAGTTCGAGAAGCTGGAGGGGTGTGTGACGTGCCTCTCGGTACGGCTGCGGGAGCTGTACGCCTGACGGAGCGTCCGGCCCTTGCCGTCCGCCCCGGGACCTGCGGGCTCTACGGCGGACGCGCGCCCGGTCGGCGGCAGATCCGCAAGCCTGATCAGTGATCTTTACGACGGTCTTAACCTACGGTTTCGTAACCTACGGCTTCGTAGCCTACGATCCCGTAGGTTCTCGGGGTCGGACCGTCGTCCGGTTCCTCCGCCCCGCCCCGCTGGTCCCTGCTCGCGCGTTTCCTGGAGTTCCCGTGACGATCACCTCTCCGCACCTCGGCAGCCCGTCCGCATGGACCGACGCGCGGCTGCTGTACGCACTGGAGGAGGTGGTCGAGAAAGAGCTCGACCGGCATCTGAAGGTAGCCAAGGACTGGATGCCGCACGAGTACGTGCCCTGGGGCGACGGCCGCAACTTCCCCGGCCTGTTCGAGGACGGCGAGCCCTGGGCCAAGGAGCAGTCGAAGGTCACCGAGGTGGGGCGGACCGCCCTCGTCGTCAACCTGCTGACCGAGGACAACCTGCCCAGCTACCACCACGAGATCGCCACCCTGTTCGGCCGCGACGGCGCCTGGGGGACCTGGGTGCACCGCTGGACCGCCGAGGAGGGCCGGCATGGCATCGTGATGCGCGACTACCTGCTCGCCTCGCGCGCGGTCGACCCGGACCAGCTCGAACGGTTCCGCATGGCGCACATGAGCGAGGGCTTCGAGTCCGACAACCGGCACTCGATGCTGCACTCGGTCGCCTACGTCGCCTTCCAGGAGCTGGCCACCCGCATCTCGCACCGCAACACCGGCCACCAGTCGGGCGATCCGGTCTGCGACCGGATGCTGGCGCGCATCGCCACCGACGAGAACCTGCACATGGTCTTCTACCGCAACCTGCTGAAGGCCGCCTTCTCCCTCGCCCCCGACCTCACCATGCGGGCGGTGCGGGACGTGGTGGTCGAGTTCCGCATGCCGGGCCACAGCATCCCCGGCTTCGAGCGGGCGGCCGCCCAGATGGCCATCGGCGAGGTCTACAACCTGCGCATCCACCACGACGACGTGCTCCAGCCGGTGCTGCGCTTCCTGAAGGTCATGGAGATCGACGGACTCGGCCCCGAGGGCCGCCAGGCGCAGGAGGAACTGGGCCTGTTCCTGGGGGGCTTGGACGACGAGGCGAGCAGGTTCGACGAGAAGCTGGCGGCACGCAAGGCCCGGATGGCGGCCCGACGCGCATAGGGGCCCGCTGCCGCTACGGGCGCTCCGGGCAGGCGGATGCCCCTCCCCCGGGGGGGCCGATGACCTCCCCGGGCGCCCCGGGCGGCTGGAGTGCGTGTTCGCGCTAGTGGGCGGTGGGGCGCAGGCTCTGGCGTTCTTTTTCGGACAGGCCGCCCCAGACGCCGAAGCGTTCGTCGTGCGCGAGCGCGTACTCCAGGCAGGCGGAGCGCGTTTCGCACAGGGCGCAGATGCGCTTGGCCTCGCGCACGGAACCGCCCGGCTCGGGGAAGAAGAAGTCGGCGCCCGTCTGCGCGCAGAGGGCCTGCGCCTGCCAGGCGGGGCCGTCCGGCGTGATGGTCTCGGTGTGCATGGGCGCGATCATGCCGGGCGGCGGAAAACGTTCGATCAACGCGACGTCAACGCCGCGGCGGGCCGGGCGCGGCGGCGTCGGCACACCCGATGATGGACCCGCGCCCGGGGCCCGCGCACGGCGGCGCGCCCGCTGGCGCGTCTCGGCGGCGGATGTCAGTGGGCGGTGCGAGACTCGGCGCAGCGGACATGGGCCCCTGTGAAGGAGGGCGAGGATGCTCACCACCCGATTCGTCGACGGCGCTCCGAACTGGATCGACGTCGGCGCCCCGGACCTCGACCGCGCCCGTGCCTTCTACGGCGGCCTCTTCGGCTGGCAGTTCCAGTCGGCCGGCCCGGAAGCCGGCGGCTACGGGTTCTTCCAACTGGACGGCAGGACGGTCGCCGGCGGGATGCCGACCGCGCCCGAGCAGGGACCGCCCTCGTGGACCGTGTACTTCCAGAGCGCGGACGCGGCGGCGACCGCGCGCGCCGCCGAACAGGCGCACGGCGCCGTGGTGGTCCCGCCCCAGGACGTGATGGACGCGGGCCGCATGGCGGTCCTCGCGGACCGGGCGGGCGCGCCGTTCGGGATCTGGGAGCCGGGGCGGGTCAAGGGCGTGGACGCGGCCAACGAGCCGGGCACGCTGTGCTGGGTCGAGCTGTACACGCCGGACATCGCGTCCGCCGCCGCGTTCTATCACAGGACGCTGGGGCTGGAGACCTCGGCGGCGGCCTTCCCCGGAGGCGCCTACACGTGCGTCAACCCCGCGGACGGCGGCGAGGACGCGATGTTCGGCGGCTTCGTCCCGCTGGCGAGCTGCCCGACCGAGGCGGACGCCGGCCCGTACTGGCTGCCGTACTTCGAAGTCCCGGACACCGACGCCGCGGTCTCCGCCGCCCTGGACCTCGGCGGTGACGTGCGCATGGACGCCACCGACCTTCCGGGCGTCGGGCGCGTCGCCCGCCTCGCCGACCCCTCCGGCGCCCGGTTCACGGTGATCACCAGCGTCGCGCCGCAGCAGCCCTGAGCGTCCCGCGCCGGACGTCGGCACGGGGCGGAGGCGGGCGCCGAGCGCACTCCACCCGTCAGGCGGAGGCCCGGCGGACCAGGGTGGTCGGCAGGACGACGGCGGCCAGCGCGTCGGCGTCCCGGTCGGCGCCGGAGGAGCGGCGGTCGAGGTCGCGGAGCAGCAGCCGGGTCATCAGGCGGCCCATCTCCTCTATGTTCTGACGGACGGTGGTCAGCGGCGGATCGGTCTGCTCGGCGACGGGCAGCATGTCGTCGAAGCCGACCACGGCGACGTCCTCGGGCACCCGCAGCGCACGCTCGCGCAGCGCCCGCAGGGCGCCCGCGGCGGCCAGGTCGTTGGCGGCGAACACCGCGTCGAGGGCGGGGCAGCGGTCGAGGAGCGCGTGCATGGCGCGCTCGCCGCCCGCCGGGGTGAAGTCGCCCTCCACGATCAGCCGCGGATCGCCGTCGGCCATGGCGTCGCGGAAGCCGTCGAGCCGGTCCGCCGCCGAGGTCTGGTCCAGCGGGCCGGCGATGTGCCCGATGCGGGTGCGGCCCAGGTCCATGAGGTGGCGTACGGCGTCGCGGGCGCCGCCCCGGTTGTCGCTGTCGACGTACACGACGTCCCGGATGCTCTCGCCCCAGCCGGGGCGGCCGCCGAACACGGTCGGCACGTCCGCGCGCCGGATGAGGCCCGGCAGCGGGTCGTCCAGGTGGAGGGAGAAGACGAGCGCGCCGTCGACGTGGCCGCTCGCCAGGTAGCGGCCGACCCGCGCGTGGTCGTCGCGCCCCTCGGTCAGCAGCAGTACCAGTTGGGAGTCGTGGGCGGTCAGCTCCTTGCTGATGCCGCGCAGTTGGAGGGCGAAGAAGGGGTCGGCGAAGACGCGGGTCTCCGGTTCGGCGATGACCACGGCGACCGCGTCGTGCCGCCGGGTCACCAGGCTGCGGGCGGCCCGGTTGGGCACGTAGCCCAGTTCGTCCACGGCCTGCCGGACCCGCTCGGCCAGCGGCTCCCGGACGCCCGCCGCGCCGTTCACCACCCGGGAGACGGTGGCCCGGGACACACCCGCCCGCGCGGCCACGGCCTCCAGGGTCGGGCGCGGCGCTGTCTGGGTCACGTCGGAACTCCTCTGGGACGGGCGGGTGCGGCTCACAATAGCCGCCGCTATGGGCGGAAAACACGCCGCACCCGGCGAGCGCCGCCGACGGCCCCTGGCGGGCGCGGAGGCGCGGCGGGCGGCGCCCGCGGCAGGGGTCCGCAGCCGGACGTCGCGGAGCCGGGCACCGGTCCCCGGCCGTCCCGGGCGCCATGCCCCGGCCGTCCCAGGTGCTGGTCCCCGGCCGTCCCGAGCGCCATGCCCCGGCCGTCCCGAGCACCGTGCCCGGCCGTCCCGAGCGCCATGCCCCGGCCGTCCCGAGCGCCGTGCCCGGCCGTCCGGCGATGTGGCCCGCACCCGCCGCGCGGTCACCCGTCCGGGGCCCTCATCCTCCGTACGGACGCCCGTCCCGGGGCCCCGCCCTGCGCACTGACACCCGTTCCGGGGGCACCCCCTGCGTGCGGACTCCCGTTCTGCAACCCGTACATCCGACACGGTCGCCGCCTCGCGACCCGTATCCCTCCGCAGGGCGGCCCATTCGGCGCACCCCGCTCCCCCGCTCGCCGCACGGCGGCTCGCTCCGGCGCCGAACACCGCTCCTCAGAGCACGGATACGACGTACGTCAGGGAGCCGCCGGACCCTCCCTCTCCTTCGGCCTTCTCGCCCGGCTCGGCTGCACCCGTTTGGGCTCGCCCGGCATCTTCGGGTATTCGGGCGGGTAGGGCAGATCGCCGAGTTCGTGCTCGCGCTCGTCCCGCGCGGCGAGGTCCAGCAGGGCGTCCAGCGAGTAGGCGTGGTCGTCCATGTCGGCGTGCACGTCGCCTGCTTCGGCGAACCGGGCGGGCATGGTGGCGATGGTGAAGTCCTGCGGGCGCACGTCGCCTGCCTCGTCCCAGCGCAGCGGCGCCGAGACAGGGGCGTCGGGGCGCGGGCGCACGGAGTACGCGGAGGCGATGGTGCGGTCCCGGGCGGTCTGGTTGTAGTCCACGAAGATCCGGGCGCCGCGCTCCTCCTTCCACCACTTGATCGTCACCTGCTCCGGCATCCGGCGCTCCAGCTCCCGGCCCGCGGCGATGGCGGCCCGCCGCACCTGGGTGAAGGTCCAGCGGGGCTCGATGGGCACGAAGACGTGCAGACCGCGTCCGCCGGAGGTCTTGGGCCAGCCGCGCAACCCGCCGAACTCCTCCAGCACCGCCCGCAGTTCGTAGGCGGCGCGGACCGCGTCGGCGTAACCGGTGCCGGGCTGGGGGTCGAGGTCGAGGCGCAGTTCGTCGGGGTGGTCGACGTCGTCGCGCCGTACCGGCCAGGGATGGAAGGTGAGCGTGCCGTACTGGGCCGCCCACACCACGGCGGCCTCCTCGGTCGGGCACATCTCGTCGGCGCTGCGGCCGCTGGGGAAGGTGATGTGCGCGGTGGGGATCCAGTCGGGCATGCCCTTGGGGGCCCGCTTCTGGTAGAACCACTCGCCGGTGACGCCGTCCGGGTAGCGCTCCAGCGTGGTGGGGCGGTTGCGCAGGGCGCGCAGGATGCCGGGGGCGACCGCCTGGTAGTAGCGGGCGACGTCCAGCTTGGTGTATCCGTGCTCCGGAAAGAAGACCTTGTCCGGACTGGACAGCCGCACGGTCCGGCCCGCCACGTCCAGCTCCACCGCATCGCCCATGCGAGCCACGGTAAGCGTCCCCCGCACACCTCGCATACCGGGCGAACCCGGGCGTGCACGCGCACAATCACAGGCATGGATCTGCCGGTGATGCCGCCCGTGAAGCCGATGCTCGCCAAGTCGGCCCCGACCATCCCGCCGGGCATGCAGTACGAGGCGAAGTGGGACGGCTTCCGGGCGATCGTGTTCCGCGACGGCGAGGAAGTCGAACTGGGCAGCCGTACCGGCAAGCCGCTCACCCGGTACTTCCCCGAGCTGGTCGAGGCGCTGAAGGAGCGGCTGCCCGAGCGGTGCGTGCTGGACGGGGAGATCGTGATCGCCCGGGAGGGCCGGCTGGACTTCGACGCGCTGACCGAGCGGATCCACCCGGCCGCGTCGCGGGTGCGGACGCTCGCCGAGCGGACCCCGGCGTCGTTCGTGGCCTTCGACCTGCTCGCGCTGGACGACGAATCGCTGCTGGACGTGCCGCAGTCGGATCGCCGGGCGCTGCTGGAGCGTGCGCTGGCGGCGGTGACCGCGCCGGTGCACGTGGCCCCGGCGACGACCGACGCCGACGTGGCGCGGCACTGGTTCGAGCAGTACGAGGGCGCGGGCCTGGACGGCGTGATCGCCAAGCCGCTGGGGCTGCCCTATCTCCAGGACCAGCGGGCCATGGTCAAGGTGAAGCACGAGCGGACGGCGGACGTGGTGGTCGCCGGGTACCGGCTGCACAAGAGCGGCCCGGTCGTCGGCTCGCTGCTGCTCGGCCTGTACGACGACCGGGGCGGGCTCCAGCACGTGGGCGTGTCGGCCGCGTTCCCGATGAAGCGGCGGGCCGAGCTGATCGAGGAGTTGGCCCCGCTGCGGATGGACGACGTCTCCGCGCATCCGTGGGCGGCCTGGGGGGACGAGGCGGCGCACGCGTCGGCCCGGCTGCCGGGCGGGCCGAGCCGCTGGACGGGCGGCAAGGACCTGTCGTGGGTGCCGGTGCGGCCCGAGCGGGTGGCGGAGGTGGCGTACGACCATATGGAGAACGGGGCGCGGTTCCGGCACACGGCGCGCTTCCGCCGCTGGCGCCCCGACCGCACCCCAGAGAGCTGCACCTACGCCCAGTTGGAGGAGCCGGTGCGCTACGACCTGGACGAGATCCTGGGCCAAGCGCCCTGAACGGGGTTCCTCTTCCCGCTGGCTGAGCGTCAGCGGGCGCGCGCCGGGGGGTGAGGGCGCCCGTTCAGCGAGCGGTGGGCGCTGCCGGGTCAGGGGGTCATCAGGATCTTGATCGCGCCGTCCTGCTTGTGCTGGAACATGTCGTAGGCGTGCGGCGCGTCCGCCAGCGGCACCCGGTGGGTGGCGAAGTCGTCGACGCCCAGCGGATCCGCGTCGGTGAGGTAGGGCATGATCGCGCCGGCCCAGCGGCGGACGTTGGCCTGGCCCATCCGGATCTGGAGCTGCTTGTCGAACAGGGTGAGCATCGGCAGCGGGTCGGCCGCGCCGCCGTAGACCCCGGACAGGGAGAGGGTGCCTCCGCGGCGCACCAGGTCGATGGCGGTGTGCAGGGCGGTGAGCCGGTCCACGCTGAAGCGCTCCGCGAGGGGCCCGCTCAGGGCGCGCGGCATCGACGCGGCGGCCTGCTGGACGAAGCGGGCGACGTGGCTGCCGTGCGCCTCGGTGCCGACCGCGTCGATCACGGCGTCCGGGCCGCGTCCATGGGTCACGTCATGGATCGCGGCGACCAGCGCCTTCTCGTCGTCGAAGTCGCGCAGGTCGTACGTCTCCACGCCGCGCAGACGGGCCCGTTCCAGCCGTTCCGGCACCAGGTCGACGCCGATCACCCGTCCGGCGCCGCGGGCCAGGGCGATCCGGCAGGCCATCTCGCCGATCGGGCCGAGGCCCAGCACGGCGACGGCGCCCCCCTGGGGCACGTCCGCGTAGGCGACGGCCTGCCAGGCGGTGGGGAGCACGTCGGAGAGGTAGACGAAGCGGTCGTCGGCCGGTCCCTCGGGGACCTTGATCGGGCCGTACTGCGCCTGGGGGACGCGCAGGTACTCGGCCTGGGCGCCGGGCACCGCCCCGTAGAGGCGGGTGTAGCCGAACAGCGCGGCGCCCATGTGCTCGCCGGTGACCTGGGTGGTCTCACACTGTGTCTGCAGGCCCTCGGAGCACATGAAGCAGCGGCCGCAGGAGATCTGGAACGGCACCACGACCCGGTCGCCCGGCCTGAGGTTGCGCACCTCGGGGCCGACCTCCTCGACGATGCCCATCGGTTCGTGGCCGAGGATGTCGCCCGGCGTCATGAACGGGGTGAGCACCTCGTACAGATGCAGGTCGGAGCCGCACAGGCCGGTCGAGGTGATGCGGATGACGGCGTCCGTCGGTTCCTGGATCGTCGGATCCGGTACCTCCTCCACCCGGACGTCGCGTTTCCCCTGCCAGGTGACTGCCTTCATCAGCCGCGCTCCTTCCCTCGCGCACGGTCGCGCCGCGTCGTGATGGCGCTCAGCCGGGTACCCGGGGCCGAACGGGTGAATCACGCGCGCCGGCCGCGAGCGAGCGGTCGTGTCCGCGGCGGCAGGGGTTCAGCGCAGCTCTCCGTCGGGGTCCAGTAGCTGTTGCGCCCGTGCCACCAGGCCGTCGGCGCCGCAGGAGCGGGCCAGGTCCAGGCCGCGCGCCAGTTCGACGGCCGAGCGGGAGACGATGCCGTACTCGACGCGGGCCGCCGCGTGTTCGTACTGGCAGGGCGACGCCTCCAGGTAGGTCACGGCCTGGGCGGCCAGTCGGACGGCGCGCTGGCCGGTCTCCAGAGCGGCGGCGCAGCGCAGGGCCTCCCCTATGGCGGTGTCGGTGCCGAACCGCTCGGCCTGGAGCCGGACGTCGGCGGCGAGACGCGCGGCCCGCGCCGGGTCCTCGGCGGCCAGGGCGCGCGCCAGGTCGGTCGCCCACGGCACCGTGACCGGGTTGTGGTGGCCGCGCGCGGCGGCCGCCTTCTCGGCGGCCTCCAACTCGTTGACGCCGTCCTTGACGCGGCCGGCGGCGAGCAGCAGCCGCCCGCGTACGCTGCGCGGGTCCGGGATCACGATGGTGGACGGGTAGGGCGGGGCGAAGCCGTAGCGCTCGGCGACCTCCCATGCCTGCGCGACGTGGCCGCGGGCGAGCAGCGTGTCGACGAGGTTGCAGGTCGCCGTCCAGTACAGGGGCAGTCCGCGGCCGACCCGCTCGGCCAGCCGCAGCGACTCGCGCAGTGACGCCTCCGCCTCCCGCAGCCGGCCGCGCCTGCGGTGGCCGAGACCGACGTAGGCGTGCGCGAGAGCGAGGTGGCCGCCGCTCCAGCCCGCGGTCTCGTAGGCGCGCAGCGCCTCGGTGTAGAGGGTCTCGGCCCGGTCGAGACGGTCGCAGTAGGCGTAGGCGCTGGCCAGCATCAGCAGCAGTTCGATGCCCCATTCGGGGTCGGTCCAGCCGAGTCCCGGAGCGAGGCGGCCGTTGACGAGGGCGCGGTCGCACAGTTCGACGACCTCTTCGGCGCTCTCGCCGCGGGTCATGGCGTCGAAGCCGCGCAGGATCAGCAGGGCCCGCTCGGCGTTGTCGCGTCCGGTGCAGCGGGCGGCGAGTCCGGCGAGCCGTTCGGAGCGGTCCGGCGAGATCGTCTCGCCCGCGTGCAGTCCCTCCCACATGTACTGCACGGCCTGCAACCGCAGCCGGATCGGCCCGGGTTCGTGCCGGGCCGCCTCGGCGCCGACCGTGCGGACCGCCTCTTCGAGCTGGTTGTTGTGCAACAGGGCCTGGGACAGCCGCCAGACGGCGTCCACCCGCTTCGCGCCGTCCAGACCGTCCATGCCCAGGGCGGTCTTGAGGTGCTCGATGGTGGTGGCGGGGGCGGTCAGGAGGGTGGCGCAGCCGAGTTCGTAGAGGACGCTCGCCCTGACCTCCGGGATGGGCGGCTCCAGCAGGGCGCGTTCGAGGCAGCGGCGGGCCGCTTCCGGGGCGCCGACGGCGAGGTGTTCGCGGGCGGCTTGGCGCAGTTGCTCGACGAGGTCCTCGTCTTCGTCCGGGTGGACCTTGAGCAGATGCCGGGAGGCGGCCGCGGGGCCGAAGCCGGAGTCGGCGACGACCTGTGCGGCGATGCCGTGCATGGCGGTGCGCAGGGCCTCCGGGATGGACTCGTAGACGGCGGTGGCGATCAGCGGGTGGACGAACTCCAGCTCCGCCTCGCCGCCGCGCGCCGTCGCCGGGTCGGGCTCGGTGAGGATGCGTGCGCCGCGCAGCATTTCGGCGCAGCGCGCGGCCTCCTCGACCCGCATGGTGGCGAGCCGGGCCACGAGCCGGACGGAGATCCCGGCGCCCAGGATGGCGGCGGCCCACGCGAACCGGGTGGCGTCGACGCCGAGTTCCTCCAGGCGGGCGACGAGGCCGCCGCCGCGGGCCGCGCGGTTCAGGTCGCGCAGCTCCCCGGCGCGGGCCTCGACCGGTTCGAGTCCGCTCTCGCGGACGCGGGCGAGCAGTTCGACGGTCTCGTAGGGGTTGCCGCCGGTGACCGCCCAGACCTCGCGGCAGAACGGGTCGTCGGCGAGCGGGCCGAGGGAGCCGCGGGTGAGGTCGGCGGTGGCCTGCGGGGACAGGCCGGCGAGGTCGCTGACGCCGGCGGCCGCGGCGACCGCGTCCAGCAGCCGGGCGCCCTCGCCGCTCGCCTCGCCGGGCCTGCGGGTCACCACCACGAGCACCGAGAGGTCCGCGAGGTGCTCGGCGAAGGCGGCGAGCCAGCGCACGCTCTCGTCGTCGGCCCAGTGGACGTCGTCGATGAGCAGGACCAGCGGCCACTCCCGCTCCGCCAGCCTGTGCACGGCGTGCACCAGGCCGTCGCACACGCCCTGCGGGTCGGCCTGGCGGTCGCCGGGCTCCGCGATGCCGAGCG
Source organism: Streptomyces sp. NPDC046985 (assembly GCF_040644415.1). Classification (NCBI taxonomy): domain Bacteria; kingdom Bacillati; phylum Actinomycetota; class Actinomycetes; order Kitasatosporales; family Streptomycetaceae; genus Streptomyces; species Streptomyces sp. NPDC046985. Next base: position 42,013 of record NZ_JBEYWK010000004.1, read on the forward strand.
CGGGTCCGGCGATGCCGTACCAGTCGCCGAGGTAGTCGCGGGCCTCGTCCGGCAGCATCGACAGGAGCGCGGGCTGAAGCAACTGCCGTACCACGTGGAACGGGACGGAGCGCAGGATCTCGCCGCCGCGGGCCGCCCACACGGTGCAGCCGCGTTCCTCGGCGATCCGGCGGGTCTCGGTCAGCAGGGCCGTCTTGCCGAGTCCCGCGTCGCCCTGGAGGACCAGCAGTCCTCCGGGGGAGGCGACGTCGGCGCGCAGCGCGTCCACCGCTCGCACGACGGCGGTGATCTCCTCGTCGCGCTCCCGCAGGGAAGCCGAGGCGGCCGCATCCGGCCGTCCCTCCGTCATCCCGCTCCTCCCCAAGTCGCCCGAACGACGCATGGATACGAGCCTAGTCCCCGCGCAGGCGCGACGGGGCCCGGTCCCGGCGGCTCGCACCGTGCCGCACGGCGCGCGCCGAGAAAGGGCGACATGTCAACAGACGTGTCGCCGACGGGTGTTCGGGCACGGGTCCGCTCCTCTCATCCGCCTTTCACGGACTGCTCCTAGGGTGGGGGCATGACGCAGGCGACTCCTCCCGGGTGGTACCCCGATCCGGGGCAGACAAGTGACGGCCCCGCCACCGAGCGCTGGTGGGACGGCGGGGCGTGGACGGACCGGACCCGTCCGGCGGGTTCGGGCGCCGTGTGGGGTCCGCCGGGACCGCCGCCGTCCGCCGGCGCGCCCGCCGACGCGCGGGGAGGCACGGGGGCGCAGGCGCCCGCGGGGACTTTCGGCGGCCCCGCGGGCGAGTCCGTGTACGAATACGGCGCCGCCGCTTCGGAGCAGCCGTGGCGGGCCGGAGGCCCGGATGTGCCGCCGGGCGGCGCGCGGCGCGGACTGCGCACCGGCGTCGCCGTCGCGCTGGCCGCCGCGGTGCTGGCGAGCATCGGCGTGGGGGTGTACGCGCTGACCGCGGGCGACGGCGGGAAAGGCGCACGCGCGGACGCCCGGCAGGGGCAGGCGCGGGGCGGACCCGGCGGCCGGAACGGGACCGGCGGGCAGGGCGGCCCGTTCGGCGGCCGGGGCGGCGGCGGCCAGGGGTCGGGGGGCGCGGGCGGCGACGACAGCCCTCCCGGATCCGGGGGTTCGGACGGTTCCGGCGGCGCCGAGGGCGGCGGGCAGTCGCCGGAGATCCGCAGCGGGTCGGTTCCCGACTCGCTGGACGGGATCAGCCTGCCGATACCGAAGGGCTGGCACGGCCAGCGGGGCGCCATGGGGGCCCAAGTCACCTCGGACGAGGGCTACAAGTGCCCCGGCGCCCCTTCCCAGTCATGCTCCAAGGGCGGCGCGTACTCGGCGCCCGCCTGGGCGCTCGGCACGAAGGGCGAGACCCCCGAGGAGGTCGCGAAGGCCGACATCGCGGCGAACGCCGAGGAGTCCTACGGCGGCGCGTCCTACGGCGGGATCACCTCGCACCGAGTGCGGCTCTCCGGGGCGGTGACCGTGGCCGGCCAGCGGGGCTACCGGGTGCTCTGGACGGTGGCGACGCGCAAGGGCGCCGAGGCGTCGTCGAGTCGCTGGTCTTCCCGTCCCCGGCGGACCCCCGGCGGCTGACCGTGGTCCGCTTCGGAGTGGACGTCGACTACTACCAGTCCGTGATCGACGACATCACCCGGGGCATCGCGGTCGCCTCGGGCGGCGACAGCGGGCAGAACGCCTGATCCGCCTCTACACGGTCCGGCCGGGCGGGGTCCCTCTCCGCTCCAGAGGGGCCCCGTCCAGCCGGGGTGCGCGCCGCGCCCGTCCCCACGGTGCGGCGCGAGCAGGCCCCCGTCCCGTCATCCCGGGGACGGCGGCCTGAGTCGTCGGCGCGGTGCGTTACCGAGCGAGGCCGAGCGCGGGCAGCACCGCGGCCTCCACGAAGCGGACCATGTACGCCGGGTCGGCGTACTCCCCCTCCACCACGGGCCGGATGCGCAGGACGCCGAACATCTGCGCGGGCACGTACTCCAGCGCCGGGTTGCCGGCGGCGACCTCGCCGCGCTCCACCCCGCGGCGCAGGATCTCCCGCAGCGCGGCGATCTCCGGCTCGACGAGCGTCTCGCGCAGCGCCTGCCGCAGTTCCACGTCCTGCGTCATCGCGTGCCCGAGCGCCTGGAGCAGCCGGGTGTCCATGCCCGCCCACTCGCCCGCGGCCCGCGCGGTCCGCCGCAGGTCCTCGGCGAGCGACCCGGTGTCGATGCCGGCGAACCGCGCACGGCTGTTGGCGCGCAGGGCGGCGACCACGAACTGCGGCTTGGTCTTCCACTGCCGGTAGAGCGTGGACTTGCTGCACCGCGCGCTGGCGGCGACGCCGTCCATGGTGACGGACTCGTAGCCGCACTCGCGGATCTGGTCGAGGACGGCGTCGAAGAACTCCCGCTCACGCTCTGGCGTGATCTTGGAGCGGCGCGCGGCGGCGACCGTCTCCGGTCCGTCCGTGTCCTGCGACGTCATCGCTGTCATCGCTCTTCTCCTCGCTCGTGCGTCCGGCGCCCAGCGTCCGCCGATGCTCCGTCCGCCTCCAGTGTGGCGCGGAGGGCGGCGCTCCAGCGCCCCTCGAGCGGCATTCTAGCGGTACTGGACCGTATCGGTACCCAATCGTATCGGTACATTGGCGTATCGGTACGCTACCGTATCGATGACTGCCGACGCCGTGGGGCGAGCCGCCCGCTCAGTTCAGGGCCGGCAGGCGCACGCACACCGAGAGGGAGGGGGCCGGGCATGACATCCCGCACCGAGGCCGCCGCCGGTACGGACCGGTCGGTCCGGCCGCCGCTCCTGCGCGAGCTGCTGCTCGTCGCGGGACTGTTCCTCGTCTACAAGGCGGGGCGGCAGCTCGCCGCGCACCACACCGGCGAGGCCTTCCGCAACGCCCACCGCGTGTGGGACCTGGAGCGGGCGGCCCATCTCCCGGGCGAGGGGGCGGTGCAGTCCCCGCTGCTGCACCACGACCTCCTGGCGCACACCGCCGACGCCTACTACGCGACCGTGCACTTCCCGGCCACCGTCGGCCTGCTGGTCTGGCTCTACCTGCGCCGTCCGGCGCACTACGTGTGGACCCGCCGCGTGCTGGCCGCGCTGACCGCGGCGGCCCTGCTGCTGCACCTGGTCTTCCCGCTCGCCCCGCCCCGGATGCTCGGCGAGGCCCATCTCATCGACACCGGGCGCGTGTTCGGGCCGTCGGTCTACGGACCGCCCCGGACCGACCACCTCTCGAACCAGTTCGCGGCGATGCCCTCGCTGCACTTCGGCTGGGCCCTCATGGCGGCCGTCGCCCTGATCGCCGCCACCCGGTCGCGTCTGCGCTGGCTGTGGCTGCTGCACCCGCTGCTCACCCTGACGGTGATCATCGGCACCGCCAACCACTACTGGCTGGACGCGGCAGCGGCGACGGCACTGCTCGGGCTGGCCCTCGCGGTGACGCCGCGGCCGCACCGGCCCGCGGCGGTCGCAGCCGTCCGGCCGCGGGAGACGCCCCGACCGGCCGAGCGGCCCGCGCTGGCGCACGTCTCCGCGGCGGGAGCGGGCCGATGAGCGCCGCCGCCCTCGCCGTGGTCCTGTCGCTGTTCTCGGCCGTCGCCTACGCCGCCGCGGCGGTCGCCCAGGAACGACTGGCCTCCCGCGAGGCGGGCGGTGCGCGGCGGCTGCTGCGCAACGGCGCGTGGTGGGGAGCGGTCGGGCTGAACGGGTCGGCGGCCCTGCTGCACACGGTGGCCCTGCGCTTCGGACCGCTCGCCCTCGTCCAGCCGCTCGGCGCGCTCACGCTGGTGGCCGCCGTGCCGATGGGCGCGCGGATGGCGGGCCGACGGGTCAGGGCGGCCGAGTGGCGGGGCACGGCGTGCACGCTGCTGGGCCTGGGCGTGCTGCTCGCGGCGGCGTCGGGGCCCGCGCCCCGGCAGGTGCTGAGCCCCGCGCAGGCGCTGGCCGTGGCGGGGATCACTGCCGCCCTCATCGGGGCGCTGTCCCGGCCGGGGGCGCGTCCGGGGCTGCGGCACGCGACCGCCTCGGGGGTCGCCTCCGGCGTGGCCTCCGCGCTCACCCAGACCGTCACGGTGGCCGCGACGGACCACTCCGGACCGCTGCTCAGCGCCCGGGTGATCGTCGTGACGCTGCTGGTCGCCGCCCTGGCGACGGGCGGGCTGCTGCTGTCGCAGACCGCCTACCGGGGCGGCCTGGGCGCCCCGCTCGCGGTGGTGACGCTGGCAAACCCGATGGCGGCGGCGGTGATCGGGCTGACCCTGCTCGGGCAGGGACTCCAGGGCGGCGCCCTGGGCGCGGTCCTGGCGCTGACGGGCGCGGCGCTCGCCGCCGGCGGCGTCGTGGAGCTGACGCGGGCGGCGCCCCGCCCGGCGGGGGCGGACGCGGGACGCTCGACGCCTGCCGCTTCGGCGCACGCTGCGAACCCCGTGACCGCGCACGGCGCCCTGAACGCTGCGGATCCCATCGACGCGCACGCCGTCCTGCACGCCGAGGGCCCCACGGCCGCATACGGCGCCCTGCACGCTGAGGGCCCCGTGGCCGCGCACGCCGCCCTGGACGCCGAGGGTCTCGCGAACGCGCACGCCGCCCCGCACGCCGAGGGTCCCGTGGAGGCGCACGCCGCCGTGCTCGCCGTGAGCCGCACGGATGCCGGAGGCGCCAGGCTTATGGGGACCCCCGAGGCGCCGGAGGAATCCGGCGGGGAGACGCACCCCGTGGCCGCCGTGCTGGCGCTGGGAGCGGGGTCGGCGGCCCCGGAGCCCGCGCTTGTCCCCCAGCGCTCGGGGCCGGGGCGGCTCACCCCGCTGTGACGCCCCGGCCCGACGCGGGGCCGCCCGGGGAGCGCCCCCGCGAGCGGTCCGCGCGGGCCGCCGCCCGGCCGTCAGGCGGTCGCGACGACCGGGTCCCTCAAGCCGAGGCATGGGTGCGCCGGTCGCGCGGGGCGGACGAGCCCCCGCGCGACCGGCGCGGCCGGTGGGGTCACGGCGCCAGATATGCCTCCACCTCACTGAACTGTCCCGCCGGCCAACCCGTGTTGGCGCTGACGGAGAGCCGCAGCCAGCGCAGGTTCGCGCCGGACGGGAGCGGCACGGTGACGGTGTTGCCGGTCGCCGGGTCGAAGCGGTAGCCCGTCGCGCCGACCACCGTCGAGTAGTTCGCGCCGTCGGTGCTGCCGAGCACCGTGACCGTCTGGGTGCGCGCGCCCCAGGCCGAGGAGGGCGGCAGCTTCAGCACCAGCCTGCGCACGGCCTGGCTGGCGCCGAGGTCGACCGTCCAGGACTGCGGGAAGGCGTTGTTGGTGGACTCCCAGTAGCTGTTCGGGTCGCCGTCGGCCGCCTTGCCGGGGGTGTAGACGTCCTGCGAGCCGGTGGCGGTGGCCGGTTGCCCCTTGGCGAGGTTGCGGGTCGGATCGGGGGCCGGGTTGCCCTTGCCGGGCTGGGGCCAGGTCGAGCAGTCGGACCAGGTGCTGTTCCAGCCGGAGTTGCCGCCGCCGTCGGTCAGCGTGAAGCTTCCCGAGCCGGACGGGTAGGGGCAGTTGTAGATCCCGGCGGAGCCCACGCCGGTGGCGGTGACGTTGCGGAACGTGGCCGCGCCCTGGGCTTCGGCCTGGACGACGACGGTGCCGGTGTTCTTCACGGTGGCGCCGGTGACGTTGACGCCCTGGACCGGGTAGCCCTTGCCGCCGCCGGAGACGAACTCGAAGGCGCTGTACGGGCTGTCGGTGATCGTGGTGTTGGTGATGTTGACGGTGGCGTTGATCGCGCTGTCGTAGGAGTCGACGCGCAGGGCGCCCATCGGGTGGTTCCAGTTGGGGTTCATCGCGCCCGCGCGCACCAGCGTGTTGCCGTCGACCGTGATGGTGCCGGCCAGCGGGAAGAAGGGGTCGAGGAACTTCTGGTTGGAGATCGCGATGCCGCTGCCGAGGGCGTTGGTGTCGGAGACCAGGTTGTTCGTCACCGCGATGTCCGTGCCGCCGTAGATCGCGATGCCGTTGGCGAGGTTGGGCTGCGAGATGGTGTTGCCGTCGAAGCTGCTGTTGCTGTCCGCCGCGTTGAGCGACCACATGGCCAGGGAGTCGTCGCCCTGGTTGCGCAGGAAGTTGTTGCGGACGCGGACGCCCCTGGCGTTGCCGTTGAGGTTGATGCCGTCGGCGGTGGTGTCGAGGATGCGGTTGTTCTCCACGACGAGGTTGTCGTTGTTCCCCGTCAGCCACAGGCCGACCTTGAGGTGCTGGATCCACATCCCGGAGACCGAGGAGTTCGGTCCGAGGGAGCCGTTGACGAAGTTGTCGGGGTTGGAGTCGACGCGCTCGGTGACCTCGCCGATCACCGCGAAGTCCTTGAGGTGGACGCCGCCGGAGGAGCTGGACTGGTCGATGAAGCGGGAGGTGTGCAGGACCGAGTACCAGCCGCCCGCGCCCTGGAGGGTGACGTTCTGCACGCCGCTGAGGGACGAGGTGAGCCGGTAGTCGCCCGGCGGGATCCACACCGTCCCGCCCTGGGCCGCGGCGATGGCGTCGCGGAACGCCTGGGTGGAGTCGCCCTGGCCGCTGGGGTCGGCGCCCCTGGAGGTGACGGACACCGATCCGGCGGGCTGCGCGGCGGCGGCCGCGACCTGCTCGAAGTCGGCCACGTCCACGGTGACCTGCACGTTGGCCGCCTCCACGGCGACCTTGTCGCCCGCCTGGACGGTGCGGCCGAGCAGCAGCCGGGCGTTGTCGTAGAAGTGGTGGGTCTTGGCGCCGGCGATCCAGCCGGTGTCGACGTAGGAGTACTTGGAGGTGACGGCGATGGTCTGGGCGAGCTTGGCGCCGTTGACGTAGACGTTGAGGGCGCCGGACTGGCCGTCGGGGACGCTGTAGGAGACGTTCAGCGCGTTGGCGGCACGCGGCGCGGTGAACTCCACGCGCTGGCCGGGGGCGAGCTGGACGGCCTGGCGGCCGGACGCCTCGGAGGCGAGGGTTCCCTGCGTGTAGTCGGGGCCGATCTTCGTGCCGGTCGTGGCGCCGGACTCGGCCTCGACGGAGGTGAAGGGCAGGCTGGCGCCCGCGGCGGCGTGCGCCGCGGGCGCGCTGAGCGTGACGAGCATGCCGGCCGCGAGGGCGACGGTCGCGCCGATGGCCGGGAGGCGCCGGACGGGTCTGGCGTTGCTGGTGCCGTGCATGTGCTGATCCCTTCGAGTGGGGGTGCGGGGATAGCCGGTGCGGGGAGAGCGGGTGCGGTCGGCGGGCTGACGGGGCGGGCTCAGCCGCGCAGCCAGACCGCCGTGTCCTGCGGGAGGCGGCCGTCGTCGTCCAGGGGGCCGCTGGCCAGCAGGAGCCGGGTGTGGTGGGGCAGTTCGGCGGGCTGCGCGCGGAGGTTGACCACGCAGCACACGCCGTCGGCGCGGGTGAACGCGAGGACGCCGTCGGGGGCGGGCAGCCAGTTCAGCGGCGCGTCGCCGAACACCGGCCGCATGCGGACGGCGCGGCGGTAGAGGGAGAGCATGGAGTCCGGGTCCCGCTCTTGGCGGTCGACGGCGTGGCTCGCCCAGTCGGCGGGCTGCGGCAGCCACGGCGCCGCGGTCCCGAAGCCCGCGTGCGGGGCGGTGGACGACCAGGGCAGCGGGACCCGGCAGCCGTCGCGGCCCGGGTCGGCGCCGCCGGAGCGGAAGTGCATCGGGTCCTCGATGCGGTCGACGGGGATGTCGGCCTCGGGGAGCCCGAGTTCCTCCCCCTGGTAGAGGTAGACGGCGCCGGGCAGGGCGAGGGAGAGCAGGGCGGCGGCGCGCGCGCGGCGGGCGCCGAGGGCGAGGTCGGTGGGGGTGCCGAATGCCTTGGCGGCGAAGTCGAAGCCGGTGTCGGCGCGCCCGTAGCGGGTGACCGTGCGGGTCACGTCGTGGTTGCTCAGCACCCAGGTGGCGGGGGCGCCCACCGGGGCGTGCTCGGCGAGGGTGTCGTCGATCGACTGGCGCAGCCGTTGGGCGTCCCAGGGGCAGGACAGGAAGGCGAAGTTGAAGGCGGTGTGCAGTTCGTCGGGGCGCAGGTAGCGGGCGAAGCGCTCGCTGTCCGGGAGCCACACCTCGCCGACGAAGACGCCGCCGTACTCGTCGGCGAGGCGGCGCCAGGAGCGGTAGACGTCGTGGAGTTCGTCGAGGTCGACGTAAGGGTGCGGGTCGCGGTCCGGGGTGAAGTCGGGCAGCAGCGGGTCCTTGACGAGGAGGGCGGCGGAGTCGATGCGGATGCCGGCGACGCCGCGCTCGAACCAGAACCGCAGGACGTCCTCGTGCTCCTGGCGGACCGCCGGGTGGGCCCAGTTGAGGTCGGGCTGCTCGGGGGCGAACAGGTGCAGGTACCAGTCGCCGTCGGGCAGCCGGGTCCAGGCGGGGCCGCCGAACTCCGACGTCCAGTCGTTGGGCGGCAGTTCGCCGTGCGCGCCGCGTCCGGCCCGGAGGTGGAACAGCTCCCGTTCGGCTCCGCCGGCGAGGGCGGCGCGGAACCACGGGTGCTGGTCGGAGACGTGGTTGGGCACGATGTCGACGATGGTGCGGATGCCCAGCTCGCGGGCCTCGGCGATCAGTTTCTCCGCCTCGGCGAGGGTGCCGAAGGCGGGGTCGATCGCGCGGTAGTCGGCGACGTCGTAGCCGCCGTCCTTCATCGGGGAGAGGTACCAGGGGCTGAACCACAGGGCGTCGACGCCGAGTTCGGCCAGGTAGGGCAGCCGGGAGCGGACTCCGGCGAGGTCGCCGGTGCCGTCGCCGTCGGCGTCGGCGAAGCTGCGGACGTACACCTGGTAGATGACGGCGGAGCGCCACCAGTCGGCGCCGTCGCGGCCGTTTCGGGCAGGGGTGGGCTGTCCCACGGTGCGTGCCTTTCTGTCTCGGTGCCGAAGGGCCGGGGTCAGCCCTTGGTGCTGCCCGCGCTGATCCCGGCGATGATGTGCCGCTGGAAGACGAGGAAGAGCGCGACCATGGGAATGCTGGCGATCACCATGGCGGCGACGAGCACGGTCAGTTGGATGTTCTGCGACAGTTGGACCAGGGCGACGCTGATCGGCTGCTTGTCGGTGTCGGAGAAGACCATCAGCGGCCACAGGAAGTCCTGCCACACGGCGACCAGCGCGAAGATCGACACCACGCCGAGCACGGGCCGCGACATCGGCAGCACGATCGACCACAGGACGCGCAGCTTCCCGGCGCCGTCGATCTCGGCGGCCTCCAGCACGTCCCTCGGCATCTGGTCGAAGAACCGCTTGAGCAGGTAGAGGTTGAAGGCGTTGGCGACGGCCGGCAGCCAGATCGCGAGAGGGTCGTTGAGCAGGCTGGTGTGCAGCAGCGGCAGGTCGGCGACGGTCAGGTACTTCGGGACGACCAGGGCCTGCGCGGGGACCATCAGGGTGGCGAGGATGCCGCCGAGGATCACCTTGCCGAAGACGGGCCTCAGTTTGGACAGGGCGTAGGCGGCGGCGGTGCAGAACACGAGCTGGCAGGCCCAGGCGCCGGCCGCCTGGACGACGGTGTTCCACAGGTGCTCGGGGAGCTGCATCAGGTCCCAGGCGTCGGTGTAGGCGGACAGCCGCCAGTGGGCCGGGACGAGGGTGGGCGGAGTCTGGGCCACCTCGTCCGGGGACTTCATGGCGCCGGTGGCCATCCAGTAGACGGGGAAGAGGAAGGCGAGGGTGAACAGCAGCAGCACGCCGGTGAAGACGGTCCAGTAGGCGGCCTTGCCGCGCGGGCGGCCCAGCGCCGCCGGGGAGAGCAGGGTGCGGGCGTCGCTCATGCGTCCTCCTCGCCGGCGCCGGACCGGGTCAGCCGCAGGTATCCGGCGGAGAAGAGCCCGAGCAGCACGAGCAGCATGACGCTGAGCGCGCAGGCGCCGCCGAAGTCGTTGTAGAGGAAGGCGTACTTGTAGATCAGGTACAGCACGGTGACGGTGGCGTCCTCCGGGCCGCCGCCGGTGATGACGAACGGCTCGGTGAAGACCTGCATGGTGGCGATCACCTGGAGCAGCATCAGCATGAGGATCGCGAACCGGGTCTGCGGCACGGTGACGTGCCGGACCCGTTGCAGCAGGTTCGCTCCGTCGAGTTCGGCGGCCTCGTACAGCTCGCCGGGGATGGACTGGAGAGCGGCCAGGTAGATCAGGACGGTGCCGCCCATGTTGGCCCAGGTGGCGACGAGGACCAGGGAGACGAGGGCGGTGTCGGCGCCGTTGGTCCAGTCGGAGGTGGGCAGGTGCAGGGCGCGCAGGGTCTCGTTGGCGAGGCCCGCGCCGGGGTCGTAGAACCACTTCCACAGCAGGGCGCTGACCACGGGCGGGATCATCACCGGCAGGTAGACCACGACCCGGAAGAAGGCTTTGGCGTGCCGGAGTTCGTTGAGCACCAGGGCCAGGACGAAGGGGACGGCGAAGCCGATGAGCAGGGCGAGCAGGGTGAAGACGAGGGTGTTGCGCCAGGCGTCGGCGAACTCGGGGTCGTGCAGGACGTGGGTGAAGTTGGCGGCGCCGACCCACTGGGGCGGGTTGCCGGGCGTGTACTTCTGGAAGGCGATCACGACGGCGCGGATCGCCGGGTACCAGGAGAACAGCGCGAAGCAGATCAGGCCGCCGAGGAGGAAGGCGTAGGCGCGGGCCTGTTCGGCCAGGCGGCGCCGTCTGCGGTCCGCTGCCGGGGGCGGGGCCGGCGCCGGATGGACGGCGACCGCCTGGGCGGGCCGCCGTTCGGCCGTCTCGGTCATCGGTCAGCTCCGGGCGAGGATGCCGTCGATCTTGCCGTCGGCGTCCTTGAGGAGCTGGTCGATGTCCGCGTCCTTCTTGGTGAGGACGGCGGAGACCACGCCGTCGAGGACGGAGTAGATCTGCTGGGCGTTCGGCGGCTCGATCCTCATCTGGAGCTTCTGGTTGCCGTCCAGGAACGACTGGTAGTTCTGCACCGGGACGTTGGCGTTGGCCTTCTTGGCCTGCTGGTCCGCGGCGTCGGCGGCGCCGGTGAACAGGCGGGGCTCGGGCAGGCCGACCGGGGCGTTGTTCTGCTTGGCGCGGGCGTAGTCGCCGAGGAAGCCCTTGCCGGGGGTGAGGAACATGTGGTCGAGCCACTTGAGGCCGGCCCGGATCTGGGCGGGCGAGTCCTTCTTGCTGAACATGTAGCCGTCGCCGCCGACGAGCGTGCCCTTGCCGCCCGGCATCGGGGCGAGCGCCAGGTCGTTGTAGTCGCCGCCCTTCTCCTTGACCAGGATCGGGATGTTGTCGGGGGCGGAGAGGTACATGCCGAGCTTGCCCGAACCCATCATCTGCTGCACGTCGTTGATGACGAGGAGCTGCTTGCTGCCCATGGAGTCGTCGCTCCAGCGCATGTCGTGCAGGTTCTGGAGGACGGCGCGGCCCTCGGAGGTGTCGACGGCGGCCTTCTTGCCGTCGGGGCCGACGACGTCGCCGCCTTGGGAGTACAGCTCGGCGGTGAAGTGCCAACCGCCCTGGTTCTGGGCGCTGTAGTCGGCGTAGCCGACCGTGCCGCCGCCGAGCGCCGCGATCCGCTTCGCGTCGGCGCGCACCTCGTCCCAGGTGGCGGGCGGCTTCTCCGGGTCGAGGCCGGCCTTCTGGAACAGCTTCTTGTTGTAGATCAGGCCCATCGAGTAGCCGGTGCGCGGCACTCCGTAGACCTTGCCGTCCACGGTGTAGATGTCGCGCAACTGCTTCTGGAGGGTGCCGTAGCTCTTCAACTCCTTGACGTACGGGGTGAGGTCGGCCGCCTGGCCGGTGCCGACGACGTGGTGGACGTCGGTGAAGTAGGTGTAGAAGACGTTCTCCATCTGGCCGCCGGCGAGCTTGGCGTCGAACGTCTTGGGGTCCTCGCAGGGGAAGGCGTCGTGCGTGACGACGTCGACGCCCGGGTTCTGCTTCTCGAAGGCGGCCACGTCCTGGTCGAAGAACCGCCGGTCGACCTTGGCGCTCTTGGGCGGCTCGCAGTTGACCGTGATGCGGGTCTTGCCGTTCGCCGAGTCGTCGTCGTTCGACCCGCACGACGTCACGGCGAGGGCAAGGGAGCAGACGCCGATCGCGGCGACGGTGTGGCGGAACCCGGTGCTTCTCATCGGTGGACCCCTCTGGACAACAGCGGTGGGCGCCGCATACTCAAGCACCGGGAACGGCTGGCCGCAATATCTCGCGCAGAATCTGCAATTATTTGACAGACCAAGGGATCTGTTGGACTTCAGTCGCGCGGGGCTTGCGCGGTGGAACCGCGGACCACCAGCTCCGGCTCGAACAGCAGTTCGTCGGCCGGCACCGCGCTGCCGGCGATCTGCGCGCTGAGCAGTTCCACGGCCGCCTTGCCCATGGACTCGATGGGCTGGCGCACGGTGGTCAGCGGCGGCTCGGTGCAGTTCATCAGCGCCGAGTCGTCGTAGCCGACGACCGAGATCCGGGACGGGACGTCCAGACCGCGCCGGCGCGCGGCCCGGACGACGCCCAGCGCGAGCGGGTCGCTGGCGCAGATGAAGCCGGTGACCCCCCGGTCGATGAGCTTGCTCGCCGCCGCCTGACCGCCCTCGATGGAGAAGATGGCGCGTGCCGCGAACTCCTCGGGCAGGCCGCCGGCGACCGCGCGCGCCGCCGCGAGCTTGCGGGCGGAGGGCACGTGGTCGGACGGCCCGAGGACGAGGCCGATCCGCTCGTGCCCGAGGGAGGCCAGATGCCGCCACGCCTGCTCCATCGCGACCGCGTCGTCGCAGGAGACGCTCGGGAACCCCAGGTGCGCGATGCCCGCGTTGACCAGCACGACCGGGATGTTGCGGTCGGCCAGTCGCCGGTAGTGTTCGTGCGGCGCGTCCGCCTGAGCGTAGAGGCCGCCCGCGAAGACGACCCCGGAGACCTGCTGCTGGAGCAGCAGCTCCACGTAGTCCGCCTCGGACACCCCGCCCTTGGTCTGGGTGCACAGCACGGAGGTGAGGCCGAGCTGGGCCAGGGCCCCGCCGATCACCTCGGCGAAGGCGGGGAAGATGGGGTTCTGCAGCTCGGGCAGGACCAGGCCGACCAGCCGGGCGCGCTCTCCGCGGAGCTGCGTGGGCCGCTCGTAGCCGAGGACGTCCAGCGCGGACAGCACGGCCTGGCGAGTGGCTTCGGAGACTCCGGGCTTGCCGTTGAGCACCCGGCTGACCGTGGCCTCGCTGACCCCGACCTTCTTCGCCACTTCCGCAAGTCGTCGCGTCATACGCGCAAGAATAGCGCAATTGATGCAAGCTGTTTGCGTAAAGGTGAGCCGGTCGCGGCGGTCGCCCCGCCGGCGCCGGCACAGCCGGGCGGGCGGGCGGTCGGGCGGTCGGGCGGTCGGGCGGTCGGGCGGTCGGGCGGTCGGGCGGTCGGGCGGTCGGGCGGTCGGGCGGTCGGCTACACCCTGCTCGACGTCGCCGTGTCCGCGGACAGCCGCTGAGCCGCGTAGATCGGCACGACCGACAGCAGGACGAGGACGGCCGCCACCACGTTGACGACCGGGGCCTGTTGCGGCCGGGTCATGTTGCCGAAGATCCACACGGGCAGCGTCTCGACGCCGGGCCCGGCGGTGAAGGTGGTCACCACGATCTCGTCGAAGGACAGGGCGAAGGCGAGCAGACCGCCCGCGACCAGGGCCGGGCGCACCAGCGGGAAGGTGATGTCGGCGAAGGCGCGGAAGGTGTGCGCACCGAGGTCGGCCGCCGCATCCTCCAAGGCGCCCGAGGTGCGCCGCAGCCGGGCGGCGACGTTGTTGAAGACGACCACGATGCAGAAGGTGGCGTGCCCGACGATCACGGTGAACAGGCCGAGCCCGACGCCGAGGGGAGCCAGCACCGCGGAGAACGCGGAGTTGAGGGCGATGCCGGTGACGATGCCGGGCAGCGCGATCGGCAGCACGACCACGAAGGAGACCGCGTCGCGGCCGAAGAAGCGGCGCCGGGCCACCGCGAACGCGATGAGCGTGCCGAGCACCAGGGCGACGGCGGTGGCGCCCAGGCCCGCCTTCACCGACACCCACAGCGCCGCACGGGCGCCGGAGTTGTGCCAGGCCACGGTCCACCAGTGGGCGGTCAGACCGGGCGGCGGCCAGCTCGCGCTGCGGTCCGGGTTGAGGGAATTGACGACGACCAGCACCAGCGGGACGTAGATCACCGCGAAGCCGGTCGCGGCGGCGACGCGCAGCCAGAGACGCGCGGAACGGGTGAGATGCACGGCCGGGCTCCTCTAGAGGTTGCTCAGGGCGCCGGTGCGGCGCATCGCCAGCAGGTACAGCACGATCACCGCGACCGGCACGGTGCCCAGCGCGGCGGCCATGGGCTGGTTGAGTGCGATGTCGGCGTAGACGAGGTTCCCGATCAACTGGGTCTTCCCGCCGACGATCTGCACGGTGATGTAGTCGCCCAGGCTGAGCGAGAAGGTGAAGACCGACCCGGCGGCCACGGACGGCAGCACCAGCGGCAGCACCACGGAGCGGAAGGTGCGCCCGGGGCGCGCGCCGAGGTCGGCGGAGGCGTCGAGGAGGCCCTCGGGCAGCCGTTCCAGGGCGGTGTGGATCGGCAGGATCATGTACGGCAGCCACAGGTAGGTCAGGGTGAGCACGGCGGCCGGGAGTCCGAACCCGGGGCCGCTCAGCCCGAAGGGCCGCAACATCCAGTCGGCGAGGCCGCCCTGGGACAAGATCAGCCGCCAGGCGTACACCTTGACCAGGTAACTCGCCCACAGCGGGGTGAGGACGGCGACGACGAGCAGCGGACGGCGCCGGGGGCGGGCGACCCGGGCGGTGTAGAAGGCGAGCGGGAAGGCGATCACAGCGCACAGGACGGTGACCGCGAGGGCCACGGCGACGCTGCGCAGGGCCACTTGCCGGTACACGGGCACGGTGAGCAGTTCGCGGAAGTTGTCGGTGGACCAGACCCGCACCACCTGGGAGGTGAAGGAGTCCGTCGTCCAGAACGCGGACACGAACAGCGCGGCCAGGGAGCCGAGGTAGAGCACGGTCAGCCACAGCAGCGGCGCGGTGAGGAGCAGGGCGAGCCGGAGGCGGGGGCGGCGGTGCAGCGCTCCGGCGAGCCGCCGGGCGGCGCCGCCGCCGGTCGACCGCCCGGGACGCCGCACGAGGGCGGTCATCGCCTCAGCCCTTGATCTCGGTCCACGCCCGCACCCAGGCGGCGTAGGGCACGCACTTGACGTCGGTGCGGCCGTCCAGGCACTGCTGGATGGGCGTGTTCCAGAAGGCGATCCGCTTCCAGTAGGCGGTGTCCGCGGCGTGGTAGGCGGCGCAGAAGCCCTTGTCGGCGGTCTGCTCGCAAGCCTCGGCGTTGGCGGGCGCCTCGCCGAAGTACTCGGCGACCTGGGCGTTGACCTTCGGCGAGACGATCCAGTTCAGCCACTTGTAGGCGCAGGCGGGGTGCTTGGCCTTGGCCGAGACCATCCAGGTGTCGGACCAGCCGGTCGAGCCCTCCTTCGGCACGAACGCCTTGACGTCGGCGCCCTCGGAAGCGGCGAGGCTGGCGATCACCTGCCAGGTGGTGCCGATCACGGAGTCGCCGCTCTTGAAGGCGGAGACCTCCTTGAGGTAGTCGCTCCAGTACTCGCCGACGTCCGCGTTCTGCTTCTTCAGCAGGGCCACGGCGGCGTCGAACTGCCTCTGGTCCAGCGCGTAGGGATCCTTGATCTTCAACTCCGGCCGGGCGGACCTGAGATACAGGGCCGCGTCGGCGATGTAGATGGGCGAGTCGTAGGCCGTGACGTGGCCCTTGTACCGTGCCGCGCCGTCGAAGACGGCTGACCAGGAGGTGGGCGCGGGCTTCACCGTCTTCGCGTTGTACATCAGCAGGTTGGCGCCGCGGCCGTGCGGGATGCCGTAGGGCGTGCCCTTGACGGAGTTCCAGGGCTGCTTCTTCAGGTCGGGGAAGACGTCCTTGTAGTTCGGTACGAGGCCGGTGTTGACGGGGGCGGCGTCGCCGGAGGCGATCAGCCGCAGGGACGCGTCCCCGGAGGCGGACACGGCGTCGTACTCGCCGGTCTTCATGAGTGTGACCATCTCGTCGGAGCTGGCGGCGACTTTGGAGCGCACCTGGCATCCGGTCTGCTTCTCGAAGGCGCTGACCCAGTCGGCCTTCGGGTCGTTGGAGCCGTCCTCGACGTAGCCGGCCCAGGCGATCAGGTCGACCTCGCCCTCGGGCCGCCCGAGCCGGGAAGGCGCCGTCAGATGGGGCGGGTTGAGGCCGCCGGCCCGGGAGTCGCCGCCGTCGCCGGAGGATCCGCAGGCGGTGGCGGCCAGGAGCAGTGCGGCGGCGGCTGCCGCCTTGAGGGCTACGGGAAGGCGCACGGCGTGACTCCTGAGAGGCGGGGGCGGTTCAGCGGGCGTCGGGGACCTGGACGGCGTGGCGGCGGTGCCAGGTCAGGCGGACCCTGGCGCCGCGGTAGGCGGCGACGTCCTCGGCGGTGGCGTCGAGGTTCTGCTGGAGGGCGGTGAGCCGGCCGCCGGCGTCGAGGTCGACCAGGAAGCGCGTGGCGCCGCCGAGGTAGACGACCTCGGCGACGGTGCCCGTGGCGGAGGCGCAGCCGGTCTCGTCCGGGAGCGCGGACTCCTTCAGCACGCGGATCTTCTCCGGGCGGACGCTGTGGGCCCCGCCGACGCCGAGGACGCGCCGGGCGGTCTCGTCCCGCAGCAGGTTGGAGGCGCCGACGAAGGAGGCGACGAAGCCGGTGGCGGGGCGTTCGTAGATCTCGGCGGGAGCGCCCACCTGTTCGACGCGGCCCCGGTCGAAGACGGCGATCCGGTCGCTCATCGTCAGGGCCTCCTCCTGGTCGTGGGTGACGAAGACGAAGGTGATGCCCACCTCGCGCTGGATCGCCTTGAGTTCGAGCTGCATCTGCTCGCGCAGCCGCAGGTCGAGGGCGCCGAGCGGTTCGTCGAGCAGCAACAGGCGGGGGCGGCCGACGAGGGCGCGGGCGAGGGCGACTCGCTGGCGCTGGCCGCCGGAGAGCTGGTCGGGGCGGCGCCCGCCGTAGCCGTCGAGGCGGACGCCGGCGAGCGCCTCACGGGCACGGGCCAGCCGCTCGGCCCGGGGGACCTTGCGGATCTTCAGCGAGTAGGCGACGTTCTGCTCGACGGTCATGTGCGGGAAGAGGGCGTAGTCCTGGAAGACGGTGTGCACGTCGCGTTCGAAGGGCGGGCGGTCGGTGACGTCCCGCCCGGCGAGTTCGACGCGGCCCGCGTCAGGGGTCTCGAATCCGGCGATCAGGCGTAAGACGGTGGTCTTGCCCGACCCGGACGGGCCGAGCATCGAGAAGAACTCCCCGTCCCGGACCTCCAGATCGACCCCGTCGACCGCGGCGGTCTCTGCGAACGTCTTGCGCAGACCGCGCAGCCGGACCGCGATTCCCTCCATGCAGGCGCCTTCCCGACGATCAGAAACGTCGGACGGCAACATAGGGAGCCGCAGCCGGAAGCTCAAGACCGCCTGCGGGGGCGCGGGGACGGACGCGCAGGCCGGTCCGGCGGATTTGGCCGGATCCGGGCGGACGCCGCAGGGGGCGGTCGCCGCCGCAGGGCGCCGAGCGGGCGGTCGCACCTGGGCGGACGCTGAGGGCGTGGTCGTCGCAGGGCGGGTGCCTACGGAGTCACCGCCGCCGGGCGCACGCCGAGCGGACGCACGCCGACCGAGGGAACGCTGAGCGGGGGAACGCCGATTCAGCGCTCGCGCAGGCGCGGGCGGCGGGCGAGCGCGGCGCCGTCGGCGACCTGAACGCCGACGGTGCCGGCTCAGGTCTCGGTGACCGGCACCACGCTGAGGTGCCCCGCCGGACGGCGGGTGCCCCGCGGCCTGCGCGGGACCGGTGCGGGACGGCGTGCCTCGCGCAGCACCAGGGTGAGCCGGGTGTAGCCCAGCTCCTGGAGGACGGCCGGGGTCTCCTCGATGAGCCGGCAGTCGGTCGCGCCCCAGCGCGGGTCGGGGTGCACCAACGGCCGGACGGCGCCGTCGGACTGTACGGCCGACTCCCCGACCGCGCGGATCCAGTGCGGCAGCCCCTGCCGGTAAGCGGCGTCCATCAGGGGGTCTTGGGCGATGTCCCGGCGGATGGCCTGCAACTCGCGGTCGGGGCCGAAGCGCTCCACGGCGGCCGCGAACTGCGCCAGCATCGGCAGGCACCACCGGGCCTCGTGGTCCCCGAGGACCGTGCCCGCCTCGGGGTGGAACAGCACGAAGCGCAGGAAGTTCTCGTCCGGCATGGCCGTCGGGTGCGGGCCCACGTCCTGGAAGAGCGACGCGAAGGCGCTGTTGGCGAGGACGACGTCCCAGCGGTGGTCCAGGACGAGTGAGGGAAAGGAGACGGCCTCCAGAAGCGCGGCGTAGTCCTGTAGGTAGGCCTGCGCCTCGGTGCTGACGGGAACGGGCCGCGGCGCCGGCCGCTGCCCTCCTGCCTGAAATGCCATCGGGAGGTCACCCCTCTTGCCTATGCGGCCTTCACGCGGCTCGTTGATCCTCCTGCCCGGACGCGAGTCGTGTCAACTATCGTGGCATTTCGTGCCGGTCGACGGCTCAAATTGGCCACAGTTGTGGCGAGACCTGGATGCGGGTTCTCAGCACGGGCTACTCTCCGGGAAGTTCACGGCACCCGCCTTGTGAGAAGCGTGTGAGAGACGTAGGAGATCTGTCGGTGACGGACGGCATCGGGGATCCGGGCAGCACGGCGTCGGCTGTGCTGTCGGCGGCCGTCGCGCGGGTCACCACGCTCGCCGACCGCCTCGGCGTGCCCCACGCAGAGGTCTTCGACGCCGGCCGCCTCTCCGTCGCCTGCGGCGTGCCGGAATCCGTGGTCAGGGCGCTGCTCAGCGGCCGCCCCGCCGGAGAGCCGGACGTGCAGGCGCGGTTCCTCCAGCGGCTGGACCTGCTGCGCCGCACCCGGCTCAAACCGAACGGGCGCCGTCGCACCCAGCAGGAGATCGCAGACGGCGCGGGCATGTCCCGGCAGCAGGCGGGCGCCCTCATCAACGGCGACCGGCGCCCCACCATGGAGCACTGCGACGCCCTCCAGCGGTTCTTCCGAGTGCACGCCGGATTCCTGACCGCCGAGGACCCCGAGGCGGTCGCGAGCGCCCTGCAACGCACCGAGCAGGACCTGCTGCAACGGCTCGCCGACCGGGGGAGCGGGAGGCCGCCGCCGAGGCCGCCGACCCGCTGGACCGGCTGCTTCTGGACCACGGTGTGCGGGGCATCGCCTGGCGCGCGGCGCAACTGCCCACCGACCAGCACCGGGACAAGGTCGCCGAGTGGCTGGACATGCTCCTGGAAAGCGTCAAGCGCCCGGAGGCGTGAGGGCGCGCGGCCGGGTGGACCGCGGACTTCGCCAGGGTGCTGGGGCGCCGGATCGACAGGGCGCCGCGAAACGTTTCGCCCTCCCCTGAGCGGGCGAACCGGAGCGCGGAACGGGGGGATTGTCAGTGGGGGGCGGCAAGCTGGGGGTGCGTCGTCGCGGTGCGGGGGCGCGGCGCGCCGTCCGGGCGGACCGGGCCGGTGCGTGACCGTGTGACGCCGAAACCGGGGAGCGCACCATGCCGACCGCCGTACTGACCGACCGCGAGCGTAGCGCCGTCCAGGCTTACCTGCGGCTGCTGCACACCGTGCGCGCCGCCTTCGACGGCCCCCCGGGCGCCGGGCCGCCGCGCGTGGCCCCGGCGGTCCTGGCAGAGGCGGACCAGGCCCTGACCGGGGCGGGGCTGGCGGGCAACGAACAGGCGTTCTTCCGGCTCGTCGGCGCGTGGCAGTCCCGGCCGTGACGCGGGGCCGAGCGCTCCGGGCTCGGCAGTGCGGAACCGGCGCCGCACTGCCCGGCCGGGGGTCGGACGCGCCCGGCGAGGCGGACAGCGCGGACGGCGCGGACGGCGCGGACGGCGGACGATGCGGCGGCGGTCTCGGACGACTCCGGGGCGCCTGCTCCCGGCTCAGGGGTGCGGGGACTGGCACCGCCGTGCCCGACGGACCGCGCGGCGGCTGCCTCGGACGACTCCGGAGCGGCCGACCCCGGCTCGGCGGCACGGGACTGGCGCCGCCGTGCCCGACGGACCGCGCGGCGGCTGTCTCGGGGGACTCCGGGGCGCCCGCCGCCGGCTCAGGGGTGCGGGATCGACACCGCCGTGGCGACCAGGCCGTCGGCGACGCGCCAGCGGCCCTCGAAGCGGGTGATCCGGCGGCCGCCCAGCAGGGGCCCGGGGACGAGGAGTTCGGCCTCGAAGGTCCCGGCGCGCGGGTCGCCGGAACCGGTGTCGGCCCGGACGTAGATGTCCGCCTCCAGGAAGTCGAGCCACCGGCCGGTCAGCGGGAACCACGCCTTGTAGACGGACTCCTTCGCGCTGAACAGCAGCCGGTCCCAGTGGACGGCCGGGCGCCGCGCCGCCAGTTCCGCGAGCCGTCGCCGTTCGGCGGGCAGGGCGACGGCGTCGATGACGTCGTCGGGCAGGGCGCCGTGGGGTTCGGCGTCGATGCCGAGCGAGGCCAGGTCGACGCTGCGGACCAGCGCGGCGGCGCAGTAGCCGTCGCAGTGCGTCATGCTGCCGGTCAGGCCCTCGGGCCAGCGCGGCGCCCCGCGCTCCCCCGGCAGGACGGGCTGCGGCGGCACGCCGAGCTTCTCCATGGCGCGGCGCGCGCAGGCCCGCACCGCGGCGAACTCGCGGCGCCGCTTGGCGATGGCCCGCGCCACGATCGCCTCCTCCTCCGGGTGGAGCGGGGCGTGGCCGAGCCCGTCGCGCTCGTACGCCTCGACGGTCACCACGGTGGCCGGAAGCAGCTCATCGATCACCGGTCTCGCCCTTCCACGGCAGGATGCGGCGCGGGCCGCCCGGCGGCTGCGGGCGCTTTCGCCATTCGCGGGGGTAGCCCACGGACACCTCCTCGAAGCGGACGCCTTCGTGCCAGGTGGTCCGCGGGATGTGGAGATGGCCGTAGACCACGGCGGCGGCCCGGAACCTGCGGTGCCAGTCGGCGGTCAGCCGCGTGCCGCACCACATGGCGAACTCGGGGTACCACAGGACCTCGGTCGGGTGCCGGTCCAGCGGGTAGTGGTTGACGAGCACGGTCGGCAGGTCGGCGGGCAGTTCGGCGAGCCGCCGCCCGGTCTCCTCCACCCTGGCCCGGCACCACGCGTCGCGGCTCGGATAGGGGTCGGGGTGCAGCAGGTACTCGTCGTTGCAGACGA
Organism: Streptomyces sp. NPDC046985; assembly: GCF_040644415.1. NCBI lineage: Bacteria > Bacillati > Actinomycetota > Actinomycetes > Kitasatosporales > Streptomycetaceae > Streptomyces > Streptomyces sp. NPDC046985. The sequence goes on from NZ_JBEYWK010000004.1 coordinate 63,186, forward strand.
TGCCGGTGCCGTGCGCGTAGGCCAGGCCCTCGTCCTTGGACGCGCAGCCGGGCGGCAGGAAGGAGTAGTCGTAGAGGAGGAACAGCGGGGCGACCGCCACCGGGCCGCCGGGGCCGTGCCAGACCGGGTAGGGGTCCTCGGGCGTGCTGACGCCCAGTTCGCGGCACAGCTCGACCAGGTGGGCGTAGCGGGCGGCGCCGCGCAAGGTGACGGTGTCGCGCGGGTGCGTCCACAGTTCGTGGTTGCCGGGCGCCCAGAGCACCTTGCGGAACCGGCCCGCCAGGGTCTTCAGCGCCCAGCGGATGTCGGCCGCGGTCTCCGCGACGTCGCCCGCCACGATCAGCCAGTCGTCCTCGGAGCCGGGGGCCATCGCCTCCACCAGGGCCCGGTTCTCGCTGTAGCCGATGTGCAGGTCGCTGATGGCCAGCAGCGCTCCGGCCCCGCCGGCCGTCCCCGTCACCTCTCGCCCCCCGTCGCGCGCACGATGGTCTCCACAAGACCACAACCGACGGCGCGCCGACAAGGGCGGCCCGGGAAGTCGCCCGCCGCGTGGCCCCATCCGTCGCACCGCGCAGGATGACGCGGTCCGGAGAAGCTTTTCGCCCCGGGGTGTATCAGGTCCGGGGTCAGCGACTCTCAGGAGTGGGGGACGCGGGCAGACGGGGGCCCGCGGCACGGGGGAAGCGGGGGGCGGGGCGGCCGGTCGCTTTACGGGGGAGCGACCGGCCGCCCCGGCGACGGCCTCCCGGCAGCAGTCGCCCTGACGAGATGGGGCGCCCACGGTCGCGTCAAGCGGATCGGACGGTGCTCACAGATCTGCCGGATGGCGCTCACAGAGTCGGATGGCGCTCACAGATCTGACGGATCGGACGACTGCCGGGCATCCGCCGTCGCGTCAGCCGGTCGGACGACTGCCGCGCGCCGCGCTCACACCGGGCGGGTCGGACAGCAGCCGGGCTGCCCGTGACCGCCCCGAGCACAGCCGAACCGCTCGCCACGCCGTCACCTCAGATAGGCCAGGCCGGGGTGCACCTGGAGATACCCGTCCACCAGCCTGCGGGCCACGTTCACCGAGTCCACCAGCGGATGCAGAGCGAAGGCCCTGACCGCGGCAGCCCGGGTGCTGGACGCCGCGGCGTCCAGCACCTCGCGGTCGACCGCCTTGACCGCGCGCACCAGCGCCTCGGCGTGGCCCGGCAGCGGGTCGGCCGCCACCGGGTGCGCGCCGCTGGCGCCGACCAGGCAGGGGACCTCCACGACGGCCTCCGCGTCCAGAGCCGAAAGGGCCCCGCGATTGCGGACGTTGAGGATGAGCGTGGTGCGCTCGTCGCGGGCGATGGCCCGCATCAGGGCGAGCGCCACCTCCTCGTAGCCGCCCGAGAGGTCGTCGGCCTCGCGTTCGCCCGCTCCGGCCGTCTCGCGATTCTCGGCCATGTAGGTGGCCTCGCGTTCGGCGCGGGTGCGGTTCCAGGCGTCGAGCGCCGACGCGTCCGGGTTCCGCAGCTCCCGGTAGAAGCGGGCCTGCTGGTCGCGCAGGAACGCGCCGCGGGTCTGCTCGACCTGCTGATACGCCCGCACGGTCTCGCGGTTGAAGTAGTAGTAGTGCAAGTACTCGTTGGGCACCGCGCCCAGCGAGCGCAGCCAGTCGGCGCCGAAGAGCCTGCCCTCCTCGAACGAGCCGAGCAGCGCGGGATCGTCGAGCAGCCGGGGCAGCAGGTCGCGCCCGCCGACGCGCACCGCGCGCACCCAGCCCAGGTGGTTGAGCCCGGCGTAGTCGATCCACGCCTCCCGCGGGTCGGCGCCGAGCACACGGGCGATGCGGCGGCCGAGGCCGACCGGCGAGTCGCAGATGCCGATCACACGGTCGCCCAGGTGCCGGGCCATGGCCTCGGTGACCAGCCCGGCGGGGTTGGTGAAGTTGATGACCCAGGCGCCGGGTGCGAGCCGGGCCGTGCGCCGGGCGATGTCGTCGGCGACCGGCACCGTGCGCAGCCCGTAGGCGATGCCGCCGGCGCCGACCGTCTCCTGACCGAGCACGCCCTCCGCGAGCGCCACCCGCTCGTCCTCCGCGCGCCCTTCCAGACCGCCCACCCGGATCGCGGAGAACACGAAGTCCGCGCCGCGCAGCGCCTCGTCGAGGTCGGTCGTGGTCCGCACCCGGGGGGCGTCCGGCGCCGCGGCGGCCTGTTCGGCGAGCACGCGGTGCACGGCGGAGAGCCGGGCGGCGTCGAGGTCGTGCAGGACGACCTCGGTGACCCGCCCCTCGCCGCGGTCGCCCAGCAGCGCCCCGTACACGAGCGGCACCCGGAAGCCGCCACCGCCCAGAATCGTCAGCCTCACACCCGCACCTCTTCCGCCCTCTCACCGCACGTCACGCACCCTACTCGTCCCGAGCGACGGGCCTTGGAACGCCGTTCCGCGGCGCCGTCCCGCGCGCCGCTCCGCCCGGCCGGTTTCCGCCGTACCCGCGCCGGAGAGCGGTGACCGGACGGCCCCGCCCGTGCTTCCATGCGAACGCCCCTTCTCGGCCTCGTGGATTCGGCGGTGCCTGATGAGACGTCACCTGTTGGCCTCGGTCGCCGTGGCGGCGGCCGTCCCGCTCGGCGCCGCCGCCTTCCCGGCGTCGGCGGCCGCACCGGTCTGGCAGCAGACCGGCGTCGCGCGCGTCGACTCGCTGACCGGCGGCGAGGGCCTGGCGAGCCGCGCGGACGGCTCGCTGCTGTACCGCGGGCTCGGCGCCATTCCGCTGGACCTGCGCGTCGAGGGCTGGAACCACGTCGGCGACCCGGACATCGCGCGGGGGTACGTCGTCGACGCCTACCAGGGCGCGGACACGGCGACGTCCAAGATGTTCGCGGTGACCGCCCCGGACGGCCGGCGCTTCGATTACGTCCATCCGCTCGATCCGGGCGAGAAGGTGAACAACTCCTTCGCGGCCGTCTCACCGGACGCGCAGTGGCTGGTGTCGGGCGAGTGGGGCGACCAGAACCGGCTCCAGGTCTTCCCCGCCCCGCTGCTCAACCCGAGCACCCCGCGCATGGGCGGCACGCTGCCCCAGGGGCGCCGCAGATCACCCTCGACCGGCCGGTGCGCGACATCCAGGGCTGCGACTTCGTGAACGACACCCGCCTGCTGTGCGCCTCGGACGACGGTTCGCGCACGCTGTTCCCCGAGGACCGGCCGCTGCTCCAGGTGGACTTGCCGCACCGGCTGGACGGCGGCGCGGTGACCGCCCACGTCTCCAGCCTGTTCGCGCTGCCCCAACACAGCGTGTGCTCGGGGACGTTCGAGACGGAGGGCGTGGACTACGACACGGCGAGCGGCACGCTGCGCGCAGAGGTCATCTCGCCGGGCGTGTGCAAGGCCGCGACCACCGTGTACGCGTACCAGTCGCGTTAAGAGCGCACCCCCCGTCCACGCACTCCCACCGGAACCAACCCGGGCCTCTCTCCCTTCATCAGATGAACTCTTCTACCTGGTACGGACTTTCCCTGCTTCAACTCTTGACGACCCGGGCATCCGGGAGCACATGGGCGGCGCATCCCCGCACGAGAGTGCTCTCACAGCACGTCGGACACGTGTCAGGGGCTCCGCACACGCGGGGTCCTTCGCCGTGTGCGGGCCCTTCCCGTGCCCGTCACAAGGACCGCTCAGCGCAGCTCCGCGCGGAAGAGCACCGGCGTCTGACCGGTGTGCAGATGGAAGTACTTCGAGAAATTGGCGGCGTCCGGGAAGCCCACCGCCGCGCCGACCCGGCCGATCGGCAGGTCGGTGTGGGCGAGCAGCCGCTTGGCCTCCAGCACGACCCGCTTGTCGATGAAGCCCTTGGGGGTCTCCCCGGTGGCGGCGCGGACCGCGCGGACCAGGGTGCGGCGGGAGTAGCCGAGGGCGTCGGCGTAGGCGCTGACGCTGTGGTTGGCGGTGAAGCCCTTCTCGACCGCCTCGCGGAACAGGGTGAACGGGGTGTCGCCCGGCCGCCGCGTCGCCTCCGCGGAACGGGCGGCGAGGTGGGCCAGGCGCAGCAGGAACGCGCTGAGCGAGTGGCGCAGCACCGCGGTGTGCAGACTGAGCGGCAGCGTCTGGGTGTCCTCGTACTCGCGGCGCAGTTGGGCGAGCGCGGACGCCAGGGCGGCGCGCTGGGCCGGGTCGGGGCGGAGCCGGGGCGGCAGGTCGTAGCGGTACAGGCCGGCCGCCTCGACCGTGGCGCGGGGCAGGAAGCCGGGCTGCATGGTCAGGACGGTTCCGCGGTACTCGTCGACCCGGGAGAAGCGGTGGACCTGGCCGGGGCGGATCCACAGCAGGTCTCCGGCGGCGGCCTCGTACTCGGCGAAGTCGACCATGTGCCGTACGGGGCCTTCGCTGAACAGCATGATCACATGGAAGTCGATGCGGTGGACGCGGTGCAGCGGCGCCTCGGCGTGCCAGGTGTGCTCCGTGCCCATGGGCCCGACCTGAAGCCCGACTCCGCGCAGGCTGAGATCGACCGGGAAGGGGAAGGTGCGGATCGTGCCCGTCCCGTCGCCGCCGCTCGCCGCGCCGCTCCGGTCGCCGCGCGCGTCCTGGATGACTGCGCCCGCCATGTCCTTCTCCTTCTCGGACCGCCTCGCTCACCCGCCGGAAGCCCTCGCCCGCCTGGGTTGTGTCCCACTTTCACCACAGACTGACACACCGAGACCTTCCGAGAAAAAAGTCAGACTTTTAAGTTCGAACGCGCCAGGCAGAATCTCCGCTTCCCGCAAGGACTTCTTGAAGATGAGCGCGCGGAACTCGGACCGCTTCGAGGGGACGGACCCCGACCGGAGTGCCGTCGACCGCCGCGCCCCTCTTCGCCGAGTCCGGCTTCACCCCCGAGAACCTCGTCGCGGCCCGCGCCTCACTGGCCGCCGCGCGCGCATGATCCGCCCCCGACAAGGAAGATGATCACTGTGACCGAAGCAACCGCGACCGCCGGAGCGCTCCAGCGCCTGTCCGAGGAGGGCGTGTCGATCTGGCTGGACGACCTGTCGCGGCGCCGCATCGACTCGGGGAACCTGGCCGAGCTGGTGCGCACCCAGCACGTCGTGGGCGTCACCACGAACCCCTCGATCTTCCAGGCCGCCATCGGCTCCGGCGAGGGCTACGAGGAGCAGCTCGCCGACCTGGCGGTGCGCGGCGTCACGGTCGAGGAGGCCGTGCGCATGATGACCACCGCCGACGTGCGCGCCGCCGCCGACGTGCTGCGCCCGGTGCACGAGGCGACGGGCGGCCGGGACGGCCGGGTCTCCATCGAGGTCGACCCCCGCCTGGCGCACCGCACCGAGGCGACGGTCGCCGAGGCCCGGCAGCTCGCCTGGCTGGTGGACCGCCCCAACACGATGATCAAGATCCCGGCCACCCGGGCGGGCCTGCCGGCGATCACGGAGGTCGTCGGAGCGGGTATCAGTGTCAACGTGACGCTGATCTTCTCCCTGGAGCGCTACCGCGAGGTGACGGACGCCTACCTGGCCGGCTTGGAGAAGGCGCGCGCCGCGGGCCTGGACCTGTCGACGATCCAGTCCGTGGCCTCCTTCTTCGTCTCCCGGGTGGACGGCGAGATCGACAAGCGGCTGACCGCGCTGGGCACGGACGAGGCCCTGGCGCTCAAGGGCCGGGCGGCCCTCGCGAACGCGCGGCTGGCCTACGCGGCCTACGAGCAGGTGTTCGGCGCCGCGGACGGCTCGACCGCCCCCGGCGAGCGGTTCGCCGCGCTGGCGGCGGCGGGCGCGACCCCGCAGCGCCCCCTGTGGGCGTCGACCGGGGTGAAGGATCCGGCGTACAAGGACACCCTGTACGTGGACGAGCTGGTCGCGCCCGGCACGGTGAACACCATGCCGGAGGGCACGCTGAAGGCCGCCGCCGACCACGGTGACGTCACCGGCGACACGGTGACCGGCGGCTATGCACAGGCCCGCGCCGACCTGGCGGCCGTCGAGCGGCTGGGGATCTCGTACGACGAGGTCGTGCGGCAGCTCGAGGACGAGGGCGTCGCCAAGTTCGAGGCGGCCTGGCAGGAACTGCTCGACGCGGTCACGAAGTCGCTGAACAGCAAGGGAGTTGACGCGGAATGAGCAAGAAGCCCGCTGAGCCGGCGGCCGAGGAAGCCCCGGGTCCGGTCTCGGACGCCGCCTCCCCGGAGGCCCCGGCCGCCAAAGCCGCCTCCCCGGAGGCCCCGGCCGCCAAAGAGGCGCGGACCGGGGACGCGCCCGCCCTGGCCGCGCTGTCCGACGTGCAGGCCCCGGGCGGCCCCGCCGCCGAATGGGTGAATCCGCTGCGGGACGCCATGGACCGCCGGCTGCCGCGGATCGCGGGCCCGTCCGGGCTCGTCATCTTTGGCGTCACCGGCGACCTGTCCCGCAAGAAGCTGATGCCGGCCGTGTACGACCTGGCCAACCGCGGCCTGCTGCCGCCGGGCTTCTCCCTCGTCGGCTTCGCCCGGCGGGACTGGGAGGACCAGGACTTCGCGCAGGTCGTGCACGACGCCGTCAGGGAGCACGCGCGCACGCCGTTCCGCGAGGAGGTCTGGCAGCAGCTCGCCGAGGGCATGCGGTTCGTCCCCGGCGACTTCGACGACGACACGGCCTTCAAGCAGCTCCGCGCGGCCGTGGACGAGCTGGACTCCTCCCGCGGCACCGGCGGCAACTTCGCCTTCTACCTCTCCGTGCCGCCGAAGTTCTTCCCCAAGGTCGTGCAGCAGCTCAAGAAGCACGGCCTGGCGGAGGGCCCGGAGGGGGCCTGGCGGCGCGGGGTCATCGAGAAGCCGTTCGGCCACGACCTGGCCAGCGCCCGGGAGCTGAACCGGATCGTGCACGAGGTGTTCGCCCCGGACCAGGTCTTCCGCATCGACCACTACCTGGGCAAGGAGACCGTCCAGAACATCCTGGCGCTGCGCTTCGCCAACACGATGTACGAGCCGATCTGGAACCGGTCCTACGTCGACCACGTGCAGATCACGATGGCCGAGGACATCGGCATCGGCGGCCGGGCCGGGTACTACGACGGCATCGGCGCCGCCCGGGACGTCATCCAGAACCACCTGCTCCAGCTCATGGCGCTCACCGCGATGGAGGAACCCCTCGCCTTCGACGCCGAGGCGCTGCTCACCGAGAAGCTGAAGGTCCTGAAGTCGGTGCGGCTTCCCGCGGACCTGGGCGCCCACACCGTGCGCGGGCAGTACGCGGAGGGCTGGCAGGGCGGCGAGCGGGTGCCCGGCTACCTCCAGGAGGAGGGCATCGACGCCGCGTCCAAGACGGACACCTACGCGGCCGTGAAGCTGGAGATCGACAACCGCCGCTGGGCGGGCGTCCCCTTCTACCTGCGCACCGGCAAGCGGCTGGGCCGCCGGGTCACCGAGATCGCGGTGGTCTTCAAGCGGGCCCCGCACTCGCCCTTCGACGCCACGGCGACGGAGGAGCTGGGCGAGAACGCCATCGTGATCCGCGTCCAGCCCGACGAGGGCATGACGGTCCGGTTCGGCTCCAAGGTGCCGGGCACCTCGATGGAGATCCGGGACGTCTCGATGGACTTCGCCTACGGCGAGTCCTTCACCGAGTCCAGCCCGGAGGCGTACGAGCGGCTCATCCTGGACGTGCTGCTCGGCGACGCCAACCTGTTCCCCCGCCACCAGGAAGTGGAAGAGTCCTGGAAGATCCTCGACCCGATCGAGGGCTACTGGGACGAGCACGGCAGACCCGCCCAGTACCCGTCGGGCACCTGGGGTCCGAGGGAAGCCGACGAGATGCTCGCACGAGACGGACGGAGCTGGCGCAGGCCATGAAGATCGACCTGACCGACACCACGGCAAGCAAGATCAACAAGGCGCTGGTGGAGGGCCGCCGCGCCATCGGCACGCCCGCCGTGGGCATGGTCCTGACGATGGTCATCGTCACGGACGAGGAGAACGCCTACGACGCGCTCAAGGCGGCCGAGGACGCCTCGCGCGAGCACCCCTCGCGCACCCTGGTCGTGATCAAGCGGCATGTGCGCACCCTGCGCGACCGCACCCACTCGCGCCTGGACGCGGAGATCCGCGTCGGCTCCGAGGCCGGCACCGGCGAGACGGTCGTGCTGCGCACCTACGGCGACGTCTCCGACCACGCCGACTCGGTGGTGCTGCCGCTGCTGCTGCCGGACGCGCCGGTCGTCGTGTGGTGGCCGGTGGACGCGCCGGACGATCCCGCCGCCGACCCGCTCGGCGCGCTGGCCCAGCGCCGGATCACCGACCTGTACGCCTTCGACCGCCCGCTGGAGGTCCTGGAGAGCCGCGCCCGGCACTACGCGCCCGGGGACACCGACCTCGCCTGGACCCGGCTCACCCTGTGGCGCTCGATGCTCGCCGCGGCCCTGGACCAGGCCCGGGTGGAGGTGACCTCGGCGGCCGTGGAGGCGGAGCCGGAGAACCCGAGCGCGGAGCTGCTGGCCCGCTGGCTCCACGCCCGGCTGGGCGTCGACGTCGACCGGGTGGCCAGCCCGGGGCCGTTCGTGACCGCCGTACGGCTGGGCACCGCCGGCGGCGAGATCGTCATCGAACGGCCCGAGGGCCCGATGGCCACGCTGACCCTGCCCGGCCAGCCGTCCCGCACCCTCGCGCTCAAGATCCGTCCCACCTCCGAACTCATCGCCGAGGAGCTGCGCCGCCTCGACGCCGACGAGATGTACGCCGTCGCCCTGCGCGGCGAGCCCATCAAGGAGACCGTCTGACATGTCCGACACCCCCCTGCTCACCCGACGGCCGCAGTGGACCGCCCTGGAGGACCACCGCGCCCACTGGAAGTCGACCCTGCGTGAGCTGTTCGCGCAGGACCCCGCCCGCGCGGAGCGCTACACGGTGCGCGTCGGCGATCTGCGCATCGACTACTCCAAGCAGCTCATCACCGACGACACGATGGCCCTGCTGCGCGAACTCGCGGAGGCCACCGACGTGTTCGGGCTGCGGGACGCGATGTTCCGCGGCGAGAAGATCAACGTCACCGAGGACCGCGCGGTGCTGCACACCGCGCTGCGCGCCCCGAGGGACGCGGTGATCGAGGTCGACGGGGAGAACGTCGTCCCCCAGGTGCACGAAGTCCTCGACCGGATGAGCGAGTTCGCCGACCGGGTCCGCTCGGGCGAGTGGACCGGGCACACCGGCAAGCGGATCCGCAACGTCGTCAACATCGGCATCGGCGGCTCCGACCTCGGCCCGGCGATGGCCTTCGAGGCGCTGCGCGCCTTCACCGACCGCGACCTGACCGTGCGGTTCGTCTCCAACGTCGACGGCGCCGACCTGCACGAGGCGACCCGTGACCTGGACCCGGCCGAGACCCTGTTCATCGTCGCGTCCAAGACGTTCACCACGATCGAGACGATCACGAACGCGACCTCGGCCCGCGACTGGCTGCTGGCAGGTCTGGGCGGCGACGACAAGGCGGTCGCCCGGCACTTCGTGGCGCTGTCCACGAACTCCGAGAAGGTCTCCGAGTTCGGCATCGACACGGCGAACATGTTCGGGTTCTGGGACTGGGTCGGCGGCCGGTACTCCTACGACTCCGCGATCGGCCTGTCGCTGATGATCGCGATCGGCCCGGACCGCTTCCGGGAGATGCTGGACGGCTTCCGCATCGTCGACGACCACTTCCGCAACGCCCCCGCCGAGGCCAACGCCCCGTTGATCCTGGGCCTGCTGGGCATCTGGTACGGCGACTTCTTCGACGCGCAGACGCACGCGGTGCTGCCGTACTCGCACTACCTGTCGAAGTTCACCGCCTATCTCCAGCAGTTGGACATGGAGTCCAACGGCAAGTCGGTGCAGCGCGACGGCGAGCCCGTGCGCTGGCAGACCGGTCCGGTGGTGTGGGGCACGCCCGGCACCAACGGGCAGCACGCCTACTACCAGCTCATCCACCAGGGCACCAAGCTGATCCCGGCGGACTTCGTCGGGTTCGTCAACCCGGTGGCCGAGCTGAGCGGCGACCTCAAGGACCAGCACGACCTGCTGATGGCCAACTTCTTCGCGCAGACGCAGGCGCTGGCCTTCGGCAAGACGCCCGAGGAGGTGCGCGCCGAGGGCGTGCCCGAGGAGCAGGTCCCGCACCGCACCTTCCTGGGCGACCACCCCACCACCACCGTCCTGGCGACCGAGCTGACCCCTTCGGTGCTCGGCCAGTTGGTCGCCTTGTACGAGCACAAGGTGTTCGTCCAAGGGGCGGTCTGGAACATCGACTCCTTCGACCAGTGGGGCGTGGAACTCGGCAAAGTGCTGGCCAAGCGGCTCGAACCCGCCCTGACCGAGGGCGCCGAGGCGCCCGGTCTCGACTCGTCCACCGCCGCCCTCGTGGCCGCGTACCGCACACTCAGGAAGTGAACTGACATGGCAGCGACGCAGATGGGCCTGATCGGCCTCGGCAAGATGGGCGGCAACATGCGGGAGCGCCTCCGCAACGCCGGCCATGAAGTCGTCGGCTACGACCGCAATCCCGAGGTCTCCGACGTGCCCAGCATGGTCGATCTCGTCGACCGGCTCCAGGGCCCGCGGGTGATCTGGGTGATGGTCCCGGCGGGCGGCCCCACGCAGCACGTCATCGACCAGCTCGCGACCCTGCTCAAGCCGGGCGACCTCGTCGTGGACGGCGGCAACTCCCGCTGGACGGACGACGAGAGGCACGCCAAGCAGTTGCACGCGCGGGGCGTCGGCTTCGTCGACGCGGGCGTCTCCGGCGGCGTGTGGGGCCTGGAGAACGGCTACGCGCTCATGGTCGGCGGCGACGAGGAGCACGTGGAGCAGCTCAAGCCGATCTTCGACGCGCTCAAGCCGGAGGGCCCGTACGGGTTCGTGCACGCGGGCAAGGTGGGCGCCGGGCACTTCGCGAAGATGGTCCACAACGGCATCGAGTACGCGATGATGCAGGCGTACGCCGAGGGCTGGGAGCTGCTGGAGAAGGTCGACTTCGTGGACAACGTCCGCGAGGTCTTCCGCTCCTGGCAGGAGGGCACCGTCATCCGCTCCTGGCTGCTCGACCTCGCCGTCAACGCGCTCGACGACGACGAGCACCTGGACAAGCTGCGCGGCTACGCGGAGGACTCGGGCGAGGGCCGCTGGACGGTGGAGGCGGCGATCGACAACGCGGTGCCGCTGCCCGCGATCACGGCCTCGCTGTTCGCGCGGTTCGCCTCCCGTCAGGAGGACTCGCCGCAGATGAAGATGGTCGCCGCGCTGCGCAACCAGTTCGGCGGCCACGCCGTCGAGTCGGCGAAGGGGGTCTGAGCCGCCGTGGGGGACCTTCTCCTGGTCCGCCACGGCGAGACGGAGTGGAGCCTGTCCGGGCAGCACACCGGGTTCACCGACCTGCCCCTCACCCGGCACGGCGAGGAGCAGGCCAAGGCGCTCGCTCCCCTGCTGTCCGGCCGGACCTACGCGCGGGTGCTCACCAGCCCGCTCGGCCGCGCCGTGCGCACCGCCGAGCTGGCGGGACTGCACGGCGCCGAGCAGGACCCCGACCTGCACGAGTGGGACTACGGCGGCTACGAGGGCGTGACCACCGACGAGATACACCGCAGCCGCCCCGACTGGGACCTGTGGACCGACGGGACGCCGCCGGGCCGGGACGGACTGCCCGGCGAGTCGCCGGAGCAGGTCGGCCGGCGCGCGGACCGGGTGCTCGACCGGCTCGGCGCGACGCTCGCGCACGACGAGGACGACGTCGTGCTGGTGGCGCACGGCCACTTCCTCCGGGTCCTCACCGCCCGCCGGCTGGGCCTGCCGCCCGCGCACGGACGCCTGTTCCAGCTCGCCACCGGCACGGTCAGCCGGCTGTCGACGGAGCACGGCAGCCCGGTGATCGCGCAGTGGAACGCGCGGTCCTGACCCCGCCTCCCGGCCCGGAGCGCCGCGACGGCGCTCCGGGCCGCCGCCGTGCCGGGGCGCCGTCCGCCCCGCCGCGGCCGTGGAACCTCGCCGTGTGCTCCGGCGGCCACTGAGGGCGGCCTTCGGAGGCGGAGGTCACTTCTTCTCGGCCGCCTTGGGGATGCCGTACGCCCGCTCCACCCTCAGCCGCAGCACCAGCCGCCCATCGCTGACCATGGCGGCGCGGTACTCCTCCCAGTCCGGGTGCTCGCCCAGGACGTCGCGGTAGAGGCGGACCAGTTCGTCCACGGTCGCGTCGTGCGGGTCGCGGGCGACCGGGGAGAGTTCCGCGGCGCCCTCGGCGACCGTGTAGGCCCAGCGGTCCGGCGTGGTGACGTGGTAGGAGGCCCTCGGGTCCCTGCGCAGGTTCCGGGTCTTGGCGCGGTCGTCGGTGATGGAGACGCGGATGACGCGCGCGTCCGGGTCGTAGGCGTGGCTGACGTTGGAGAGCTGCGGCCGGCCGTCGCGCTTGAGGGTGACCAGGGTCCCGTCGTGCCCCTCGGCGAGCAGGGCGAGCAGTGCTTCCGGCGCCGGATCGCCCGGTGTGATCTCAGTCATAGTCGCGTCAACCGTCGCGAAGGCGCCGGGCATTCCCCCGGCCGTCCGCCGCCCGTACGGTCCTGGTGCGCGGGCCGGGACGTCGCGTCACCGGGCGGGCGCCCTCCGCGCGGGGCGTCCGCACCGCAGCCTTCGCCCGGCCCCGCCCCCGGCGGTCCCCGCGGCGCCGCCGGCAGTCCCCGCGGCGCCGCCCGGAGCCGAGACGGCCGAGACGGCCAGCGCGGCTGACGCGGTCGGCGCGGCCGCCGCACGAGCCGTCGCGGGCTGGTGCCGCGGCCGGGCCCCGTCGGCTCAGGACAGATGGGCCACCGCGTCCAGGTGGGGCAGGTGGTGGTCCATCCGCTCCCGCTTGGTGCGCAGATAGGTGATGTTGCTCTCGCACGGCGGGATCAGCAGCGGCACCTGCTCGGCCACCTGCACGCCGTGGCTCACCAACGCCTCGCGTTTGCGCGGGTTGTTGGACATCAGGCGCACCGAGCGCACCCCCAGGTCCCGCAGGATGCCCGCGGCGGCGCCGTAGTCGCGGGCGTCGACGGGCAGACCGAGGGCGAGGTTGGCCTCCACCGTGTCCAGGCCCTCCGCCTGGAGCGCCATCGCGCGCAGCTTGGCGAGCAGTCCGATGCCCCGGCCCTCGTGCCCCCTCAAGTACACGACCACGCCGCTGCCTTCGGCGACCACCGCACGCAGCGCCGCGGCGAGCTGGTCGCCGCACTCGCAGTGCTGGGAGCCGAAGGCGTCGCCGGTCAGGCATTCCGAGTGCAGTCGCACCAGCACACGCTCGGCACCGATGTCCCCGTGCACCAGGGCCACTTGCTCGTCGCCGCGGTCGTGGTCCAGGTAGCCGATCGCCTGGAACGCGCCGTACACGGTGGGCAGCGGCGCGTTCACGACGCGTTCCACACCGATGCGCCGAGGGGACTTCTCGCCGAGTGCGCCGAGGTCTTCTGTCATGATCTGGATCCTAAGCAGAGACGAAAGGCCGGGAAACGATGAACGGTTCGGAAGATCTGCCGACGGCGCCCGGTCCGGGCGATCTGCTGCCGCCGGACACCACGGAGGACGTGCGTGACCGGGCGGCGGACCGCCCGGTGCGAGTCGCGGTGCTGCCGGTGGGGAGTTTCGAACAGCACGGTCCGTACATGCCGTTGGCCACCGACACGATGGTCGCCTGCGCCCTCGCCCGCCGGATCGCGGACGCGTACCCGGTGCAGTTGCTTCCGCCGGTGACGATCTCCTGCTCGCACGAGCACGCGGCCTGGCCGGGGACGGTCAGCATCTCTTCCGTGACCCTTCATTCGATGGTGCGGGACATCGCGGACTCGCTGCGCCGGTCCGGCGTCGAGGCGTTGGCGCTCGTCAACGGCCACGGCGGCAACTACGTGCTCGGCAACGCGGTGCAGGAGTCCTCCGCGCGCGGTGAGCGCATGGCGCTGTTCCCGGCCGCGGAGGACTGGGAGACGGCCCGGCAACGGGCCGGGGTGCGCACCTCGTTGCTCACCGACATGCACGCGGGGGAAATCGAGACCTCCATTCTGCTGCGAGTGCGGCCCGAATGGGTCAGAGACGGATACGCCTCCGCGGACTTCGTCGCGGACGACCGCCGCCATCTGCTGACCTCCGGGATGTCCGCCTATACCGAGTCGGGTGTCATCGGGCGCCCTTCCCTGGGGTCCCCGGAGAAGGGGGAGGAACTGCTGGCGAGCCTCACGGACTCCTTCGCGGCGTGTTTCTCGCTGCTCACGGCGGAAGACCCGGCCGGCGGGCGCGCGCCGGGGCGGTGACCGGGTTCCTCGCCCCGGCCCGTGCGGGTCCCGGCGCGGTCGCCGGGGCCCCGGGCGGCCAGGACGAGTGCGCCGGGCAGGCTCGCGGCGAGCGCGAGCACGCCGTAGACCACCGCGACGGACACGCCGGTGCTCGCGCCGATCCCGGCGGCGCCGAACGCCCACGCGGTCACCCCTTCCCGGGGCCCGAAGCCGCCGACGTTCAGCGGCAGGCCCATGGCGGCCAGCGCCAGCACCGCCAGCGGCAGCAGCGCGGTCGCGGAGGCGGGGGCGCCCACAGTACGGGCGGCGAGCACGAACGTCGCGACGTGTCCGGCGAGCACGACGGCGCTGGAGAGGGCGACGCCCGGCCCGTTGCGCCGCGACAGCAGCCCTTCGCGCGCCTCGCCGAGCGCCCGGCGCAGAGCGCGCCCCCGGGGGGAGGACGCCGTGCCGTTCATATGCAGCGCGAGCACGACGGCGAGCGCGCCGACGGCCGACAGCGCGGCGAGCGGCGCGAGATGCCGCACCTGGGCGCGGACGGGAGAGGGCAGGGTCAGCAGGACGGCGGCGCCGGTGACCGTGAGCGCGATCTGCCCGGCGACCCGTTCCAGGACCACGGCTCGCACGCCCCGGCTCATGTCTCCGGTGCTCCGCCCGTGGCGCACCGCCCGGTGCACGTCGCCCAGGACTCCGCCGGGCAGGGCCGCGTTCAGGAACAGCGCCCGGTAGTAGTCGGCCACGGCCGGCGCGAGCGGCAGGCGGACGCCCAGGCCGCGGGCGACGAGCTGCCAGCGCCAGGCGCTGCACACGGTGGTGAGGACCCCGATCGCGACGGCCGCGGCGAGGGTGGGCGCGTCGATCCGGCGCAGCCCGTCGAGGAAGACCCCGGTGCCCAGCCGCCACAGCAGCACGGCGAGGATCAGGGCCCCGGCGGCGGTTCCCGCGTGGGCCCGCAGCGCGCCGGAACGGCGGGGGACGCGCGGTGAGGCCGGTGCGGCGGCCCCGGAGGCGCCGCCGGCGCGCGCGGCCAGGCCGCCGACCCCGGCGCCGCCCACCGCGCACCCGTCCACGGCCTGCGCCTCCACGGCCCGTACGGCGAACTCCTCGGCGTCCAGCACCCGAGCGTCCACCGTCTCGACGTCCACGGCCCGAGCGTCCACCGCCCGCACGTCCACCGCCCGCACGCCCACGGCCCGCGCGTCCACCGCCGGGGCGTCCAGCGCCCGCGTGTCCATCGTCGGCACGCTCATACGGCGTCACCCGCGTCCTCGATCGGGGGCAGCGCCAGCAGGTCGTCGTGGTGGACGACCGCGTGCAACTCGCCCGCCGCACAGGCCGCCAGGCGCTCGGCGAGCCAGCGGTCGGCGCGCGGCCCGAGGCCGGGGCGCTGCTCGACGGCCGCTGCGACCCGGCCGCGCAGCCACTGAGCGGTCAGTTCGCGCTCGTCAGGGCCGAGGCGCCAGGGGCTCGGGTGCACCTCGACGACGACGCCGTGCGCGGCGAACTCCTCGGCGGCCACGGCCGCCGCGTCCGGACCGAGCAGCCCGTTGCGGCGCTGATGGGCGTTGAACGCCTCGGTGATCTCGGCGTCCAGCGGATCGGCCGGGGCGAGGTCGACGCGGCCCGCCACCGACAGGGTCAGCAGCGCCGGGCAGCGCGCTCCGGCGCAGGCGGCGGCGAGGGCGGCGACGTCGGCGCGGGTGAGCACGTCCAGCAGCGCGGACGCCGTCACCAGGGAGGCGCCGGACAGGGCGTCCGGGGTCAGCCGGGCCAGGTCGCCGCGCCGGGTCTCCACCGTGACGCCGCTGCCGTCCGCGGCCGTGCGGGCGGCGCCCGCGGCGGCGAAGTGGAGCAGGTAGGGGTCGCGGTCGTGCAGGATCCAGTGCTGGGGCCCGTCCAGGCGAGGAGCGAGCCAGCGGCCCATCGAGCCGGTGCCGCAGCCGAGGTCGTGCACGACGAGCCCGCCGTGCGGCGGCGCCGAGGCCAGCCGGGCGCGCAGCGCGCTGAGCGCGTCCACGGCCCGTGCCGCCGCGTCGGCCGACTCGCGCAGTCGCAGCCACTCCGGCGCGTACCGGAGCGGCTCCTCGGGGGCGTCCGCCCGCAGGCGCACGGTGGCCCGCTCCCCCGGTCCGGCGGCGGGACCGGCGCCGGGGATCACGGCGCCGGCGCGTTCGGCCGGGCCGGGCGCCGGGCGCGGGCCCGAGGCGGCTGAGTCGCCCTGCCCGGCGCGGCGCGCGGCCAAGGCGGGTGCGGACGAGGCGGGTTCCGTCATGGCCTGGCCGTCCTTTCCTGAGAGCTGCTGGTCGCGTCCTGAGAGCCGCTGGTCGCGGTCGTCATGCCGCCCTCCTCGGTTCCCCCGGCAGGCGGCCGAGGACGACGGCCAGGCTGCGGGCCGTGGCCGCCCAGCCGCCGAGGGCGGCGCGTCGGCCGCGGGCGGCCGCCTTCAGGCGGCGGCGCGCCTCCGGCTCGCCGAACCAGCCGCGCAGTGCGGCGGTCAGGGCGGCCGGGTCGTGCGGCGGGACGAGGATGCCGGGCACGTCTCCGCCGGGGGCGCGGCCGACCGCCTCGGGGACGCCCCCGACGTCCGAGGCCAGTACGGGAACGCCGCACGCCAGGGCCTCGGTGACCGCCATGCCGTAGGTCTCGGCGCTGGAGGCGAGGACCATCAGGTCGGCGGCGGCGTAGCTGGCGTCGAGGTCGGCCCCGGCCTGCGGCCCGGCGAGGCGGAAGCGGTCCCGCAGGCCGTGCCGGGCGATCAGGTCGCGGACCTCGGAGACGTAGGCGGGGTCCTGGGTCAAGCCGCCGACGCAGACGCAGCTCCACGGCAGGTCGGCGGCCGCGGCCAGCGCCTCCACCAGCCGGTGCTGCCCCTTGCGCGGGGTCACGGCGGCGACGCACAGCAGCCGGGAGACGCCGTCGGTGCCCGGGGCGAGGGGCGCGATGTCGGCGCCGGGAGCGGCGGTGTGCACGCGGTCGGGACGCAGCCCGTGGTGGGAGACGAGGCGGCGGGCGGCCCAGTCGCTGGTGGCGACGACGGCGGGGACCGCGCGCAGCACCTCCCGCTCCCGGGCGTCCAGTTCGGCGGCGACGGCGGCGTCGAGGCCGGTCTCGTCGGCGAGCGGGAGGTGCACCAGGACGGCCATGCGCAGCCGTTCGGCCTCGGGCACGACGATCTCGGGCACGCCGCAGGCGACAAGGCCGTCCAGCAGGACCACCGCGCCGTCGGACGACTCCCGCAGGACGCGGGCCAGTTCGGCGCGGGCGGCCTTCCCGGGCCGGGGCCAGTCGCCGGGCACGGCGTGCGGTCGCACCTGCCAGCCGAAGGCCGGCAGGTCGAAGCCGACCCGCCGGTCGTAGGCGTTGCCGCCGCTGGGGACGGCCGGGTCGTCGACGCCGCCCGGCAGGACGAAGTGCACGGTGCGCAGGGACATGGGGGCGATCCCGACGTGGTGGGGACTCGTGCGACGCGCGGGCAGATACGGGAGAGCGGGGTCGGCGGTGCGCGCGGCGCCGGTCACAGGGCGCGCTCGTAACTCGCCCAGGCCACGTGCGACTCGTGCAGGGTGACGGTGAGGCCCGCCAGTCCCTTGGCGCCCTCGCCCAGGGCGCCCTTGTGGACGCGCTCGGCGAGCCGGTCGGCGATGACCTTGGCGAGGTACTCCGTGGAGGTGTTGATCCCGGCGAAGTCGGGTTCGCTGTCGAGGTTGCGGTAGTTCAGCTCGCTGACGACGGCGCCCAGCTCCTGGGCGGCCAGTCCGATGTCGACGACGATGTTGTCCTCGTCGAGCTGCTCGCGCCGGAAGGCGGCGTCCACGAGGAACGTGGCCCCGTGCAGCCGCTGTGCGGGGCCGAACACCTCGCCGTGGAAACTGTGGGCGATCATGATGTGATCACGGACGGTGACACTGAACAACGGACGGTCCTCCGGGTGCGGCGCCTCACGGTCCCCCGCCGGTGTCCGCCGGGGGATGCCGGATAGTACGGCTCATCGGTTCCCGTCGTTCAGCCGTCCCTCACTCTTTTCTCAGGTCAGGCAGCCCCCGTGCCGTCGTACCGGATGCGGTGGCACAGGGCCGGGGTCGCTCCGGAGGCGAGGCGCGGCATGAGGCCGGGCAGCTCCTCGAAGGCGGACTCCCCGGTGATCAGGGCGTCCAGTCGGGGGTCAGCGAGCAAGTCGAGGGCGAGGGCGAGGCGTTGGGCGTGCGTCCGGTGGCCGCGTGCCGGGGAGACCGTGCCGACCTGGCTGCCGCGGATGGCCAGCCGGCGGGAGTGGAAGACCTCGCCGAGCGGGAGGGACACCGGGCGGTCGCCGTACCAGCTCAGTTCGCAGACGGCGCCTTCGGGGCGGAGCAGTTCCAGGGAGCGGGCCAGGCCCTGCTCGGTGGCGCTGGCGTGGACGACGAGGTCGCATCCGCCCAGCGCCTCGTCCGGACGGGCGAAGTCGGCGCCGAGCGCGCCGGCCACCTCGGCGCGGCGGGGATCGGTGTCCACGAGCTGGACGCGCACGCCGGGGAAGCGGGCGAGCAGCGCGGTCACCGAGCAGCCGATCATGCCGCCGCCGACCACGGCGATCCGGTCCCCGACCAGGGGCCCCGCGTCCCACAGGGCGTTCACGGCGGTCTCCACGGCGCCGGCGAGCACGGCCCGCCCGGCGGGCACCGCCTCCGGCACGGGGGTGACGGCGGCGGCGGGGACGACGTAGCGGGTCTGGTGCGGGTAGAGGCAGAACACCGTCCGCCCCGTCAGCTCCCGGGGGCCCTCCTCGACCACTCCCACGTTGAGGTAGCCGTACTTCACCGGTCCGGGGAAGTCGCCGTCCTGGAACGGCGCCCGCATGGCGGCGTGCTGGCTGACGGGCACCGCGCCGCCGAACACGAGGGTCTCCGTGCCCCGGCTGACCCCCGAGTACAGGGTGCGGACGACGACCTCCCCCTCGCCGGGTTCCGTCAGGCTCACGTCGCGGATCTCGCCCTGGCCGGGCGTACGGAGCCAGAAGGCGCGGGCGGAGCTGTTCATCGGGCGTCCTCCTGAACGATCGGGAAGCTGTCTGCGTACGGAGATGTGCACAGGCCGCGCAGCAAGGTACGCGGCGTTGATCGACTCTGTCACTCGGCCGGAGGCTGAACGGTGGCCCTGAACGACATGTACGACGCCGGGGAGTTGCTCCCCCGGACCCTTCGGCGCATCAGCGGCGCGGGCGGCAGTCCGGCCGCGGGACCTGGGCCGGTCCAGCAGGAGATCGCCGTCGGGACGGCCGTTCAGATCCTGTTGCTGGCCGTGCTCGGCCCGGCGACGGGCATGGGGCCGGCGGGCTGGACGGCCGGTTCGGTCTTCGCGGTCGTCTCCTGGGCGCTGCTCTCCCGGGCGCTGCACCGGTCGGGGCTTCGCTCCCTCGGCGCGGCCAACCGGGTGACCCTGGGCCGGGCCGCCGTCGTGGGCGCGGTGACGGCGTTGGTCGCGGACTCGTTCCAGAACGCGGCGCCGGTCCCGGTGCTGGTGGGCCTGACAGCCCTCGCACTGGTCCTGGACGGCGTCGACGGCAAGGTGGCGCGCCGCACCGGCACGTCCACGGAGCTGGGCGCCCGCTTCGACATGGAGGTCGACGCGTTCCTGATCCTGGTGCTCAGCGTGTATGTGGCGGTGCACCTGGGGCCGTGGGTGCTGCTGATCGGCGGCATGCGCTACGGCTTCGTCGCGGCGGCGCGGCTCTGGCCGTGGCTGACCGCGGCGCTGCCGCCGAGCACGGCCCGCAAGACGGTGGCCGCCTTCCAGGGCGTCCTGCTCCTGCTGGCGGCCGCCGGTCTGCTGCCGCACGCGGGCAGCCTGGGCGTGGTGCTGCTGGCGCTGGCGCTGCTGGTGTGGTCGTTCGGGCGGGACGTGCTGTGGCTGCGGCGCAGCGCGCGGGCTCGCGTCGCCGCGGCCGAGCGGGCGGCGCTCCCCCGGGCGCCGGTGCGCGAGACGGTCCGCGCCGAGGAGCGCGTGGCCGCGGCGCGGGCGGCCTGACGGCAGCGGTCCTGGCGGCCCCAGCGCGCGGCGTACGAGCTATGCCTGACGGGCTGTCAGTCCCGTCGGGACGGTGGCCGCCCGGCGGGACCGCGGTGAGGCACCCGGTGAGGCCGGGGCGAGATACCCGGTGAGGCCGCGGAGGGGCGCCCGGTGAGGCCGGGATGAGGCGCCCGGCGGGGGCGCGGAGAGTCGCCCAGCGGGGCCGCCCGAGGTGGAACCGCGGCGGGCGCGGGCTCCTGCACTCGCGCCCACCGCGGGTCGGAGAGGTCAGGCGGCCTTGCGCCCCTGCTCCCGGTGCTCGCGGACGATCTCCGCGTACCGGCGCCCGCTGCCCTTGATCGTGCGGACCTGGGTCGGGTAGTCGACGTGGACCAGGCCGAAGCGCTTGTCGTAGCCGTACGCCCACTCGAAGTTGTCCAGCAGCGACCAGGCGAAGTAGCCGGCCAGCGGGGCGCCCTGGCGGGCGGCGGAGGCGCAGGCGGCCAGGTGCCGGACCAGGTAGTCCTGGCGCTCGGGGTCGTCGACCGTGCCGTCGGGGCGGACCGCGTCCGGGAAGGCGGAGCCGTTCTCGGTGACATGGATCTTGCGGGCGCCGTACTCGTGGGTGAGGCGCAGCAGCAGCGTCTCGATGCCGCTCGCGTCGATCTCCCAGTCCATGCCGGTGCGCGGCACGCCGTCCTTGCGCACGAAGCGGGCGTAGGGCGCCGGGCCCGTGGGGTCGTCGGCGACGGTGGCGGGGAAGTAGTAGTTCAGTCCCAGCCAGTCCAGCGGGGCGGCGATGGCCTCGGCGTCGCCGGGCCGCTCGGGCAGGTCGACGCCGTAGACCTCGCGCATGTCGGCGGGGAAGCCGCGGCCGTGGATCGGGTCCAGCCACCAGCGGTTGACGTGGCCGTCGTGACGGCGGGCCGCCGCCGCGTCCTCGGGGCGGTCGCTGGCGGGGGTCACCGTGGAGAGGTTGTTGACGAGGCCGATCTGCGCGCCGGGGGCGGCGGCGCGGACCGCCTCGACGGTGAGGCCATGACCGAGCAGCAGATGGTAGGAGGCGCGGACCGCGGCGGTCAGGTCGGTCAGGCCGGGGGCCATCTTGCCCTCCAGATGGCCGATCCAGGCCGAGCACGAGGGCTCGTTGAGGGTGGTCCAGTAGCCGACCCGGTCTCCCAGGCGCTCGGCGACCACCGAGGCGTAGTCGGCGAGCAGTTCGGCGGTGTCCCGCTCGGGCCAGCCGCCCCGGTCCTGGAGCGCCTGCGGCAGGTCCCAGTGGTAGAGGGTGACCGAGGGGGTGATGCCCGCCTCCAGCAGACGGTCGACCAACTCGTCGTAGAAGGCGAGGCCCTTGGCGTTGACCGGGCCGTCGCCGCCGGGCTTGACGCGCGGCCAGGCGACCGACATGCGGTAGGCGTTCACGCCCAGTCGGCGCATCAGCTCGATGTCCTCGGGCCAGCGGTGGTAGTGGTCGCAGGCCGTGTCGCCGTGGTCGTCGTTGTCGATCTTCCCCGGGGTGTGGGAGAAGGTGTCCCAGATGGACGGCGAGCGGCCGTCCTCGGCGACGGCGCCCTCGATCTGGTACGCCGAGGTGGCGGTGCCCCACAGGAAGTCGTGCGGGAGCGCGGCGAGGTCGATGGTCACGGGGGTCCCTTCGGAGTGGGGGCGGCCGGTCACTTGACGGCTCCCGCCGTCAGCCCGGCGACGAGATAGCGCTGGAGCAGCAGGAAGCCGGCGACCACGGGCACGCTGACGACGAGCGAGGCGGCCATGATCTGGTTCCAGTAGACGTTGTTGAGCGTGGAGTAGCCCTGGAGGCCCACCGCGAGCGTGCGGGTGGCGTCGTTGGTCATGACGGAGGCGAAGAGCACCTCGCCCCAGGCGGTCATGAAGGCGTACACGGCGACGGCGACGATGCCGGGGACCGCGGCGGGCACGACGACGCGCAGCAGCGCGCCGAGCGGCCCGCACCCGTCGACCAGGGCGGCCTCGTCCAGGTCGCGCGGCACCGAGTCGAAGTAGCCGATCAGCATCCAGATCGAGAACGGCAGCGAGAACGTGAGGTACGTCAGGATCAGACCGCCGCGGCTGCCGAACAGGGCGATGCCGGTGGCGTTGCCGATGTTGACGTAGAGCAGGAACAGCGGGAGCAGGAAGAGGATGCCGGGGAACATCTGGGTGGACAGCACGGTGACGGTGAAGACCCGCTTGCCGCGGAAGGAGTAACGGCTGACGGCGTACGCCGCGAAGACCGCGATGACCACCGAGCAGACCGTCGCCGCGCCCGCCACGATCAGCGAGTTCACGAAGTACGTCGCGAGCGGGACGGTCGACCAGATGTCGATGTACGGGCGGACGGTCAGGCCGCTGGGCAGCCAGCGGAAGCTGCCGCTGACGTCGGCCAGCGGCTTCAGCGAGCTGGAGACCATCACGTAGACGGGCACCAGGACGAAGCCGGCGAGCAGGGTGAGGAAGATCCGCCGGGTCCACAGGAAGGAGCGCGGCGGCGCGGTCGGGGACGCCGGGACGGTGCGCGGCCCCAGGCGGGGGCGGAGCGTGCTGGACATCAGGCGGCCCTCCGTCCGCGCGAGGTGAGCGCCAGATAGCCGCCGGTGACGACCAGCAGGAACAGCAGCAGCAGGACGGACATCGCCGAGCCGGCGCCGAAGTTCCAGCTCACGAAGGACGCTTGGTAGATGTGGACGGAGATGAGGTCCGCGGACTCCGGCGCGGCCCGGCCGAACAGGACGTACGGCGTGTTGAAGTCGTTGAACGTCCACAGGAACAGCACCAGCACCAGCACCTGGTTGACCGGGCGCAGCGACGGCAGGGTGATCCGGCGGATCTGCTGCCACATGCCGGCGCCGTCGAGCGCGGCGGCCTCGTACAGCTCGCTGGGGATGTTCTGCAGTCCGGCCATCACGATGAGGAAGGCGAACGGCCAGCCCTTCCACACCGAGACGGTCAGCAGCGCGACGAAGCTGTTGTCGCCGATGAGCCAGAACGAGGGCTGGTCGGTGAGGTGCAACTGGTCGTGCAGGACGTGGTTCACCAGGCCGTTGTCGTGCTGGAACATGAACACCCAGGTGATGACGGCCGCGTAGACGGGCAGCGCGTACGGCACCAGGAACAGGGCGCGCAGCAGGCCGCGTCCGCGGAAGGCGTCCTGCATGCAGACCGCGGCGGCGGTGCCGATCAGCCAGCACAGCGCCACGGAGAACAGGGTGAAGCCGACGGTGACGAAGAAGGAGTGCAGCAGGGCCTCGCCGACGGGCGCGTGGAAGTCCACCGCCACGCGGTAGTTGTCGAAGCCGGACCAGGGCGCGCTGCTCCAGTCGCGGAGGTAGAACTGGGTCAGCTCCTTGAAGCTCGCCACCACGCCGATCACCATCGGCACGAGGTGGACCAGGAGTTCGAGGAGGAGTGCGGGCAGGAGCAGCAGGTACGGCAGGGAGGCGCGGCGCAGCCGCCCGGGGCGGCGGCGCGGCGCCGGCGCCGCCCCGGGGGGCTGCGCGGACGCGGGCCGTGCGCCCGCGTCCGTGGGAACGGTGCTGGTCACTGCGCTCACTTCGCCGGCATCTGCTGCTGGGCCTTCTGGAGCTTCGCCTTCACCGACGCGTCGGTCACCGGGCGGCCGGCCGCGGCGTCGGCGAACAGCTCCTTGACGGCGGTGCCGACGGTCGTCTCGAACTCGGACTCCGCGGCGACCTGCGGCAGCGCGGCCGCGCTGGTGGCGAGGGTGTGCTTGAGGACGGCGGTGGCCTGGCCGTTGAAGGCGGGGTCGCTCTGCGCGGCCTGGACCGGCGGGATGGTGCTGTACGCCTTGTTGAGGATGCGCTGCTCGTCGTCGCCGGTCATGAACTTCACGAAGGACGTGGCGCCGTCGATGTTGTGGCTGTTCTTGAAGACGGCCATGTTGATGCCCGCGACCATCGAGTCGACCTGGTTTCCGGTGCCGGGGGCGCCGGACTGCACGGGCACGGGCGCGACTCCGTAGGCGTCCTCGCTCATGCCCTGGGACGCGAGGTTGGCGGAGGCGGTCTGCCACATCAGCATCGCCGTCTTCCCCTTGGCGAAGTCGCTGACGGACTGGTTCTGCGCGTACTCGGCGTTGCCCTGCGGGATGACCTTGTCCTTGGCCATCAGGTCGACGTACTGCTTGACGGCGGCGACCGCGCCGTCGTTGGCGAAGTCGGGCTTGCCGTCGGCGGTGAAGAAGTCGGCGCCGTGCTGCTTGGCGAAGACGAAGGTGTGGTGGATGTTCTCCGAGACGTTGGCGCCCTCGGCGCCCAGCGCCTGCTTGCCCTTGGCCTGGATCTTCTTGCCGTCGGCGACCAGTTCGGCCCAGGTGGCCGGGGGCTGGGAGATGCCCGCGTCGGCGAAGATCTTCTTGTTGTAGTAGAGCGCGTACGCCATCGAGTACAGCGGCACGGCCGCCGGGTCCTGGCCCTGCACGCCGGTGGAGCCGAGGGCGGAGTCGACGAACCGGCTTCTGCCGCCGATCTTGCCGAAGTTCTCCGCGTCCCACGGCAGCAGCGCGCCGGTGGCCTGGAGCGACGCGCTCCAGGTGTTGCCGATGTTGAGGACGTCAGGTCCCTGCCCGGAGGTGGTCGCGGTCAGGATCCGGTTCAGCAGATCCGACCACGGCACGACCTCCAGCTTCACCTTGATCCCGGACTGCTTCTGGAACTTGTCCAGTTCGGGCTGGAGGACCTTCTTGTCGGCCTCGATGCTGGCGCCCTGGTTGGAGGCCCAGTAAGTGAGCGTCTTCGGGGAGTCGTTGGACCCGCCACCGGTCGACGAACCGCCTCCGCAGGCCGAGGCGGCAAGGGCGAGAGACATGGTGACGGCGCCTACGGCTGCGGCTCGGATGCTGCGCATGGCTCCTGGTGTCCCTTTCCGGGAGTCGAGAAGTCCGAGGAGTACCGCCCTGACGTCGGTGCGCACGGAATGCGTTCGACTTTCGAAGGACTACCTCATGACTTAATTTAGGACGTGAGTTAAACGCTGGCGCGGGGGTTCGTCAAGGGATCCGGCACGGCGGAATCGGGCGCCGGCAGCGAGCGGCGCCGTGGCGGTGCGAGAGGTCCGCCGAGGGAAGGCGGCTGACCTGGGGCGGGGCGGGAGGGGACGGCGGCGGTCCGGGGCGCGCGGGCTGTGCAACGGTTGGGTCTCGGCGGGCAGGCAGGGGGTGGGTGAGGATGCGATGCCCAACGGGGTTTGTGACAAGAGGGGTTGACGCGGCGGGAGGGTGTGTGAGGGTGTGCGGGCGGGGAGTGCGTTCACCTCTTGGAGACGGGTGTCCGCCGAACGTCGGTGTGCGGGAGGGGCGGAGGCGACCGGCGAGGCAGCCGCAGCCTCAGCCTCAGCCTCAGCCGAGTGTTTATGACGGCCAGTCAGCGAGGACGGTGAAGCGGCGCCGTGTGCTGTGCATCCCCTTCACTGTGCGGCCGTGCGCGCGACCCTCAACTCGTCCTCCCCCATCGCCAGGAGGCTGGGCACCTCGGTGTTCCAGTTCGCGGCCAGGTCGTCCAGGGCGCGGACGAAGGAGCGGCGTATCCACCGGCCGGCCACGCCGAGCAGGACCGCCGCCAGCGGTCGCGCGAGCCCGCGACCGCGCAGGGAGACGGTGACGCGCACCTCCCAGCCGACGGCGGCGCCGTCATGGCTCGGCCGGGGCGCCGCGCGCGCCGTCGCCCGAGCCCAGCGGTGGTCCACACGTGCCGTGGCCGGGGAGAGACGGGTGGCGCGACCGGCGTCCGCCGCGGCCCACCAGTCGTCGAGCCGCAGCCGGGCGCTCCCCTTCAGCCGGGAGAACCCGAGGGGCGCCTCGTCGATCCGCGACCGCCAGTCGACTTCGGCCAGTCGGGGACGGTCGGGGCTTTTCAGAACGGCGTCCACTTCCACGCCTCCGCCGTCCGAGGCGACGGAGACCGCGAGCCGGACGGCACGTCGGCGGTCCCACTCCTCGATCCGCACGTCGACCGTGTCCGCGACGGGGGCGGCGTCGGCGACGCTCACCGTACTTGCCGTACTCACCCTGGAGATGTTGCCCACGCGGCCTGGGCGACCGGCGTGGCCTGCGCGCTCTCCGTGATCCACGTGATCCGCGTAGCCCGCGTGCTCCGCGTCCTTGGGCCGCTCGCCGGGCTCCGCCTCGTCGCCTGCCGCGTCGTCGGCTGCCGAGTCGTCGGCTGCCGAGTCCGAGAGCCGGTAGACGGCGCCGGGCCGGAGGTGCCGTCCACGGCGCAGCAGGATCCCGGGAACCGCCTGGCCGTCCGGCAGGACCAGCCGCTCCCCCTCCGCCCGGCTCTCCTCGACCACGGAGCGGACCACGGCGAGGGTGTCGACGAGCCAGGCGAACGGGACGGGTGCGACGACCACCGTGTGCGTGAGCGAAACCATGCGGACAGCATGTCCGCCTGGCGTCCGCCCACGCGTCAACGGGAGTGGGGCCAAGTCGTCGGCGACGGCCGGGACCACCGGACGACCGACCGTGTGCGTGGCGTGCCGGCACGGTTCTGCCGACACGCCACGGAGCACCCGACTCGGCGTACGGGGGCGGCGACGGCTCAGGCGGTGTGCAGCCTGAGCCCGTACCGGTTCAGGATCTCGTTCACCGGCTGGTACCACGTCTCGCCGCCGGAGGAGCAGTTGCCCCAACCGCCGGACGTGACGCCCTGGGCCTGGTCACCGCTGATGAACGAGCCGCCGGAGTCGCCGGGTTCGGCGCACACGTTGGTGTGGGTCAGCTCGTGCACCGCGCCCTGGCTGTAGTTGACGGTCTCGTTCTTGCCGACGACCGTGCCGCAGTGCCAGTGCGAGGTCGAGCCCGAGCGGCAGATCGACGCGCCGATGGGCGCCTCGCCCGAGCCGCGCACCAGTTGGTCGGAGACGGTCCCCCAGCCGAGCACGACCGGCACGGTCCACCAGCCGCTGCCCACGTTGACCCACGCGTAGTCGTTGTCGGGGAACGAGGAGCCCTGGAAGTTGCCGATGTACGAGTGGTCCCAGCCGCTCACGCCCATGCCCGGCTGACCGCAGTGCCCGGCGGTGACGAAGCCGCCGTACACCGAGAAGCCGATGGAGCAGCGGACGTTGCCGGTGTAGTACGGGTCTCCGCCGACGGTCCCGGCGGCGAGGGTGCTCGGCGCCCGGTTCGTCTCGCGCACGGAGACCGGACCGAGGCTGCGGGCGCGGTCCAGGAAGCGCTTGACGTCGTTATCGCTCTTGCGCGCGGCGACCACCGTGACGGTGAGCGAACTGGAGCGCGGGTCGACGGCCCAGCCGCCGATGCCCCGGGGCGCCGACCCGGCGTCCAGCTTGGCCTTGGCGGAGTCGAGTTGGCGCTCGGAGTGGGCCACACGGGTGACCGTGGCGCCCGTGGCCTCGACGGCGGCGCGCCGCGCCTCGCCGGTGAGCCCGACGACCAGCGTGCCGCGCTTGGCGTCGAACCAGGAACCGCCGTACGCGGCGCCCGCGGCCTTGCGGGCGGCCTTGTCCACGGACCGCGCCGCCGTCTCCGCCCGAAGACGCGTGGCGGCCTGGGCGGGCGTCAGGTGCAGGTCGCGCTGGAGGGCCGCGAGCAGAGGTGCGGACGCCTGGGCCTTGGCGGCGGAGTGCGAACCGTCGGCGCCCGGGGTGGCGGCGGTGGCCTGACCGCCGCTCAGGCCCGCGACGGCGGAGCCGAGCAACAGCGCCGCCGACAGGCCGGCAGGCAGAACTGTCCTGCGTCTCATGAGCGTTGCCTTTCTTCGTTCCGATGACAGTGGGGGGATGGAGCGGAAGGGCACACATGGTGAGAGCGCTCTCACAAGAGAGCGCGTGAAAACCGTAGCGGCGTCAACCGCGTCAGGTCCATGCCAATGCAGCGAGGAATCCGGCTTCTCTCCGAAGGGACGCGAGAACGCGCGCGAGTTGGGGCCTGCCCCGTACGTTGGATGCGGCCCCCTCTCGCCGGGAAGGATCACCGCATGTCATTGGCTGAGTCCTGGGACAGGTACGCGGTCGGAAGCACGCCGCGCCGAACTGTCAACGCCAGGGGCGAGACGACCTGGCTGAACTGGACTCAGTACGCCGATCACGGACCGGACGAGACGCTTCTAGGTTCCGTGGTCGGACGCCGAGTGCTGGAGCTCGGCTCGGGGAGCGGGAGCAACCTGGCCCACCTGGTGAGCCTGGGCGCGACGGGTCTGGGAGTGGACGTCGCCCCCGCCCGCGAGACGGTGGCGCGGGAGCGCTGGGGTGAGCTGCCGGGCCTTGAGTTCCGGACGGCGGAGGCCACCGCGTTCCTCGACGAGACGGCCGAGATGTTCGATGTCGTGCTCTCGATCTTCGGCGCCGTGTGGTTCATCGAACCGGACGTCCTGCTTCCGCTGATCCGTTCCCGCATGCCCCTCGGCGGGGTCCTGGCCTTCTCGCACCTGCCCCCGGGCGGCCAGGAACCCAAGGCCGCCCAAGCCGGCCTGCGGCACGACCGTGCCCCGGGTGAGTGGAGGCGCATCCTGGCGGAGCACGGTTTCTCGGACGTGACCACTTCTGTGATCGGCCCGCCAGAGGGCGAGAGTGTGAGCACGATGCTCGTCCGCGCGTCGGCGGCCTGACCCCCGCGCGGCCGCCGTCCGACCTGCGCATGACAGCAGCCCTGACGCCTCAGCGGCAGCGGCAGCGGCAGCGGCAGGACGCGGAGCGGGAACGTCACGGCCCCCTGCGAGCGGACAGTGATCTCGCGTTCGCCCGGGACGGCTCGACTACCGGGACGGCGCGGTGATCGCGGTCAGGGGGCTGTCGTTGCGGCGGCGCCGGCGATGATCATTGAGGTCATCCGGTCCAGGACCGCTTCGTCGACCGGCTCGCCGGAGATCACCAAGCGCAGGACGAGCGGGGAGATCATCAGATCGACCGCGAGTGAGATGTCGATCCCTGCGGGGAGTTCGCCCCGTTCCACGGCGCGATTCAAGATCGTCGCGGCTGCCTCGCGGCGAGGTTGAGCCACCGTGCGGCGCAGCTCCTCGGAGAAGGCGGGATTGCGGACGTACTCCGCGAGCAGGTCAAGGCCGATGCGCGGCATCCGCGGATCGGCGACCTGGGCGACCGTCAAGTCGAGGAACGCCCGGACGTCGCGGCGCAGATCACCGGAGTCGGGCAGGTCCGGAAGGTTCCGTGCCACCGCCTCGCCGATGAGGTCCATGAGCATGGCGTCCTTGGACGGCCAGCGCCGGTAGAGCGCCGCTTTGCCGACGCCCGCCCGGCGCGCCACCGCGTCCATGGACAGTCCCTGCCAGCCGTTCTCGGCCAGCTCGTCGAAGGCGGCGGAGGCGATCGCGGCGGTGACGGGGGTCTGGAGCGCGGGTCCTCGGCGGCCGCGGCGCTGTGGGGTGTCCATGGGACGAATCTACCAAAAACACGAGACGGAACGGTTGCGTTCCGCGTTTTGACGGAGTTACGCTCGGCCCCGCAAACGCGGAACAAGCCAGTTCCGTGTTTTCCGTTCACAGCACGCTGAAGGGCTCAGGGCGCATGAAGATCCTCCCGCTCCGCATCGGCCGCACCAAGGTTCCCTACGGCCAGTTCTACGGTGGTCACGACGGGTACTCGGTGCTCGACCTGGCCAGTGACAAGTCGGCCTTCATCTGGGTGCCGATCCACGCTTTCCTCATCGAGCACCCCACCGCGGGGCCGGTGCTGCTGGACACCGGGATCTCTCCCGCACAGGCCGAGGGCCATGACGCGTACTACGGCGACACGATCATGCAGTACTTCACCGACGAGGACGAGTACGACCTTCCCGCCGAGCAGCGCATCGAAGAGCAGTTGGCCCGGCACGGTCGTCGGCCGGAGGACATAGGTCACGTCATCGTCACGCACTTCCACGAGGACCACATCGGGGCGCTCCCCCTGTTCTCGTCCGCGAAGGTCGTCCTGTCGCGCGACGAGTACGACGCCCGCGACTCGCTGATCGCCGGGCTCGTACCGCTCGCCTTCTCCAAGTCAGTGGCGAACGTGCGCACATGGCATCCCGTCGACTTCACCGGCCCGGCGATCGGCGGCTTCGACGGCTCGCACGACCTGTTCGGCGACGGCTCGGTCCTGCTGCTGCCCACTCCCGGCCACAGCCCGGGATCCACCAGTGCTCTGGTCGATCTGGGCGGCGGAAGGCGGGCGTTGCTCGCCGGGGACGCCCTCTACACCATCCGCCACTTGGCGGTGGACGACGTGATGCAGATGCAGACCGGTGCAGCCCCGACGTTCACCGACACGATCCGGCGCGTCCAGTGGCTGCACCGGCTGCTGCCCGACCTCGTCCTGCTGCCCGCGCACGACCACACCCACTACGGCGCCGCGCTCGTCCAGGCGCTCCTCGACGCGGACGGCGAGTTGACGGACGCCGCGTACACCGCGGCGAAGGCATACGAGGCGGAGACCCTCGATTCCGCCTACCGGCTCAACCCGGCCCGCCGCCCCCGCTTCGTACCGGACCCGGCGGGCAGCACGGTCGGCGCCGTGACCGGCACGATCGACGCCTGACACCGGCAGTGGGCCCGGACGTCGGCTGAGGGGAGCGCTCCGGCCTCGACGTGCATGCGTCGAAGCCCCCGGCCTGACGACCTGGCGCCCACACCGGTCACGCCCCACCAGGCCCTCCCGGCGAGATCGTGTGACGAGTTCCCCATGCGTCACACGATCACCACGGACCGCGTGAACGCCTCGTGGCGCCGTCCCCATTGCCGCAACTGCCCGCACGCGGGCGGGTGCCGCGGAGACCGATCAAGGAACTTCCCATGAGCCACACCGCCCCCGCTGGGGCCGCCAGCCGTCCCGGGCTGATCATCACTGCTCTCGCGATCGTCGCTGCCGTCAGCGCCCTGCAACAAGCCGTGGTCGTCCCGATCCTCCCCCGCCTGCAAGTCGCCTTCGACACCTCCCTCGCCTCTGTCTCGTGGGCGCTGACGGTCAGCCTTCTCGTCGGTGCGATCGCCACTCCCATCGCCGGGCGGCTGGGCGACATGCTGGGCCACAAGAAAGTCCTCGTCGGGGTCGTCGCCCTGCTCGTACTCGGGTCCGTGGTGGGCGCCGTCGGCACCTCGTTGCCGATGTTCCTGGTCGCCCGCGTACTGCAAGGCTGCTCCGCGGCCGTCGTGCCCCTCAGCATCGGGCTGCTGCGCGGCACCGTGCCGGCATCCCGGTTGGGCTTCGGCATCGGCGTGGTGGCCGCCATGGTCGGCGCCGGCAACGGTCTTGGCCTGCTGCTCGCAGGCGTCGTCTCCCAGATGGGCCTCGGCTACCAGCCGCTGTTCTGGATCATGGTCGCTGTCGCCGCGATCGGCCTGCTGCTCGCCGGTGTCTGCGTCCCAGCAGGAGACAAGCGCAGCGACGGCAAGCTAGACCTCGGGGGCGCCGGCCTGCTCAGCGGCGCTCTCCTCTCGCTCTTGCTCGCCGTCGGCCAGGGCTCCGCCTGGGGCTGGGACTCCCCTGTGACCCTCGGCCTCTTCGCTGCGGCGGTCGTGCTGGGAACGGCTCTGGCCGTCTTCGAAAGCCGGGTGGGCAATCCGCTCGTCGACATCGCGATGCTCCGGGACCGGCGTACCGTCGGAGCCACCTCGGCCTCGCTCTTCCTCGGCTTCGGGCTGTTCGGCGCCTTCTTTCTGGTCCCCTCCTTCGTGCAGCACCCGGCCGCACTCGGTTACGGGTTCGGCGCCTCCGCCCTCGGCGCCGCCGTCTATCTGCTGCCCACCACCGTCCTCATGCTCGTGATCTCTCTGGTCTCGGGCCGCGTCGTCAAGAAGCTCTCGGCGGCGTGGACCGTCGCCCTCGGCAGCACGCTCACCTCTGGCGCCCTGGTGATGCTGGCCCTTTTCCACAGCGA
Source organism: Streptomyces sp. NPDC046985 (assembly GCF_040644415.1). Classification (NCBI taxonomy): domain Bacteria; kingdom Bacillati; phylum Actinomycetota; class Actinomycetes; order Kitasatosporales; family Streptomycetaceae; genus Streptomyces; species Streptomyces sp. NPDC046985. Next base: position 95,257 of record NZ_JBEYWK010000004.1, read on the forward strand.
CTCGGTGGAGATCTACATCGCCACCTCGGTCATGGGGCTGGGCATCGGCCTGTCGTTCGCCGCTCTGGGCACCATGTCCGTCGAACACGTCAGCCCCGACCAGACCGCGGCGGCGAACGGTGTCAACAGCCTCGCCCGCATGATCGGCGGGTCCATCGCGGCACCGGTCATCACCGCGATCCTGGCTGCCGGCAGTGCGTCGGACTCCGCGAGCCCCAGGGTCGGCGGTTACGCCGCCGGGTTTGCCGTGGCGGCGGTCGGAGCGGCCGTGGCAGCCGTGACCGCCGCGGTCGCGGTCCGGGCGAACCGCACCGTCGATCCCCGGAAACCAGTCGATCACAGCGCCGCACTCGCACCGTCCGCGGAGCGGGGAACAGTGTAGGAGCCCGCACCGGAACGCCGGTCGGCTTTCCGGTGCGGCGTCGGGCGGGGGTCGCGGTGATGGCAGGGCGGGGCGGGGAGGCTAGCGAGGTGTCGCGAGTACGTCCCGGAGCACGTTCGCGAGCGTGACGCGGGCCAGCTCGTGTCTCAGGGTCTCCTCGACGCCCTCGTAGATGCTCCGCATCGCCGGCTGGATGCCGTGGCCCACCACGCATCCCTGGTCCGGGGCAGTGCGGTGCATCGCGAACAGCGGGCCGGGTTCCACCGCCTCGTACACGTCGAGCAGGGTCATCGACTCCAGCTCGCGTGCCAGCGACCAGCCCGCGCCCACGCCCCGTCGGGACTCCACGAGCCCGGCCCTGCGCAGCTCGCCGAGCAGCCGTCTGATCACCACGGGGTTGGTGTTCGCGCTGCTCGCGATCTGCTCGGAGGTGGCGACCTCATGGCCCTGGCGCTGGTAGAGGCCGATCCAGGCCAGCGCGTGGGCGGCGATGGTCAGCCTGCTGTTGGCGCTCATGGACTCCTCCTCTCGGTCGCAACGATGCATGGTACGACAGCGGAGTCGTAACGGTGAAGGTTGCCACAGTATGTCGTCACGCTTAACGCTGCGACTACAGCAGGGGTCGATCCCCGAGGCGAGAAGAACGAGCAAGCCACTCATAGGCGAGGTCGCCCTGGTCACCCGGAAACGCAAAAACCCCAGATCGACTGGGGTTTCCGCTGGTATGCCGGTGTCCGAGGGGGGACTTGAACTCTCACCTCGGGCACCAGCCCATTAGTTCGCTGACCTGCGGAAACGCGCCCTTCTGAGCCCCTTCGAGGCTGTGAGGGTTGATCATGCTTACCTGCTGTTTTTGTCCGTTCCGGGCCGCTGCTGGTCATGCGTTGGTCACGTGACCAACCCGCTGCGACGCCCTGTCACCCCCACCGCTTCGCATGGCCGATACTCGCCCCTCCTAGCACGTATGACCATCCGCTCACCCTTGACGCTGATGAGCCGTCACGGCGAAGCTCGTGCAAGTTGGCGTAAGCCCCCCGACGCCGGAGGCAGGCATGGCACTACTTTTAACGAGCTGCTGGCGGCGGCCAGGCACTCGGCCGTGCACCTGGAGATGCGCGACTCGTACGGCGTGGGAGATGAGGCCGGGGACTTCGAGCACTGGAAGCGCACGGCAGAACGCGACGTAGACCCCAGCTCCGCTTACTGGACACCCTGGGTTGAATTGATTCGTGGCACCGTCGCCCGGGGTGTCGTCGTGCGTCGCGCCCGGATCGTCTCCGAGCCTGTCACCGACTACATCCGGTACGAGCACGCGGGGACGGTCGTCAACATCCACGCAGGGGAACAGGTCCGTTGGCTGCCGAGGCGCGAGGCGTCCGACATCGCGCTTCCCGGTAACGACTGCTGGGTGATCGACAATGAGACGGTGCTCTTCAACCACTTCTCTGGGTCCGGTGACTGGTCCGAGCCCGGCTGGGAAGTACGCACCGAACCGGCCGTAGCGCGGCTGGCGTCGTCAGCGTTCGAGGTTGTCTGGGAGCGCGGCATCCCGCACGAGAAGTACACGGTCTGATCCAGCGAAGCACCGAAGAGCCAACTCATGCCTGCGTCTCCTTCCTCAAGCGCTCAGGCCGCCCGCGAAGTCATCGCCGCTCGACTCGGGGAGCTACGCAAAGACGCGGAGCTGACCGGTCATGAGCTGGCGCTTCGGTGTGGCTGGAGTCCCGCGAAGTCATCGCGCATCGAACGCGCCAGAACACCCGCCTCCGATGCCGACATCCGTGCGTGGTGCAAGGCATGCGGTGCGGAAGGTCAGACGGCTGATCTGGTCGCCGCGAACCGTCAAGCCGATCACATGTACGTGCACTGGAAGAAGCTCCACAGGCACGGAATGCGCCGGGCACAAGAGGAAGTCGTCCCCTTGTACGAGGGCACGCGACACTTCCGCGTCTACTGCTCCAACGTGATTCCCGGCATGCTCCAGACGGAGGCTTACGCGGCTGCGCTGCTCTCCACCATCGCCACCTTCCAAGGCACCCCGGATGACTCGCCCGAGGCCGCAGCATCGCGGGTCGAGCGCTCTCACGTCCTCCATGAAGGCGGCCACCGTTTCGCGTTGCTCATGGAAGAGACCGTGCTTCGGTACCGCATTAGAGACGCGGACACGATGGCCGGCCAACTGGGCTACCTACTGGCAGTGATGGCGCTCCCGAACGTCAGCCTCGGCGTCATCCCGTTCACCGCTGAGCGGCGCGTGTGGCCCCTGGAAGCGTTCTATCTGTTCGACGACCACCGTGCGAGCGTCGAACTGCTGACAGCCGCCGTGAACGTGTCCGCACCCAGCGAGATCGCTGTCTACGCCAAGGCGTTCGCCCAACTGGCAGAAATGGCCGTCTACGGCTCGGATGCCCGCGCCCTCATCACGGAGGCGATTAGCTCGCTCGGGTAATCTGTATGCAAGCTCGTGCAAGAAAGTGGACCAGCATCTTCCCGCCTCCCTACCGTCCTTGACATAGCGGAGTCACCGGAGAGGGCGGGCCATGGCGAGCGACAGCAGAGCGCACGGGACCGAATCGGCTGATCATCTGGGCGGCAGTGAAGCCCGACAGTTCCTCTCCCGTCTCTTCGGAGCGTTCGGCATAGACGGTGTGCTCACGGTGCAGAAAAGCAACCCTGGCCCCGAGGGCGCCGACCTGGTTCCCAACTCGGCTTTGCGCTGGCCCCGGTGCGAGTGTGGAAGCTCGAAGTGTCCCGATTACAAGGCCCCGCCGGGGGGCCAGACAGAGGGACTGAGCGGCAAGGTTGCTGAGGCCAACGCGCGGAGCCGTAGGGCCGGGCTGTGAGTCCTCGGACAGCAACGCGTCCAGGTGGTCGAGTTCACGGCCGACGAGTGGACCGACTTCCTGAGCGGTGCCAAGCTGGGTGAGTTCGACGTAGCCGCGTAGGGAGCCACCATGCAGCAGTGTCCACAGTGCGGCGGCAGCGCGGAGTCCGACCTGGAACACTCCGGGGTGATGCGCTGCATGGTGTGCTGGGAAGTGTGGACGCTGCCAACTGAGCGGCACTGTCCCGGATCCCGGCCGACGTTCATGTCTGCACTGCGGGTGCTGGACTCATACCGGGAACTGCGACGCTGACCAAGCAAAAGAACGCCCCCACCAAATCGGTGGGGGCGTTCTTGGGTTTGTTCGAGCAGACCGCGCCGCGCCCAAGCTGAACCCCGCCAACCCGGCAGCGACGGCACACCCGCCCACGGCGCGGCAGATACGGGCACAGGAACAGAAGTACCCGACCCTGGACGACAGCAATACGGGCCGGTTCCTGGCCTCTGTGTGGGAGCCGTGCGGCAACCGGGCGTGTGACGGTGGCCTGACCCATCACTGCCTTCGGGACGCTCCGCTGTGGACCGTCTATGCCGCTACCGGTGTCCGGCGCAGTGAGGCGCTGGGGATGAAGTGGTCTCTCATTCGCTGGGCCGAGGGGCTATCGAACTGTGCTGGGTGGTGGTCGAGGAGGGGACACGTACCGGCTGCGGAAGCTGACCGAGGACGGCGACGACAACGCCGTCATCTATGTGGATCAGTCCGTGATGAACGTCCTCAAGTGGCAGAAGCAGCGCCAGGACGCCGAACGGGAACGGCTCGGCTCCGCCTGGGTGGATCACGACCTCGTGTTCGCCCGCGACGGCTTCAAGCTGTACCGGGGTGAGGCGGGCGGACCGCAGGACCCGAGAAGGTGTCGGCGCGGTGGCGCACCCGGCTACACCATGGCCCGGTACGGCCACTCTCGTAAGGACGGAGCGCGCCGACTGGCTGTCTCCGGTGCTGGCCGACTCGACCTGTTCATCCCTGGTCTGACCAGGAGATTCGCTCGGCTGTTGGTCATGTGGTCGGTCACGCCACAGCCCGAGAAACAGAAAAACCCCACGTGAAGTGGGGTCTCTGCTGGTGTCCGAGGGGGGACTTGAACCCCCACGCCCGATAAAGGGCACTAGCACCTCAAGCTAGCGCGTCTGCCATTCCGCCACCCGGACTAGGTGCGCGTCGCTCAGCGGGGTGGTTCCCGCGGCGACATGGACAACCATACCAAGGTTTCGCAGCGCCTTTCACCTGCGTATCCGTGCCTGGCGGGCACATTGGAACCGGTGCTTCCGCTGTCCCGCACCGGCGTGCGCCATGCGTGGCGCGCCGGTCACCCTTCGCGCCGACCGGTCGATCCGTCGTCATCGTCGCTCTCGTCGACTCCGCCGGACGTACGGTCGTCCAGCGGTCGCCCGGCGGGTTCAGGGGCAGCGCACGACCTGGCCCGCGTAGGAGAGGTTGCCGCCGAAGCCGAACAGGAGCACCGGGTCGCCGGCGGTCACCTCGCCGCGTTCCACCAGCTTGGACAGGGCGATCGGGATGCTCGCCGCCGAGGTGTTGCCCGACTCGGTGACGTCGCGGGCGATCACCGCGCGCGTCGCGCCGAGCCGTGCGGCCAGCGGCTCGATGATGCGCAGGTTCGCCTGGTGCAGCACGACCGCGGCGAGGTCCTCGGGCGCGATGCCCGCCCGCTCGCAGGTCTGCCGGGCCAGTCGCGGCAGCCGGGTGGTGGCCCACCGGTAGACGCTCTGGCCCTCCTGCGCGAACCGCGGGGGTGTGCCCTCGATCCGGACGGCGTTGCCCATCTCCGGCGCCGAGCCCCACAGGACCGGTCCGATCTCGGCGCTCCTGCCCGGCGGGCACGCCTCGACCAGGGCGGCGCCCGCGCCGTCGCCGACGAGCACGCACGTCGTCCGGTCGCTCCAGTCGGTGACGGCGGACATCTTGTCGGCCCCGACGACCAGGGCACGGGTCGCCGCCCCGGCGCGCACGGCGTGGTCGGCGGTGGCCAGGGCGTGGGTGAAGCCGGCGCACACCACGTTGACGTCCATCGCGGCGGGCTGCGGGATGCCGAGGCGGGCCGCGACCCGTGCGGCGGTGTTCGGGGAGCGGTCCTCGGCCGTGGAGGTGGCCACCACGACCAGGTCGACGTCGTCGGGGGCGAGCCCCGCCTGCGCGAGGGCCTTGCCGGCCGCGTGGGCGGCCAGTTCGTCGACCGGTTCGTCCGGCCCGGCGATGCGCCGGGTGCGGATGCCGACCCGGCTGCGGATCCACTCGTCGCTGGTGTCGACCAGGTCCGCCAGTTCGTCGTTGGTGAGCACCCTGGCGGGCTGGTGGTGGCCGACGGCGGCGATGCGCGAGCCGTTCATCAGAGGTCTCCCTCGGGCTGGGGGCGCGGACGCACCAGTGTCGTGAGTGACTCGCGGGTAGCACGGCAGGCGAGGACACAGGAAACCCGGCCGCGGCTTGTCGGCTTCGGTCAGTTCGGTCAGATCGCAGGCCCGGCGACCGGCCCGGCGCGCGGCGCCCGGGAGGCGTTGTCAGTGGTCGGGCGTACTGTGGCGGCGATGTGGGGCATTGTGACGGAGAGGCGTTGAGCATGGCCACGAGGACGGACGCGCAGGCACGGGACGAGGCGCCCCAGGCCGCCGACAGCCATGGTCTGATCCGCGTGCACGGGGCGCGGGAGAACAACCTCAAGGACGTCAGCGTCGAGATCCCCAAGCGTCGGCTGACGGTGTTCACCGGCGTCTCCGGCTCGGGCAAGAGCTCGCTGGTGTTCGACACGATCGCCGCCGAGTCGCAACGGCTGATCAACGAGACGTACAGCTCGTTCGTGCAGGGCTTCATGCCGAACCTGGGCCGGCCCGAGGTCGACGTCCTCGACGGGCTGACGACCGCGATCATCGTCGACCAGCAGCGGATGGGCGGGGACCCCCGCTCGACCGTCGGCACCGCCACCGACGCCAACGCGATGCTGCGCATCCTGTTCAGCCGGCTCGGCACGCCGCACATCGGCTCGGCCAAGGCGTACTCCTTCAACGTCGCCTCGATCAGCGGCGCCGGCGCGGTCACCATGGAGCGCGGCGGGCGCACCGTGAAGGAGCAGCGCGAGTTCAGCATCACCGGCGGCATGTGCGCGCGCTGCGAGGGCCGGGGCTCGGTCACCGACATCGACCTCGGCCAACTGTTCGACGACTCCAAGTCGCTCAACGAGGGCGCGCTCACCATCCCCGGCTACAAGACGGGCGGCTGGAACTACCGCATGTACACCGAGTCGGGCCTGTACGACGCGGACGAGCCGATCCGCGCGTTCACCGAGCGGCAGTTGCAGGACTTCCTGTACCGCGAGCCGACCAGGATGAAGATCGCGGGCATCAACATGACCTACGAAGGCATCGTCCCGCGGATCCAGAAGTCGATGCTCGCCAAGGACCGCGAGTCGATGCAGCCGCACATCCGGGAGTTCGTGGACCGGGCGGTCGCCTTCACCACGTGCCCGGAGTGCGAGGGCACCCGGCTGAGCGCGGCGGCGCGGTCCTCGAAGATCGACGGGCTCAGCATCGCCGACGCCTGCGCGATGCAGATCAGCGATCTCGCCGCGTGGGTGCGCGGCCTGGACGAACCCTCGGTGGCGCCGCTGCTCACCGCGCTCGGCGGCGTCCTGGACTCGTTCGTGGAGATCGGCCTCGGCTACCTCTCGCTGGACCGGCCCTCGGGCACGCTGTCCGGCGGCGAGGCGCAGCGCGTGAAGATGATCCGCCACCTCGGCTCCTCGCTCACCGACGTCACCTACGTCTTCGACGAGCCCACCATCGGCCTGCACCCGCACGACATCCAGCGGATGAACGGCCTGCTGCTGCGCCTGCGCGACAAGGGCAACACCGTGCTGGTAGTGGAGCACAAGCCGGAGGCCATCGCGGTCGCCGACCATGTCGTCGATCTCGGTCCCGGCGCCGGGACGGCGGGCGGCGCCGTCTGCTTCGAGGGCACCGTGGAGGGCCTGCGCGCCAGCGGCACCCTCACCGGCCGGCATCTCGACGACCGGGCCGCCCTGAAGGAGACGGTGCGCGAGCCGTCCGGCGCGCTGGAGATCCGCGGCGCGGACACGCACAACCTGCGCGGCGTCGACGTCGACATCCCGCTGGGCGTGCTCGTCGTCGTCACCGGCGTCGCCGGATCCGGCAAAAGCTCGCTGGTGCACGGGTCGATGCCGTCCGGCGAAGAGGTCGTGTCCATCGACCAGACCCCGATCCGCGGCTCGCGCCGCAGCAACCCGGCGACGTACACCGGGCTCCTGGAACCGATCCGCAAGGCGTTCGCCAAGGCCAACGGCGTGAAGCCCGCGCTGTTCAGCGCCAACTCCGAGGGCGCCTGCCCCACCTGCAACGGCGCGGGTGTCGTCTACACGGACCTGGTGGTGATGGCGGGCGTCGCCACGACCTGCGAGCAGTGCGAGGGCAAGCGGTTCGGGGCGGCGGTGCTGGAGTACCGCTTCGGCGGCCGGGACATCAGCGAGGTGCTGGCGATGTCGGTGACGGAGGCCGAGGAGTTCTTCGGCGCCGGCGAGGCGCGCACCCCGGCCGCCCACAGGATCCTGCGGAACATGGCGGACGTCGGCCTGGGCTATCTCACCCTCGGCCAGCCGCTCACCACCCTCTCCGGCGGCGAGCGGCAGCGGCTGAAGCTGGCCACGCGCATGACGGAGAAGGGCGGCGTCTACATCCTCGACGAGCCCACCACCGGCCTGCACCTCGCCGACGTCGAACAGCTTCTGGGCCTGCTCGACCGCCTGGTGGACTCCGGGAAGTCGGTCATCGTCGTCGAACACCACCAGGCGGTCATGGCGCACGCCGACTGGATCGTCGACCTGGGGCCCGGCGCGGGCCACGACGGCGGCCGGATCGTGTTCGAGGGCACGCCCGCCGATCTCGTCGCCGCTCGCTCCACCCTCACCGGAGAGCACCTGGCGGCCTACGTGGGCGCCTGACCGGACGGGCGACGAAGGCCGCGGTCTCCCCCGGCGTGTGCGCGGGCGCGGGGGCGGGAGAAAATGAGAACCGCGGCCGTTCGGCCGCAGGGCGGTGCGGGGCGCTCCCCACGGGGGCCGGGCCGTCGGCCGCCCGCACGGAGAGAACCGGGGCTGATCAGGACATGGGACGAGTCACGGAACGACGCAAGGTGCTCCGCATCCGGGACGGCGCGGTCACCTCCCGGCCGGACACGCTGGTGGCCGAGGAGCCGCTGGAGATCCGGCTGAACGGCAAGCCGCTCGCCATCACCATGCGCACTCCGGGCGACGACTTCGCGCTGGCCGCGGGCTTCCTGGTCAGCGAGGGCGTGCTCGGCTCGGCCTCGGACCTGCTGAACATCGTCTACTGCGCGGGGGCTGCGGCGGACGGTTCCAACACGTTCAACGTGGTGGACGTGAAGACCGCCCCGGACGTGGTGCTGCCGGACATCACGCTGGAGCGCAACGTGTACACCACCTCCTCCTGCGGGCTGTGCGGCAAGGCCAGCCTGGACGCGGTGCGGACCACGGCCCGCTGGCCGATCGCCGACACGCCCCCGCTGCGGGTCGCGCCGGAACTGCTCGCGACCCTGCCCGACCGGCTGCGCGCGGCCCAGCGGGTCTTCGACCGCACCGGCGGCCTGCACGCCGCGGCCCTGTTCACCGAGAGCGGCGAGCTGCTGGACGTGCGGGAGGACGTCGGCCGGCACAACGCGGTCGACAAGCTCGTCGGCCGCGCCCTCCAGGACGGCGGTCTGCCGCTGTCCCGGACGATTCTGCTGGTCTCCGGCCGGGCCTCCTTCGAGCTGGCGCAGAAGGCGGTGATGGCGGGCATCCCCATGCTGGCGGCGGTCTCGGCGCCGTCGTCGCTGGCGGTCGACCTGGCCGCCGAGACGGGACTGACCCTGGTGGGCTTCCTGCGGGGCGCCTCGATGAACGTGTACGCGGGCGAGGAACGCGTCGCCCTGCACGCCTCGACGCGCCAGGACTGACCCGGCGCGGCGACGCGTCCGCAGCCGACCGCCGCCGCACGCGAGGCGCCGTGGCCGCACCGGCCCTGTCCGGCGCTCAGACGAGCGCTCGGAGGTACGGCGCGAGCTGGGCGCGGCGCGTCCGGCACGCCTCCCCGGACCCTTGAGCCGGAACACGGTCCTGCGTCCCCGTGCCCCCGTCAGCCCGGTCGTCCCGCCGTGTCGGCCGCCGCCGCGCGGGGCGGGCCGGGCGGGTCGGCCGGGTCGGGCGCGGGCGCCTCCCGCTGGGCCTCGGGGTCGTGGGACCGGCGTTTGGCGATCACCGCGCACACCATGAGCTGCATCTGGTGGAACAGCATCAGCGGCAGCACGGCCAGGGAGGCGTGGGCGCCGAACAGGACGCTCGCCATGGGCAGCCCGGAGGCGAGGGACTTCTTGGAGCCCGCGAACTGGACGGCGATGCGGTCGGCCCGGCCGAACCCCAGCGCCCTGGCGCCGTACCAGGTCAGGATCAGCATGACGGCGAGCACCACGGCCTCCACGGCGAGCAGCGCGCCCAGGCGCGCGGCGCTGACCTGATGCCAGATGCCGCGGACCATGCCCTCGCTGAACGCGGCGTAGACCACGAGGAGGATCGAGCCGCGGTCGACGAGGCCGAGGATCTTCTTGTGCCGGGCGACGAAGGCGCCGATCCAGCGCCGCAGCACCTGACCGGCGACGAACGGCACGAGCAGTTGCAGCACGATCGTCACCAGCGAGTGCGCGGAGAAGCCGCCGCCGCTGCTGCCGAGGAGCCCGGCGGCGAGCAGCGGGGTGAAGACGATCCCGACGAGGGAGGAGAAGGACCCGGCGCAGATCGCGGCGGGCACATTGCCGCGGGCGATCGAGGTGAAGGCGATCGACGACTGGATGGTCGAGGGGACCAGGGTGAGGAAGAGCAGGCCCTCGTAGAGCGGCTGCGTCAGCAGTGCCGGGACCAGGCCGCGGGCGGCCAGGCCGAGCGCCGGGAAGACGACGAAGGTGCAGGCCAGCACGGTGACGTGCAGGCGCCAGTGGCGCAGCCCGTCCAGCGCCTCGCGGGTGGAGAGCCGGGCCCCGTAGAGGAAGAACAGGAACGCGATGGCGGCGGTGGAGGCGCCGGACGCCATGTGCGCGGCCGCGCCCCGGGCCGGCAGCAGCGCGGCGAGGCCCACCGTGCCCAGCAGGAGCAGGATGTACGGGTCGATCGGTAGCCGGCTCGGCCGGCGCAGGCGTGTCACGGTGCTCCACTCGCTCGCGTTGTCACGTCGTCGCGTCCCCGGGCGGCCGTGCGGGCGCCGCGCGCCGCCGGGGGGCCTGTCGGGCCCCCTCCATCCTGCGCCAGGGCCGCGGCGATCGGGAATCCGGTGCACCGCGCCGACCGCTCTCGCGCGTCGCGGCGGCAGGGCGCGCCGGAACGGACCGGCGCCGGCATACCGCGCGGGCGAACGGGAAGGGTCTTGTCACCACCGGCCGTACGCGTGCGCGCGGGCCGTGCGAGCCCCTGCCGCGGTCGGCGACCGGGGCCGCTGGCGGCTGCCCGGCTGTCGGGGGCTCGTACAGATTCGGTGGAGATTGCGGCGCCGAAACTTACTGATCCGTAAGGCTTTCTGTCCGACCCTTCCCCTTGTGAGCGCATTTTCCGGCCCTGACCAGTGCGGATACGAGTCTTCCCGGCGAGTGGACCCCTCCCGCCCCGGTGACCCGTGGGGTAGCTTTCACCGCGCTGTGCGGAGCGTCACGAAGAGCGGGAGCGGGGATTGCGCGAATTCACCAGCCCTCCGACGTCATCGGCGTCGCCGGTGGGCGGCCTTGCCGACGTCGTGTTCCAGCATGCCCAGGAGGATCCGGGGCACGTCGCGCTCGGACGCAAGGACGACGCCGGCCAGTGGCGGGACGTGACCGCCGCCGAGTTCCGCGACGAGGTCCTGGCCCTCGCCAAGGGCCTGCTCGCGGAGGGCATCCGCTTCGGCGACCGCGTCGCGATCATGTCCCGCACCCGCTACGAGTGGACGCTGTTCGACTTCGCGCTGTGGACCATCGGCGCCCAGGTCGTGCCGGTCTACCCCACGTCCTCGGCGGAGCAGTGCTTCTGGATGCTCTACGACGCCGAGGTGTCGGCGGCGATCGTGGAGCACGAGGACCACGCGATGACGATCGCCACCGTCGTCAACCGGCTGCCGAACCTGCGCCGCCTGTGGCAGCTCGACTCGGGCGCGGTGCGGGAGCTGTACGACGCGGGCGCGCACCTGGAGGACGAGGTGGTGCACCGGCACCGGGAGGCGGTGACGCCCGACACGGTGGCCACCGTCATCTACACCTCGGGCACCACCGGCCGCCCCAAGGGCTGCGTCCTGACCCACGGCAACTTCATGGTCGAGGCCGACGCGGTCGTGGGGCGCTGGGCGCCGGTCTTCCACTCCCGCAAGGACGACCACGCCTCGACGCTGCTGTTCCTGCCGCTGGCGCACGTCTTCGGGCGGATGGTGGAGGTGGCCACGATCCGCGGCAAGGTGCGCCTGGGCCACCAGCCGCAGATGAACGCCGCCGCCCTGCTGCCGGACCTCCAGGCGTTCCAGCCGACGTTCATCCTGGCGGTGCCATACATCTTCGAGAAGGTGTTCAATGCGGCCCGCCGCAAGGCGGAGGCGGAGGGGCGGGACGGGCCGTTCGAGAAGGCCGTCGACGTGGCCGTGAAGTACGCCGACGCGATGGAGGCGAAGGCGTGGGGCGTCGGCCCCGGTCCGTCGGCCGGGCTGCGCATGCAGCACCAGTTCTTCGACAAGCTCGTGTATGCGAAGGTGCGCGCGGCGATGGGCGGCCGCATCCGCAACGCGATGTCCGGCGGTTCGGGCATGGACCGGCGGCTCGGCCTCTTCTTCGCGGGCGCCGGCGTGCAGGTCTACGAGGGGTACGGCCTGACCGAGTCCACGGCCGCCGCCACCGCCAACCCGCCCGAGCGCACGCGCTACGGCACGGTCGGGCAGCCCGTCCCGGGCGTCACCGTGCACATCGCCGACGACGGGGAGGTGTGGCTGCACGGCGGCAACGTCTTCCACGGCTATCTCAACGACCAGAAGGCGACCGACACGACGCTGCACGACGGCTGGCTGGCCACCGGCGACCTCGGCGCCCTCGACCAGGACGGCTATCTCACCATCACCGGCCGCAAGAAGGAGATCCTGGTGACCTCCGGCGGCAAGAGCGTGGCGCCGGGCGTGCTGGAGGAGCGGGTGCGCTACCACCCGCTGGTCGCCCAGTGCCTCGTCGTCGGCAACGACCGCCCGTACATCGCCGCGCTGGTCACCCTGGACGGGGAGGCCGTCGAGCACTGGCTCGCGATGCACGGCAAGCCGCCGCTGCGCAGCGCCGAGCTGGTGCGCGACACGGATCTGGAGACCGAGGTGCGGCGCGCGGTGGTCGCCGCGAACACCCTGGTCTCCCAGGCGGAGTCGATCCGCACCTTCCGCATCCTCGCCCAGCCGTTCACCGAGGAGCACGGCCTGCTGACCCCGTCGCTGAAGCTGAAGCGCAGGGCCATCGAGGACGCGTACGGCGCCGAGGTGGAGGCGCTGTACCAGGGCTGAGCCCGGCGACCGGACGAAGAAGGACCGGCAGGTCAGGAATGCGTCGGGACTCCTGATCGTTGACCATGGAGGCAGCATCCGACGACAACCGAAGGATCACAAGCTAGTGAGCAGCAAGCTCTCCCCGATCATCCTCAACAACGGCGTCGAGATGCCGCAGCTCGGCTACGGCGTCTGGCAGGTGCCGGACGACGAGGCCGAGCGCACGGTCGCCCTCGCCCTGGAGGCCGGGTACCGCAGCATCGACACAGCGGCGATCTACGGCAACGAACGGGGCGTGGGCAAGGGCGTCGCCGCCTCCGGCCTCCCCCGCGAGGACGTCTTCGTCACCACCAAGCTCTGGAACAGCGAGCAGGGGTACGACTCCACCCTGCGCGCTTTCGACGCCTCGCTGGACAAGCTCGGCCTGGACTACGTCGACCTGTACCTCATCCACTGGCCGCTGCCGGCCGCGGGCCGCTACGTCGACACCTACAAGGCGTTCGAGAAGCTGCTCTCGGACGGCCGCGTCCGGGCGATCGGCGTGTCGAACTTCCTCCCCGAGCACCTGCGGCGTCTGGCCGACGAGACCTCGGTGGTCCCGGCGGTCAACCAGATCGAGCTGCACCCGCAGCTTCAGCAGGAGGCGGCCCGCGCGTTCCACGCGGAGCGGGGCATCGCCACCGAGGCGTGGTCGCCGCTCGGCCAGGGCAAGGGGCTGCTGGACGTCCCGGCCGTCGTGGCCATCGCCCAGAAGCACGGCCGCACCCCGGCCCAGGTCGTGCTGCGCTGGCACCTCCAGCTCGGCAACGTCGTGATCCCGAAGTCCGTGACGCCGTCCCGGATCAAGGAGAACATCGACGTCTTCGACTTCAGCCTGGACGACGAGGACCTCTCGGCGATCAGCGCCCTGAACGAGGACCGCCGGCTGGGCCCGGACCCGGCGACGTTCGACGTGGCCTGAGCGGCAGGCGGCGCACCGCCCGGCTGACCGCTGCGGACCCCTTCCGACGGCGCCGGGCGGCCCGGTCCGGGCGCGCAGCCCCCGCTCCATGACGGGAGGAACGGTCCTGCCCGGACCGCGCGCGCCCGCCGGGGTCCGACCGGGCGGGAGCGCCCCGGGCGGGCCCCGGCGGATCGTCTACGCGGCGCCGGTCACGGAAGCGGCGGGTAGGCGTTCTGCATGAGCTGCTGGAACTGGGCGGAGAACCAGTGCCCGGCCAGCGGCGCGTTCGCCAGCGCGCCCGTGGGGTTGTTGCCGTTGCGCGAGTTACCCCCGTACGTCGGGTCGCACATCCGGTCGAAGCCCTTGCCCTCGCCGTTGGAGACGGCGGAGCTGGACCCGTCCGACTCGCCCGGGGGCTTCACCCAGACGTAGGCGTCGATCCCGGCGGCCGGGGCCGCGGTCGGACGGGCGCCCAGGCCGGCGCCGCTCTGGTTGCACCAGTTGCCGGCGTGGATGCGCCGGTCGATGCGGCCGCCGTTGACGTAGGCGTCGACCGAGGTCGTCGGGCCGGGGCCGATCGGCCGGGCGGATCCGCCCCAGCCGTTGCGGGAGGTGTCGATCAGCATGCCGACGCCGGAGTTGAACCCGGCCGCGACCAGCTTGCCGCGCAGCGCCTGGGCGTAGGACTGCTCGTCGACGTACTGGTTCCAGTCCACCCACTTGGACTGGCGCACGGTCTGCCCGCCGACGCTGTCGGTGACCTTGAAGTAGGGCTCCGTGGTGGGGCTGTAGTTGGCGGTGTTGACGATGAAGCCGGCCACGTCGTTCACGCTCGCGCCGTTGCTGGTCGCGACCTTGTGGAACTCCTGCACCGACGGGTCCAGGTTGCTGTCCCAGCCGAGCCAGCCGTGGTGGGCGGCGTCGATGTAGTTGTACACGTTCTTGAGGGCGCCGAGCTTGGCGAGGGCGTAGCCGACGCCCTTCTCGTAGTTGCCGTTGGACTTCATGGTCACGCAGGCGTCGGTGCTGGTGTTGGTGCCGCCGGCGTTGGTGACCAGGTTGGGCAGCGAGTCGGGCTCGATGACGGCGGCGATCCGCAGCGACGCGTACTTGGGGTCGGCCAGGATCGAGGCGATCGGGTCGATGTACTGGCTCTGGTACTTGGCGAGGTCGTTCGGGCCGAGTTCGCCGTTGGAGGCGAGGGCGGCGCAGTCGCGTCCGGGCAGGTCGTAGACGACGAGCTGGACGACCAGGTCGCCGGCGCCCTTCTGCTTCAGGGCCGCGTCGAGGTGGTCGCGCAGGCTCATGCCGCCGTTCACGCCCTGGATGGCCGCGATGCGGTCGAGCCAGACGGCGGTGGGCTGGTTGGAGATGCGGCTGCCGCCCGGTTCGGCGGCGGCGAGCTTCGCCCACTCGGGGTTCACGTAGACCTTGGCGCCGGCGTAGGGGTTGTCGGCGCGGCCGGTGGGGTCGGGGGTCCCGCCGCCGCCGGGGTCGGTCGGGCCGCCGCCACCGCCCGGGTCGGTGCCGCCGTCGACGTTGCAGGTCACGCCGTCGAGTGTGAAGGCGGCCGGGACGGCGTTGGCGCCGCTGTACGTGCCCTGGAAGCCGAAGCTCGCCGAGGCGCCGGTGGCGAGGGCGCCGTTGTAGGTCTCGTTGGCGGCGGTGACGGCGGCGCCGCTCTGGGTGATCTTCGCGTTCCAGCCGCTGGTGATCTGCTGGGCGCCGGCGTAGGACCACTTCAGGGTCCAACCGGTCTTCGCGGCGCTGTTGTTGGTGACGGTGACGGCGGCGGTGAAGCCGGTGTCCCACTGGTTCTGGATCGTGTAGTCGACGGTGCAGGGCGCGGCCTGGGCGCCGGCGGTGGCGGGCACGGCGGCGAGCGCCGCGCCGGTGCCTCCGGCGACGAGGGAGAGGGCGGCGAGCATCGCTGATCTTCTGCGGGTCATGAGTGCGGTTTCCTCCTGTCGGACGTGCGGTGCTGCGGTGCGGTGTCGCTGACGCGCGGCCCTGCGGACGTGCCGAGCCGCGGACTGGGACAGGTGCGCAGGTAGGGAGGCGCGAATGTGCTGCGGTGCGGACGTGCTGACGTGCTGCGGTGCCGACGTGCGGTCTCAGGGGGCGAGGGCGCGCAGGTGGTCGCGCAGCCCGGCGCCGTATGCCGTGGGCGTGCCGTCGTAGGCGGAGACGAGGGACGGTCCGGAGGAGCAGTCCCAGGTGTTCCAGGTCCAGCCCAGGTAGGACAGGCCGTGGCCGTCCAGCCACTTCATGACCCGGTCGATGAAGCCGTGCGCGCAGGTGTTCTCACCGATCTCGCCCGCCACCAGCGGCACTTGGGCGGCGACGGGCTGGAGCGTGGCGTTCCAGCATTTCTCGTCGGCGCAGCCGTTGAAGTTGTAGACGTGGACGGCGGCGGCGAGATCGCCGGCCGGGTCGGACGGCCGGTGCGCCAGCCACTGGCCAAGGTCGTTGGAGTAGGCGAGTCCGCCGGCGAGGAGGACGTTCCGCGCACCGGCGTGGCGCACCGCGTCGACGAGGCTCTGCATCCCGGCGACCTGGTAGCCGATGCCGGGGCAGGCGCCGCCGTTGCGCCAGCATGTCCAGGCGGCGGCGGAGTCGGACGTCGCCCGGTCCGGGTAGGGCTCGTTGAACAGGTCGAAGACGACGGCCTGGTCGGCCTTGAAGGTCCCGGCGACCGAGGACCAGAACGACGGCGCGTACTGGGCGTCGGGCATCGGTTTCTGGCAGGTGGCGTGCACGTCGGAGCAGCCGGAGGAGTTGCCCGTGTACTGGCCGTGGGTCCAGTGGAGTTCGAGGACCGGGGTCATGCCGTGCGCCTCGACGCGGGCCACCAGGCTCTTGACGGCGCCGATGTAGCGGTCGCCCCCGTACTCGGGCCGGACATTGGAAAGGCCCAGCCAGCACTCCTCGTTGAGGGGGATGCGGACGGCGTTCGCCTTCCAGTCGGCGATGGCCTTGATCGCGGGGTCGTCGACGGGCCCGTCGAAGATCCCGCGGCCCTGGACGCACATGAACTCGCCGCCGGAGCGGTTGACGCCGAGCAGCCTGCGCGTCTTGCCGCCGGCGTCGACGAGCCGGTTGCCCGACACGTGCAGGGCGGGCGCCGCCGCGCCGGCCGGCGGGTGGGTCGGCGGCGGCGGCGTCGGCGGCTTCGGCACGGAAGCGACGTCGCACAGCGTGCCGTTCAGCCGGAAGGCGGTCGGCGCGGCGGCGGGCCCCGAGGACGAGCCGAGGAATCCGGCGTCGACGCTCGCGCCCTTGCCGACGGCGCCGTTCCAGCTCTCGTTGACCGCGGTGACGGTCGTACCGGACTGGGACCACTGGGCGTTCCAGCCCGAGGTGACCCGGCGGCCGCCGCTGAGGTCGAAGGTCAGGCGCCAGCCGTCGAGCGGCGCACTGTGGGCGGTGATCCGCACGGACGCCTGGAATCCGGTGTTCCACTGGTTGGTGACGGCGTAGTTCACCGTGCACGTGGGGGTGGCGCCCTCGGCCGTGACCGCGGGCGCCGTCACGCTCCCTAAGAGCGCGACGGCTCCGGCCAAGGCCGAGAGCAATGAACGCGGGGGGTGTCGCATGAGCGACTCCTTGCAGCTCGGGCGCGTCGGGACGGACGCGTCGACTGATGGAACCGCTCCCACTGGTGCGAGTGAAGGTAGCGCCAAGCGCCGGAGAGGAACAGGGGGCGCACAGACTTTCGAGCACTTTCACGGACTTTTCCCGGGTGCGCGGCGCCGCCCGGGGCGCGGTCTGCACTGCGCCACCGGGGTTCCTGGTTTTTTCGCCGCGTCCGGTACTTGACCGCCTCGCGGCCCGTGCGCACTATGGGAGCGCTCCCACTGGTGCACGGCTCGTCGCACTCCCCCCACCGCGCTTCCTCACCCGCGTCACCGGATCCGGGCCCGGACGCACGTCACCCCACCCCGGGCTCGTGCGCGGAACCGCTCGCACGTCCCCGTCGCCGTTCCGCGCACCGGCGGGTGGGTCCCGCACGCGCCGGGACCCACCCGTCGCGCCCGTCTCCGCCCCGCGCGCACCGTCGCGGTCAGCGGTCTCGGCCGTCACCGCGGCCCGCGGAGGTCCATTGCTCGCCGTCATCGCGTCTCGCGGAAGCGGACTCCCTGGGCCGTCATCGCGTCTCGCGGAAGCGGATTCCCTC
>NZ_JBEYWK010000004.1:113285-260096 GCF_040644415.1 Streptomyces sp. NPDC046985
CTCCGCCGTCAGCGCGTCTTGCGGAAGCGGATTCCCTCCGCCGTCAGCGCGTCTTGCGGAAGCGGATTCCCTCCGCCGTCAGCGCGTCTTGCGGAAGCGGATTCCCTCCGCCGTCAGCGCGTCTTGCGGAAGGCGTGCAGGGTGAAGACGGGGTCCGGGCGGGGGCGGTCCCGGTCGGGGAGGGCCGCCAGGCGGTCGGCGAAGGCGGCGGCCAGCGCGGATTCCGGAGGCAGCGTGACGAACCAGCCGCGTCGCAGGTCGGCGATGGTGCGGCGGGGGCTGCGGCCCTGACCGCATCCTGTGAAGCGGGCCTGACCGGCCCGGTTCAGGCCGTGTGCGGCGGCGTACTCGGCGACGCGTTCCGCCGCGTCGTTGACCAGGCTGCCCGGCCGGGCGGCGAGCACGGCGTCGATGTCGCTTCCCACGTTGTGGGAGGCGGCCTTGTCGACCGTGGCGACGAAGACGCCGCCGGGCCAGAGCACCCGGGCGCACTCGGCGACGAGGGCGCGGGCGTCCGCCGCGCTCGGCGCGAGGTGGAGCAGCCAGACGCCGGTCACGGCGTCGAACCGCTCGTCGGCGAAGGGCAGTCGGCGGCTGTCGGCGCGGACGACCGCGCCGGGCAGACGGGTTGCGGCCTGCCGGGCCATCGCGGCGGACCGGTCCACGCCGGTCACCCGCGTCCCGGCGCGGGCGGCGGCGAGGCGGCGGGTCACGATGCCGGTGCCGCAGCCGGCGTCCAGCAGCTCCCGCGCCCGCGGGGGCACCAGATCGAGTACGGCCTCGGCCGCCGCGGCGGCCCGGGGTTCGCCGCCGCGCAAGGCGTCGTAGCGCTCGGCTTCCTCGTCGTAGTCCAGCACCCGGCTCCCCCGTCCTGGCCCCCGGCGCGGCTCAGTCCGCGCCGTGCACCGGTGCCAACGCGTGTACCCGGCGGGCGAGTTCGAAGTCCTTGTCAGTGACGGCGCCGCCCACGCTGTGCGTGTTCACGCTGAGCGAGACCGTGTCGTAGCCGAGGGTCAGATCGGAGTGGTGGTCGAGTTCCTCCTGCACCTGGGCGATGTGCACCACCATCGCCGTGGCCGCGGAGTGGGAGCCGAGCCGGAAGGAGCGGGTGAGCCGGTCCCCGTCGACGGACCATCCGGGCAGTTCCGCCAGCCGGACCTCGATCTCCTTCTGGGACAGCGGTTCGACGGCCATGCGCCGGCTCCCTTCCTGGGCGTCGCGGGGTCGCTGCGGACGCCTTCAGACTGCCACAGGACGGCCTCTCCGTCCCTGACTCGGGGGCCCGGCGCGGCGCCGCCCGTCAGCGGGGCCCGCACTCGGCCGCGAGGTCGTCGGCCAGCGCGGCGATGCGGTCCCGCCCCTCGACTTGCCGCACCCACGCGTGCGGCAGGCCGTGGTCGCCGTGCCGGGCGCCGAGGATGTTGCCGCAGATCGATCCGGTGGAGTCGCTGTCGCCCGAGTGGTTGACGGACAGCAGCAGCGCGTCCGCCGCCTCGGGAACGGCCAGCGCGCTGCACACGCCGATGGCCAGCGCCTCTTCGGCGACCCAGCCGCCGCCGAGCCGTTCCAACCGCTCAGGGGACGGCCGACCCGCGGACGCGAGGTCGAGCGCCTGCTCCAGGGCGGCGGCGGTCTCCTCGTGGCCGGGGCGCCGGGCGAGCAGGCGCAGCGCGCGCAGCACCGCCCCCTCCACGGAGTCCCCGGCCACCAGACAGGCGACGATCGCCGCGAGGGCGCCGGCCGCGTAGTAGCCGGTGGGGTGCCCGTGGGTCATCTGGGCGCAGCGCGCGGCCATGCCGAAGGCCGTCTCGGCATCGGCGCCGGTGAGGCCGAAGGGCGCCGAGCGCATCACCGCGCCGCAGCCTTTGGAGTCGGGGTTGACGGGGCCAGGCGGGCCGAGTTCGCCGTACGGGTCGGGCACGAAGTCCTGGGCGAGCCCGGTCAGGCAGGCGTTGCCGGGGGCCCGGCGGGCGTACAGCCACTGCTCGTCGACCAGTCCCCCGCGCGGTCCGGCGTAGCCGGCGTCGCCAGAGGACCGGGCGCGTTCGCCGGCCTCCGGGCTCTCGTGGCGCTGGGTCTCCAGCCAGCGCTCGTAGGCCCAGCGCACCAGGCGGGGCCAGCCGCCGCCGATGCCCTTGCGCCGTTCGCGCTCGTGCGCCTGCCGCAGGCCCTCGGCGGTGAACAGGGTCATCTGGGTGTCGTCGCTGATCAGGCCCACCGCTCCGGCGGGGCCGGGCGCCAGGTCGGTGATCCCGCGCGGGCCGTGCGCGGCGCGGACGGCGTCCAGGGAGCTGAACTCGATCGGATAGCCGAGCGCGTCCCCGACGGCGCCGCCCAGCAGGCAGCCGCGCACCCTGGCCCGGTACACCGCCGTCTCCCAGGACGGCCCCCACGACGTGCTCATACGTCCCCTCCCCCGGCACCGGTCACACGATGGTCGTGCCCATGACCATAGCCGCATGCACGAGCGCCGCATCGCTCTGAGGGAGGCGGCGCGCGGTCGGCCGGAGCGGGCGTCAGACAGCGGGCGGCCGACGTCGAGCAGCGGGCGGCGGGCGGCGGCCCGGTGTCCGGGCGCGACGAGCTCGGTGTCAGGCGGCTCCTCCCTTGGCGTCGCGGTCGTCGTCGACGATCTCCGCGTCCACCACGCCCTCGTCCTCCTGCCCCGACGGACCCGCCCCCTCCGGGCGCCGCGGCCCGGCGCCCTCCTCCGCCGGGTTCTGCTGCGCCTGGGCGTACATCGCCTGGCCCATCTTCTGGCTGACGGAGGCGAGACGGTCGACGGCGGTGCGCAGGGCCGCGGTGTCCGCCGCGCCCTCGTCCCGGCCGAGGAGGCCCTTCACCTCGGCGACGGCGGACTCGACCTCCGTCCTGGTCTCGGCGGGGACGCGGTCGCCGTGCTCGCGGAGGAAGTTCTCCGTCTGGTATACGAGTTGCTCGGCCTGGTTGCGGGTCTCGGCGGCCTCCCGGCGCCGGCGGTCCTCCTCGGCGTACTGCTCGGCCTCGCGCATCATGCGGTCGACGTCGTCCTTGGGCAGCGCCGAGCCGCCGGTGACGGTCATCTTCTGCTCGCGGCCGGTGGCCAGGTCCTTGGCGGAGACGTGCATGATGCCGTTGGCGTCGATGTCGAAGGCGACCTCGATCTGCGGCACGCCGCGCGGGGCGGGCGGCAGTCCGGTGAGGTCGAAGACGCCGAGCTTCTTGTTGTACACCGCGATCTCGCGTTCGCCCTGGTAGACCTGGATGCCGACGGAGGGCTGGTTGTCGACGGCGGTGGTGAAGATCTCCGAACGGCGGGTCGGGATCGTGGTGTTGCGCTCGATGAGCTTGGTCATGATGCCGCCCTTGGTCTCGATGCCGAGGGACAGCGGGGTGACGTCGAGCAGCAACACGTCCTTGACGTCGCCGCGGAGCACGCCGGCCTGGAGGGCGGCGCCCACGGCGACCACCTCGTCGGGGTTGACGCCCTTGTGCGGGTCCTTGCCGGTCAGCTCGCGCACCAGGTCGGTGACGGCGGGCATCCTGGTGGAGCCGCCGACCAGGATCACGTGGTCGATGGCGGACAGCTTGACGCCCGCGTCCTTCACGGCCTGGTGGAAGGGCGTACGGCAGCGGTCGAGCAGGTCCGCGGTGAGTTCCTGGAACTGGGCCCGGGTGAGCTTCTCCTCCAGGTGCAGCGGGCCCTCGGCGGAGGCGGTGATGTAGGGGAGGTTGATCGAGGTCTCGGTGGACGAGGACAGCTCGATCTTGGCCTTCTCGGCGCCCTCGCGCAGCCGTTGCAGGGCCATCTTGTCGGCGGCGAGATCGATGCCGTACTGCCCCTTGAACCGCTGGACCAGGTGCTCGACGACCCGCTGGTCCCAGTCGTCGCCGCCAAGAAGGGTGTCGCCGTTGGTGGCCTTCACCTCGATCACGCCGTCCCCGATGTCCAGCAGGGACACGTCGAAGGTGCCGCCGCCGAGGTCGAACACGAGGACCGTCTGCTCCTCGCCCCGGTCCAGGCCGTAGGCGAGCGCGGCGGCCGTGGGCTCGTTGACGATCCTGAGCACCTTCAGGCCGGCGATCTCGCCGGCTTCCTTCGTCGCCTGCCGCTGGGCGTCGTCGAAGTAGGCGGGGACGGTGATCACCGCGTCGGAGACGTCCTCGCCGAGGTACGACTCGGCGTCCCGCTTGAGCTTCTGGAGGACCCGGGCGGACAGCTCCTGGGCCCGGTACCGGGTGCCGTCGACGGCGCCCTGCTCGGGGAACCGCCAGGCGGAGTCGCCCATGTGCCGTTTGACCGAGCGGGCGGTGCGCTCCACGTTGGTCACCGCCTGCCGCTTGGCGATCTCCCCGACGAGCACCTCGCCGGTCTTGGCGAACGCGACCACCGACGGGGTGGTGCGGGCGCCCTCGGCGTTGGCGACGACCGTGGGCTCGCCGCCCTCCAGGACGGAGACCACCGAGTTCGTCGTCCCCAGGTCGATACCGACCGCGCGTGACATGTCCGTCCCCTTCCGCCTGCGCGAGGGCCGCCTCCCGTCACGCGGGGGCCGTCGTCCGCTGGCGGGAGGGCCGTCCGCATGTCCGGCTGTCCTTCCAGCACAGAACGCGGGCGGGCGGTTGTCAATGCGGCGCGGGCCCGGCGGGAGACGCGAGGGCCGCGTCCCGCCGGGCGGGACGCGGCCCTCGCGGTGCGGGGCGCGGGCGTCAGGCCAGCTTTGCGTCCAGGGTGATCGTCGTACCGGTCAGCGCCTGGCTGACCGGGCAGTTCTTCTTGGCGTCCTCGGCGGCCGCGACGAACGCGTCCTGGTCGATGCCGGGGACGACGCCCTGCACGGTGAGGTGGATTCCCGTGATGCCCGTGCCCGGCTGGAGGGTCACGTCGGCCTTGGTCTCGATCTTGGTGGGCGGGGTGCCGGCGCCGGCCAGGCCGTGCGACAGCGCCATCGAGAAGCAGCTCGAGTGGGCGGCCGCGATCAGCTCCTCGGGGCTGGTCTTCCCGTTCGCCTGCTCGGCGCGCGAGGGCCACGACACCGGCTGCTGGCCGATGCCGGAGGAGTCGAAGGTGACGACGCCGCTGCCCTCCAGCAGGTTGCCCTCCCAGACGGTGTGAGCGGTGCGCGTGGTTGCCACGGTGCGGTCCCTGCCTTTCGCCTGGCAGCCCGTCTTCGGGCTTATGTGGCCTCCATACGATCACATCCGCGCGGCGCGCACCCGGCGATCGGCCGCGCCGTGCCGGAGAGACACCGGCCGTCGCGGGGCCGCGCGCGGGTCAGGCGGCCCGCTCCCCTTCGCGGGGCTCCCCCGCATCCGCGGGCTTCGCGGGCTCTGCGGTCTCCGCGATCTCTGGGGTCTCCGCGGTCTCTGCGGACTCTGCGGTCTTCGCGCGCCCTGCGGACTTCGCGGACTCCACAGGCCCTGCGGGCGCCGCGATCTCCGCGGGCTCCCCTGCCTCCGCTGGCTTCCGCGCTTCCGCGGGCTCCGCGCTCTCCCCCGCCTTCGCAGGCTCCCCCGCCTCCGCTGGCTTCCGCGCCGCCGCGGGCTCCGCGCTCTCCCCCGCTTCCGTGGGCCGCTCCGTCTCCGCGGGCTGCCCCGCTTCCGCGGCGTTCCCCGGCCGGTCTGGCGTCCGCGACGTCTCCGGCTCTGCCGCCGGGTGCGGCGCCTGCGGTTCGGCGGCCTCGTGCAGCCAGCGGCGCAGGACGCGGTGGATCTGCTGGGCGCCGACGAGTTCCGCGTCCTGCGCCGCGGGTGGGGAGCAGGCGAGCGGCGCCAGCAGGAACGGGCGGCTCTGCGCGCCGCCGAGCCCGCCGTGGGAGCCGATCTGCTCCTCGAACGCCAGCACCTCGCCGTCGGCCGGTTCGTGGACGGAGTTGACCATGATGTCCGCCACGTGCGGGAAGGCGTGGGTGCGCCGTACGGCGTCGGCGGCGCCGTCGCCGAACGCGGCGAGCGGGCCGGTGTGGTCGGCCAGCTCGTCCAGGGGCGTCCGCGCGCCCCGCGGGCCCAGCACCAGACCGCCGTGCTCCTCGCTGCGCACCAGCAGGAAGCCGACGCCGGGGTGGTCGGCGAGGGTGCGCAGCAGCGCCGGGAAGCGTGCGTCGATCTCCTCCCGGCTCATCCGGTGCGGCACGTCCGGGAACGAGATCAGGCCGAGGTTGCCGGAGGCCAGCACGACCGGCTCCGAACCGCGGGCGGAGCGCAGATGCGCCCCGCCCTCCTCCACCGGACGGCGCAGCGCCGCCCGCACCGCGGCCCGCGCCTCGGCGCCGCTGCGGGTCCGCTCGGCCCGGCGCGGCACGGGCAGCCCGCAGCCGGCCCGCACCAGGTCGCCCAGGGTGAGGCCGAAGCGGGCGCGGAAGGTCTCGCCGGGGCTCTGGCCGTGGTCGGACAGCAGGACGATCCGGTACGGGCGCGGCGCCTGCGCGGCGACGTTCGCGATCAGCGCGAGCGAGCGGTCCAGGCGGCGCAGCACCTGCGCGGCGTCGCGGCTGTGCGGCCCGGAGTGGTGGGCCACCTCGTCGTAGGCGACCAGGTCGGCGTAGACGGCGGTGCGCCCGGCGAGCAGGTCGCCGATCACGGAGGCCACCACGACGTCCCGTTCGACGACGGTGGCGAACGCGCGCACCAGCGGGTAGAGGCCGCCCCGGGAGACGCGCGGGCGCTGCCGCCGGATCCGGGCGCGCAGGCACTGGCCCCACTCGCGTACGACCTCGGCGACGAAGGACAGGGCGGTGCGGACGGCGTTGGCGGGGTCGGAGAAGTAGGCGAAGTAGCCGGCCCGCGAGCGGTTGCCCGGTCCCCGGCGTGCGGACACCGACAGCACGAGGGCGAGTTCGTCCGCGCCGCCGCTGAACAGGTTGCCGCGGCTGGCGCCGTCGGAGGCGAGCAGTCCGTCGTCGCCGGCGCGTGCCACGGCGCGGCGCTGGAGTTCGGCGGCGCTGCTCGGCCGGTTGCAGACCATCACCTCGCCGGTGTCCTTCTCGTACCAGCGGAACGCGGGGACGTCGTAGTTGTCGCCGTGCAGGATGCCGAGCTGGCTGGCGCCGGTCTGGCTGGACCAGTCGGTGCGCCAGGGCAGGAGCCGGTGGGTGGGGCCGCGCCCGTCCGGACCGGCGCCGAGCCAGTGCGCCACGGTGGGCATCAGCCCCCGGTCGACCGCGTCCCGCAGCACGTCGTGGCCGACGCCGTCGAGCTGGACGACGAGCGTGCCGGGGGCGCCCGCGCCGGACGGCGGGCCGCCGCGGCGGCGGGCGGCGAGCCGGTGCAGACGGCGCCGGTACGGCTCGTCGTCGCGGACGGTGAGGGCGCCGCCGGTGGCGGAGGCGACCGCGGACATCACGGCGGCCACGATCACGGCCGTCTCGGGGGCCGCCTCCGACTGGCCGTACGGGTTGAGGCTCAGGGCGAGCATGAGCAGCGAGCCGTTGAGGAAGAACACCAGCAGCCCGAGCACCAGCGCGGGCACGAGCAGCAGCAGCCGTACGAGCAGCGGCCAGACGACGGCGGAGAGCACGCCGAAGACGCCGGCGCCGAGGGCCGCGGTGACCGCTATGGCGGTGGCGCTGTCGCCGTCGGCCGAGTGGAGCCGGAAATCGGGCAGGATTCCGGCGAGGACGAGCATGGTGACCGTCGAGACGGCCCACACGGTGACGCTCCGCCCGATCTGACCGGCGGCCCGCCGCCACCACGCGCCACGCAACGCCCGCACTCCTCACGTTCCACCCGGACCCGCGCCCGGCGGGCTCCAGCTTGTCACACGCCCGGTACGGCGCTCCGGCCCCGTCGTCGAACGCCTGTACGACGACCGTCCGGGGCCCGCGCGTCCCGTTTCACGGCGGGGGACGGGCGTGCGGGAACCGGGAGCCTCCGTGCGGGAGACCGGGCCTGCCGGCCATCGCAGCCCGCGGTCGGCCGTCGCAGCCCGCGGCCGGCCGGCGCAGCCCGCTACCGGCCGGCGCAGCCCGCTACCGGCCGTCGTAGCCCGCGGTCGGCATGGACAGGCGGCGGTGGACCCGGGCCTTCATCCGGGCGTCGTAGGAGGGTTCGGCCTGGCCGACCGTCTCCACCCGGACGCCGCGCCGGGCGCATTCGGCGGTGAACTCCTCCAGGGAGGACACCGCGCGCTCCAGCACGCGCCGGCTGGGCGCGACGAACACGTCGACGCCCGGCCGCACCCCGTCCCACAGGGCGCAGTGGTCTGGGCGCAGGCTCCGCAGCAGCAGCTCGCGCCGCACCACGTAGCCGCGCTCGGCGGCCCAGCGGGCGCACATCGCGTGCTGGCCGCGGGAGTCCACGAGGAAGGGCTCGTCGTGCAGTTCCTCCAGGGGCGTCAGGCTGGCGATGGCCGTGACGCGGACCGGCGTCGCGGCGTCGCCGCCGCGGGCGTCCCCCGCTGCTCCCATGGCGTCCCCTCACCTACGGGTCCTCGCCGCAGACCCTACCGCTGCACGTAGGCTCTGCGGGAGTCGCGCGAAGGAGGCGGAGAAGGTGCCGGTGGAGATCACCTGGTGGGGTCACGCGACCTGCACGGTGGAGGACTCGGGCGTGCGTGTGCTCACCGATCCGCTGTTCGCCCGGCGGCTCGCGCATCTGCGCCGCCGTCGCGGCGCGCCGCCGCCGCCCGGCGCCTGGCGCGCGGACGTCGCGCTGGTCTCCCATCTGCACGCGGACCACCTTCACCTGCCCTCGCT
Organism: Streptomyces sp. NPDC046985; assembly: GCF_040644415.1. Classification (NCBI taxonomy): domain Bacteria; kingdom Bacillati; phylum Actinomycetota; class Actinomycetes; order Kitasatosporales; family Streptomycetaceae; genus Streptomyces; species Streptomyces sp. NPDC046985. The sequence goes on from NZ_JBEYWK010000004.1 coordinate 121,958, forward strand.
CGCCCGGCTCGCGGCGGGTACGCGCCTGCTCGTGCCCCGGGGCGCGCCGCGGTCGGCACCCGGACTGCGCAGGCTGACGGGGCTGCGGATCACCGAGGTGGAGCCCGGAGACCGGGTCGAGATCGGCGGGCCCGGCGGGGGCGGCGAGGTGGTCGTCCGGGTCGTGTCCGCGCGGCACGACGGGCGGCGGCTGCCGGTGGGCCCGCACCGCTCGCCCGCGCTCGGCTTCGTGGTGGAGGGCGAGGCGAGGACGTACTTCGCCGGGGACACCGGGCTGTTCGCGTCGATGGCCGAGGAGGTCGGGCCGGTCGACGCGGCGCTGCTGCCGGTGGGCGGCTGGGGGCCGTACCTCGGTGAGGGGCATCTGGACGCGCGGCGGGCGGCGCAGGCGCTGGCCGCGCTCGCGCCGCGCACCGCCGTGCCGGTGCACTACGGCACCTACTGGCCGATCGGGATGGACGCCGTGCGCCCTCACGAGTTCCACGCGCCGGGCGACGAGTTCGTGCGCTACGCGGCGCAGTGCGCGCCCGAGGTGTCGGTGCACCGGCTCGGGCACGGGGAGAGCGTGCGGCTGGAGGTCGCCCGGTGATACGGCTCGCCGCCGCCCTGACGTCGCTGGGGCCGGAGTCGACGCAGGCGGCGGGATATCCGACCCTCTTCCTGCTGGTGCTGGTCGGGGCGCTGGCGCCGGTGGTGCCGACGGGAGCGCTGGTCAGTTCGGCGGCCGTGGTGGCCGCGCACCAGAGCGCGCCGTACGCCTCCGGGCTGGTGTTCGTGACGGCGTCGCTGGCCGCGTTCCTCGGGGACGCGGCGCTGTACTGGCTGGGGCGGCGCGGGCTGGGGTCGAAGAACGGCTCGCGCTGGCTGGAGGCGATCCGCTCGCGCGCGCCGGAGCACCGGCTCGCGCAGGCGCAGGAGAAGCTCGCCGAACACGGGGTGGCGGTGCTGGTGCTGTCCCGGCTGGTGCCCGCGGGGCGGATACCGGTGATGCTGGCCTGTCTGCTGGCGAAGTGGCCGCTGCGCCGGTTCTCCCGCGGCAACCTCCCCGCCTGCCTGGCCTGGACGGCCACGTACCAGGTGATCGGCGTGGTCGGCGGCGCCCTGTTCCCGGCGCCATGGGAGGGCGTGCTCGCCGCGATCGCCCTCACGGTGCTGGCCGGGGCGGTCCCGGGCGCCTGGCGCCGGCTCCGGCGCACGGCCCCGGCGGAACGCACGCACTGACGGCGACGCGCCGCGCAGGGGCTCGGGGAGCGGTACCGGGACGCGCGGAGCGATACCCGGGGCTCGGAGAGCGGCGCCGGCGAGGCGCGGGCCGCGCCCGAGGGAGAGCGGACAGCGGTCCGAGAGGCCGGCCTAAGAAAGTACGGGCAGCGGTGCAGGGCCAGGTACGAGATACGAGCAGCGGTGCGGGCGAGGTGCGAGGCGCGGGCAGCGGTGCAGGCCAGATGCGAGGCGCGGGCAGCGGTGCAGGTCAGGTGCGAGGCGCGGGGAGCGGTGCGGGCGGGGCACGGGCAGCGGTGCGGGCGGGCTGGGCGGGGGCCGGTCACTCCAGGACGCGGGAGGCGCCCACCGGGAGGTCCCACAGGTCCTCCCGGGCCAGCCCCTCCTTGTCCCAGGCGGCGCGGACCCGGGTGAGGGGCTCCAGGACCGGCTCGGCGGACAGCACGAACGTCCCCCAGTGCATGGGGGCCATCCGCCGGGCGCCGAGGTCCACGGCGGCCCGGACCGCCTCCTCCGGGTCGCAGTGGACGTCGCTGAGCCACCAGCGCGGGTCGTAGGCGCCGATCGGGAGCAGGGCGAGGTCGATGCCGGGGTGGCGGCGGCCGATGCGGGAGAACCAGTGGCCGTAGCCGGTGTCCCCGGCGAAGTACAGCCGCTGCCCGTCGGGCGCGGTGAGCACCCAGCCGCCCCACAGGCTGCGGCAGGTGTCGGTGAGCGTGCGCTTGGACCAGTGGTGCGCGGGCACGAAGTCGAAGCGGACGCCGCCCAGTTCGGCCGCCTCCCACCAGTCCAGCTCGGTCACGCGGGTGAACCTGCGGCGCTGGAACCAGCGTCCGAGCCCGGCGGGCACGAACACCGGCGTGATGCGCGGGAGTCGGCGCAGGGTGGGAGCGTCCAGATGGTCGTAGTGGTTGTGGCTGATCACTACGGCGTCGACCGGCGGCAGCGCGTCCCAGGAGACGCCGACGGGGGTGACGCGCGCCGGGGTGCCGATGATGCGGCGGGACCAGACCGGGTCGGTGAGCACGGTGAGCCCGCCGATCCGGATGACCCAGCTCGCGTGCCCGGCCCAGGTGACGGCGACGGTGCGGGCGTCGACCCGGGGCAGCGGGCCGGGCGCGTAGGGCAGTTGGGGAATGCCGGCCAGGCCGTCCTTCCCCGGTCTCACGGAGCCCTCCCGGGCGAACCGGGCGAGGGCCTTCAGGCCGGGCAGCGGGGCGGTGAGCCGGTCGTGGAAGGTGCGCGGCCACAGCCGCCGCTCCCCCAGCGGCCGCGGCCGCACCTGTGGCGGCTCGGCGGCGGGCGGCGCGGCGAGAGCGGCCGTGCCCGCCGTGGCGACGGTCTCCCGGGGGGCGGTCGCCACGGCCTGGAGCGCGGAACCGGCGGGCGGCGGGGACGGGACGGGTGGAGCGGGCGGCGCGGACGCCGGTGTGAGGGACGCGGCCGTGGGCGCCGACGGGGCCGTGGGCGTGGTCGGCTCGGACTGCTGCGTCATCGAGGAGACTCCCATCGCTGAGCGTGGTCGCGGAGCGCGTCGAAGACGGACCCCAGGGACATCAACGCGCGTTGCACGTGCGGCAGTTCCAACGGGTGGGGCGACAGGAGGCATTCCGTGCGCTCCTCGGCGCCGCCGCCGAGGAGGTCCGCCGTGGACAGCCGTACGCGCAGCGCTCCGAGGTCGTCGCCGAAGCGGTGGCCGCCGGGCGCGGACAGGCCCAGGCGGGCGCTGAGGAAGTCCTCCAGGTCCTGCGCGTCGGCGACTCCCTGGGCCGTGAGGGCGGGACGCAGCGGGCCGAGGTCGGCGTAGAGATGGCGGCCCGCCTGCGGCGGCCTTGCCAGGGCGCCCGCCGCGTCCAGGGCGCCGTGCAGGGCGCGGGCCAGGCGTGCGTGCAGGCGCACGGCCTCGGTCCGGCGCGCGGTGACCGGACCGGGCTCGTCGAGGGCGTAGGCGGCCGCGGCGGCGACGGGGTCGGCGATCCGGGCGTCCAGCGCGGTGAGGACGTCGAGGACGCGTGCGCGCAGCGCCTCGCCGTCGGCCCCGGCCGGGAAGCGGGCGATCGCCGCGGGCCAGCCGGCGGGCAGGAAGGGACCGGCGAGGTCGGTGACGACGACGGTCCGTTCCGGCAGCATCTCGGCGGGACTGAGCAGGACCGTCTGGTGCGGTGCGTGCACGGTGTCGCGCCAGGTCTCGTCGCTGACCAGGTGCAGTCCCTCGCCCGCGGCGGCCTCGACGGTCTCGTGCACCGCCTCCGGCGGCGCGACGGCGGCGGTGGGGTCGTCGGCGACCGACAGCACGAGCAGCCGGGGGTCGCCGCCCTCCGCGCGCACCCTGCGCACGGTCTCCAGGAGCGCGTACGGGTCGGGGACGCCTCCGCACTCCGCGGGGGTGGCGACGTGGAAGACGGGCCGTCCGAGCAGGCGCGCGTAGGGCGCCCACCAGGCGGCGCAGGGCCGGGGCGCCAGGACGTCGCCGCCCAGCGCGGCGGTCAGCGCGAGCAGCAGGGCGGGCGCCCCGGGCGCGGCCGCCACCGAGCCGGGCCGGGTGGGCAGCCCGCGCCGTCGCCAGTACCCGCCGGCCGCGTCCAGCAGCGCGGCGCCGCCGCCGATCGGCCGGGCGCGGGCGGGGGTGCGGTCCGCGGCGGCCGTGAGCGCGGCGGCGATCTCCGGCAGCACCGGCAGGCCGTCGCCGGGCAGGGCCGACGGCCCGTAGCGGACGGAGCCGTGCCCCTCCGCGTCCGTCCGCCGCATGCGTGCCTCCGCGCAGTCGTCGCCGTGCCGTGCCGCCGCCGGGCCCCGTGCGCCGGGGTCTGCGGGTCCGCGCCCCGCGGGGCCGCGCCGCGCGCGCCCGGCGCGGCGCTCTGGGCGTGCGGGTACCCAGCCCCGAGGCGTCCCATGGGCGCCCGGCCGCCTCGGGGCTATCGTCCGTCCGCGCTGGTCCCTCCGGCGCCGCTGCGGTCCGGCGCCGGTCAGCCTCCCGCGCGCCTGCGGCGCCATGTCCGGTGCGCGGCGCCGCACAGCGCGATGGCGATGAGCGCAGCGCCGCCGATCAGCGCGGGCAGGGACGCGGTGAACGAGCCGCCCTCGCCGGCCTGCACCCCGTGCGCGAAGGCGCCGTCCGGCTCGCGGGCTCCCGGCTCGGCAGGCGGTACGCGAGAGGGCTCCCCGCGAGCGGGGTCCTGCGCGTCCGCCGCACCGGCGGGGGCGTGCGCGGCGCCGGTGTCGGCGGGGGCGTGCGCGGCGCCGGTGTCGGCGGGGGCGTGCGCGGTGCCCGCGTCGGCCGGGGTGTGCGAGGGGGCCTGGGCGGCCCCGGGGGCGGAGGCGCCGGACGGGTCGCGGCCCGCGCCCTGCGCCGGGTCGTGCCCTGCGCCCTGGACCGGGGCGTAGGCCGGGTCGCCGGCGCCGGGAGCGCCACCCGCTCCGGTCCCGGGAACGGCCGCGCTCGGGGCGGCCGCACCGGGGGCGGCGGCGCCCGGATCAGCGGCGCCGGGGACGGCGTCCAGGGCGGGGGCGCCCGGATCGTGGGCCAGTGCGTCGAGGAGCAGCGGGTCCGCGGCGGGGTCGCCGGAGGCCCCGCCGGACGAGGCGGCGCCCGACGAGGCGGCGGCGTCGCCCGGCGCTCCGGGGGCGGCCCGCACCGCCCCGGTGCAGGCGGCGCTGTCGGCGGCGCCCGCGGACGCGCACGCGCGGGGCTGAGGGGGCAGCTCACGGGACGCGGCGGCCGGGTTCGGGGAGGCGAGGACCGGGCGGGGCGTTCGCGGCCCCGGTCCGGCCGCGGCAGCGGCCGTCGCCGCCGAGCCCGCTATCAGACCGGCCAGGACGGCGGCGGACAGGGCGCGGGGGGTGCTACGGCGCATGGCGGGCTCCTCGAACCGGCGGGCGGCTGCGGGCGGCACGGTGCGTGCCGGTCCAGCCATCACAGCCCCGGCCGCCTCCGGCCGCGCGCCACCGAGCCCCATTCGCGGGACGCCACCGGCCCTATCGGGTGACGAGGGGGCAGCACGGGTGACCCGTCCGAGCGCCTTGGCAGCACGGCGACGGCGACCCGCCCCGGCCACCCCGCCGGTCGGTCGAGGTACGGCGGGGCAGCACGGGTGACCCGTCCGACCGCCCCGCCAGCACGGCGCCGCTCACCCGACCGACCGCCCGGCGATACGGCGATGATGGCCCGCCCCGGCCACCCCGCCGGTCGGTCGGATGACAGCGGGGCAGCACGGACCACCCTTCCGGGCGCCCCGCAAGCACGGCGACACTCACCCGACCGACCGCCCCAGCGGCACAGCGCCGCTCACTCGCCCCGGCCACTCCGCTGGTCGGTCGGGGGACGGCGGGGCAGCACGGGTGACCCGTCCGACCGCCCCGCCAGCACGGTGCCGCCCACCCGACCGACCACCCGACGATACGGCGACGGCGACCCGCCCCGGCCACCGCGCCGGTCGGTCGGTCGGATGACAGCGGGGCCATACGGATCACCCGTCCGGGCGCCCCGCCAGCACAGCGACGCTCACCCGCCCGACCGCCCCAGCGCCACGGCACCGCTCACCCGTCCCGGCCACCCCGCCGGTCGCCGTCTCGCGCGGCCGCCGGGGGGCTACGGCATGTCCCGTAGCACCTGGTCGCGCAGGCGGTTGCAGCTTCGGCTGATCAGGCGGGAGACGTGCATCTGGGAGATACCGAGCAGCTCGGCGATCCGGCTCTGCGTCATGTCGTCGAAGAACCGCATGTAGAGGATGGCCCGTTCCCGCTCGGGCAGCGCCGCCAGGCGGGGTTTGACGGCCTCGCGGTCCACCACGGTGTCGAGCGCCGGGTCGGACGCGCCGAGGGAGTCGCTCAGGGAGTAGCCGTCCTCGCCGCCGGTCATGTCCGCGTCGAGGGAGAGGGCGGTGAAGCTGTCCAGCGCCTCCATGCCCGCCCGGACGTCGTCCTCGCTCATCCCGGCGTGCTCGGCGACCTCCGCGACGGTGGGCCCGCGGCCCGGGATCGTCTGCGACAGCTCCTGACGCGCGGTACGGACGCGGTTGCGCAGGTTCTGCACCCGGCGCGGCACGTGCAGCGTCCACATGTGGTCGCGGAAGTGCCGTTTGATCTCACCGGTGATGGTGGGCACGGCGTAGCTCTCGAACGCGTTGCCCCGGTCGGGGTCGTAGCGGTCGACGGCCTTCACCAGGCCGAGGGCGGCGACCTGCCGCAGGTCGTCGAAGCTCTCGCCGCGGCTGCGGAACCGGCCGGCCAGCCGCTCCGCCATGGGCAGCCACGCCTCCACGATCTCGTCGCGGACGGCGTCGCGCTCGGGACCCTGGGGCAGCCGGGCCAGCCGGAGGAACGCCTCGGCGGTGCGGGGGGCGTCGTCGTGCGGGTGGGGCCTCGCGCTCGCTTGCGTTTCCATGGCGCCTCGCAACTCCCTCGGAGTGCTCTACGGGTGGGACGGTCACCGTGAGAGCGCGAGCGCGGCGCCGGAGAGCACCGCCGCCCGCGGGCGGCGGTCGTACGCGTCGCCTCCACGGACGTGCCTCCGGTCCGAAGCACTTGGACGAGCGCATGCCCCCGGCCCCCTGCACCAAACCACCCGATCGGGTACGGAAAGCGCATCCGGCGCCCCCGTGTCATCCGGCCGGGAAAGGGCGGTGTCGGTCACGCCTGCACGGGTACGCGGGGGGCCGTCCCCGACCTCTGGAGGGAGAAAATGCAGCGAGGCAGTGACCGGCTGAGCGTCCACCGCGACGACGAGATGAAGCACGAGCTGGAAGGGCTGCTCAGGTCCGGCCGTCTCACCCGCACGGAGGAGTGGCACGACCCCGAGCCGACCGCCGAGGACGACCCCGAGGTCTGGGGCGGACCGGTGGCGCCGGACGGCCCCCGGGCGTCCCTGGAGAACGTGCGGCTGGAGATGGCCCGCATCCTGGGCCGCGGTTCCTTCCCCGGCGGGCCGAGCGACCTGATCCGCGTGCTGCGCCGCGAGCACGCGCCCGACGCGCTGATCGAGGCGCTGGAGCGGCTGCCCCAGCGGGCGCGCTACGCCACCGTCCAGGAGCTGGCGGAAGCGCTGACGCGGACAGAGCGATCCGAGCCGACCGGGCGCTCCGAGCCGACCGGGCGATCCGGTCGACGAGCCCATGGATAGGCCCGGCCCCGGAGCGGGCGAGCCGGAACGGACCGGGTCGCGGGCCGTGTACGTGCGGGACGTCATGACGCCGGGCGTGACCGCCGTCCGGCCGGAGGCCTCCCTCTTCGAGGCGGCCCGGCTGATGCGCACCCAGGACATCGGGGACGTGGTGGTGGCCGACGGGCAGGAGGTCGTCGGTCTGCTGACCGACCGCGACATCACCGTGCGGGCGGTGGCCGAGGGCCTGGACCCGCAGACGGTGAGCGCGCGGTCGGTGTGCACCGAACAGCCGCTGGTCGTCGGCCCGCACGACCCGCTGTCCGCGGCCGTCGCGCTGATGCGCGAGCACGCCGTGCGGCGGCTGCCCGTCGTGGAGGACGGCCTGCCGGTCGGCATGGTCGGTCTCGGCGACGTCGCCGAGGCGCAGGACCCGGACTCCGCGCTCGCCGAGATCAGCCGCGCCGAGTCCGACACCCCTCCCGCCGAGCGGCCGCGCCCGTGACGCGACCGGCGCGGGAGGGACGCGAGGCAGAAGCACGACATGACACAGGAACGAAAGGAAGTAGAACAGCCATGCGCATCGCATTTCTGACCGCACCCGAGGGCGTCGAGCAGGTCGAGCTGACCGAGCCCTGGAAGGCGGCGAAGAACGCGGGTCACGAACCCGTGCTCGTGTCCACCGAGTCCGGCCAGGTCCAGGGGTTCAACCATCTGGACAAGGCGGACACGTTCCCCGTGGACGAGGTCGTCTCGGAGACGTCCGCCGACTCCTTCGGCGGGCTGGTGCTGCCGGGCGGCGTGGCCAACCCGGACTTCCTGCGCACGGACGAGAAGGCCGTGGAGTTCGTCCGGGACTTCTTCCGCCAGGGCCGTCCGGTCGCCGCCATCTGCCACGCGCCCTGGACGCTCGTCGAGGCCGACGTGGTGCGCGACCGGGTGCTGACCTCGTGGCCGAGCCTCCGGACGGACATCCGCAACGCGGGCGGCACCTGGGTGGACGAGCAGGTGAAGGTCTGCGACCACGGCCCGAGCAAGCTGGTGACCAGCCGCAAGCCCGACGATCTGAAGGCGTTCTGCGAAACGTTCCTGGACGTCTTCTCCGAGAGCGCCGGCTGACCGCACACGGGCCGGGGCCGGCTGCCCCGGGCAGGCGAGCGAGTGCCCGCCGACGCGCCGCAGGAGGCGCGTCGGCGGGCACGACCGTGACGTCACGACGACATGGCGACCATCGCGCCGCCGGGCAGCGTCAGCCGCGCGGACCGGCGGGACCGCCCGCCCTGCTCAGCCGCGTTCCCGGGCGCCCTCGCGGGTGCGGCCCGCGGCGACCGGGCGGCGGGGATTGCGGCGCAGGTACTCGCCCTCGAGCTGGGCCATGCGCTCGTTGTGGGCGCGCAGGGCGTCGTTCGAGCCGTAGAGGAGCGTGTCGTGACGCGTGCGGTGGATGGTCTCCAGCTCCTTCATGAGCTGCTGGTCGTCCAGCCGACCCGGGTCGACTCCGGTCATGGTGACACCCCGCTCGTCGTGTTCGTTCATGCGGTACGGGTACCCGGCCGAACAGGACTGCCACCGAGCGGCGACCGGGAGGGAGCCATGGATCTGGCTTACCTGCACCCACTCTACGAAGCGCCGGGGCCGTGGGCTTCCGTGTACGTCGACTCCTCCCGGCGCACGGAGGACACCGCCCATGAGGTGCATCTGATGGCGCGGTCGGCGGTCCGGGAACTGGCGCGGCAGGGCGCGGACGTGGCGACGTGCCAGGCCGTGCGGGACGCGATCGAGGATCTGCGGCACTCCCCCGAACCGTACGGGCGCGCCGTGTTCGCCCGGGACGGCGCGGTCGCCCTGGACCCGCGCCTGGCCCGGCCGCCGCAGGGCGGGACGTGGGCGGAGTGGACGGCGCTGCCGCGGGTGGGGCCGCTGCTGGACCTGGCGGGCGAGGACCCGGTCGCGATCGTGGCGTACGTCGACCGCAAGGGCGCGGACTTCGAGCTGCGCGGCGCTCTGGGCGGCGCGCAGGCAGGCGCGGCCGCGGGGCGGCAGTGGCCCGCCCACCCCGCGACCGGCATGGACTGGTCGGAGCGGCACTTCCAGCTCAAGGTGGAGAACGCCTGGGAGCACAACGCGGCGGAGATCGCCGACGCGCTGAGCGTCTGCCAGGAGGAGACCCGGGCCGATCTGCTGATCATGGTCGGAGACGACCGGGAGCGGCGCGAGGTGCGCGAACGGCTGCCGAAGCGGCTGCACGACCGGGTCGTGGAGGCCGCCCACGGCGCCGGCAGCCGGCTGCTGGACGAGGACGTGGAGGAACTGCGCGCCGAGCATGTGCGCGATCTCGTCGACGGGGAGCTGGACCGGTTCCGGGCGGCCCGCGCGCCCGACGAGGAGGGCCGGGCCGGCGCGGTGGAGGGCGTGCCCGCGCTGGTGGAGGCGGCCCGCGAGCACCGGCTCGCGGAACTGCTGATCCGGTCGGAGGGGGCCGACGCCCACCGTCAGGTGTGGATCGGCGAGGACCCGGACCAGATCGCGGCGCGCCGGACGGAGCTGAAGATCCTCGGCGAGCGGCACTCCCGGCCCGCCCGCGCGGACGACGCCCTGATCCGCTCCGCGGTCGCCACGGACGCCGCCGCCCTGTCCCTGGCCCCGGTTGCCCCGCTGATGGAGCCCGACGTCCCGGCGGGCGGCCTCGGCGCACTGCTCCGCTGGACATAGCGTCGCGCGCCGGATCCTCCCGCGACGCCCCGGCCGGACGGCGTCGCGGCCCCGGGCAGGCACCGCTCCGGCCGCGGCAGCCCGCTGTGCTCCGCCCCGAGCGCGCGGCGGCGCGTGCGAGGTGAGGCGGTGTGCGCGAGGGTGACGGGCGGGTGCGGGGCGGTGCGCGCTCGGCCGCCGTCGGCGCCGTGAGAGCGGTCCGCGCGGCCGCTCAAGCGGCCGGTCGGGCGTACGTCCGGCCGCTCCGCGTACGCGTGTGCACAAGAAACGGCCAGTTCAGGGTAACGGCACCTGTATGACCCCAGACGTCGACCTCACCGCGCCGAAGAACGGCGCGCACACCGCCCTGAAAAGCCTGCTCGCTCTGGACGGCCGGCTGTTCCAGGGAGCGGCTGAGCGCAACTGGCCGGCCGCCGAGCCCGTACTGCCCCGGCTGAGCCGGAGCGCGAACCACGGTGTGCTCTGGTTCGCGACGGCCGCGGCCATCGCGGCCAGCCGCACACCGCGCGCCCGCCGCGCGGCGGCGCGCGGCCTGGCGTCCCTGAGCCTGGCCTCGCTGACCATCAACACGATCGGCAAGCGCTCGGTGCGCCGCGCCCGGCCCGTGCTGGACCCGGTGCCGACGGTGCGCCGACTGCGGCAGCAGCCGATCACAACGTCGTTCCCGTCCGGGCACGCCGCGTCCGCGGCCGCCTTCGCGGCGGGCGTCGCCCTGGAGTCCCCGGCGTGGGGCGCGGTCGTCGCGCCGGTGGCCTTCTCGGTGGCGGTCTCCCGCGTCTACACCGGGGTGCACTTCCCGAGCGACGTGCTGGCGGGAGCGGCGCTGGGCGCCGGGGCCGCGTTCGCCGTGCGGGCCTTGGTCCCCACCCGCAGCCAGATCGTGCCCCCGGCCCGGCCGCTGGCCCAGGTTCCGGCGCTGCCCGAGGGCGAGGGCCTGGTGCTGGTGGCCAACAGCGCCTCCGGCACCTCCGACCGGGCGCGGGCGCTGCTCGGCGCGCTGCCGAAGGCGGAGGTCGTCGAGTGCGCGCCGGAGGACGTGCCGACCGCGCTGGAGAAGGCGGCGTCCCGGGCGCGGGTCCTCGGGGTGTGCGGCGGCGACGGCACCGTCAACACGGCCGCGGAGGTCGCGCTGCGCCACGACCTGCCGCTCGCGGTGCTGCCCGGCGGCACGCTGAACCACTTCGCCTACGACCTCGGCGTGGAGGACGCGCGCTCTCTGGCCCGCGCCGTGGAGGGGGGCGAGGGCGTGCGCGTGGACGTGGGCCGCTTCGTCTCCGGGCGCCGGCAGGGCATCTTCCTCAACACCTTCAGCCTCGGCGTGTACCCGGAGCTGGTGCGTCAGCGCGAGCTGTGGACGGAGCGGATCGGCGGGTGGCCGGCCGGGATGCTGGCCGCGCTGCGGGTGCTGCGCGCGGACCGGCACCCCCTGGAGGCGGAGTTCCAGGGCAGCCGCCGCCCGTTGTGGCTGCTGTTCGCAGGCAACGGCACCTACCACCGCATGGGCCTGGCGCCGGGCCGTCGGCTGGACCTGGCGGACGGGGTGCTCGACGTGCGGGTGGTGCACGGAGGCCGCAGGCCCGCCCTGCGGCTGCTGTCGGCGGCGCTCGCTGGCCCGCTCACCCGCTCCCCCGCGCACGCCGCGGTCCAGGTGAGCCGGCTGCGTCTGGCCGGTGTGGAGCCGGGCACCCTGCTGGCCTACGACGGCGAGGTCATGGAGGTGGAGGACGAGGTACGGCTGGAGAAGCTGCCCCAGGCGCTGACGGTGTACCGGCCGCTGCCCCCCGCCTGACCGCGTCCCGGGGCAGAGGAGAACCGAGGGCCCGCCCTGAGCCGATGGGCCGTCAGTCCACATGGCAGGACGCATGTCTCGCCATTCGGCGGACGCGCGTACCGTGATCCGCGTCCGCCCCGGGGCCGCGGGCCCCGCCGGGGCCGAGGCGACGAGAAGGGGCGCCGCCATGCCGGAACCGCAGCGGGCACGGGAGACGGCCGTCTACACGCACGGCCACCACGAGTCGGTGCTGCGTTCGCACACCTGGCGCACGGCGGCCAACTCGGCCGCCTACCTGCTCGGTTCGCTCACGCCCCAGACGACGATCCTGGACATCGGCTGCGGACCCGGCACCCTCACCGCCGACCTCGCGGAACGGGTTCCCCAGGGGCACGTCACCGGTGTGGACCAGGCGCCGGGCGTCCTGGAGCAGGCGCGGGCGACGGCCGCCGAACGGGGCCTGTCCCACGTCGACTTCGCGGTCGCGGACGTGCACGCCCTGGACTTCCCGGACGACTCCTTCGACGTGGTCCACGCCCACCAGGTGCTCCAGCACGTGGGAGATCCGGTGGGGGCGCTGCGCGAGATGCGCCGGGTGGCGAGGCCGGGCGGCTTGATCGCCGTGCGGGACGCCGACTACGCGGCGATGACCTGGTATCCCCAGACGCCCGGCCTGGACCGGTGGCTGGACCTGTACGAGCGGGTGGCGCGCGCCAACGGCGGCGAGCCCGACGCCGGACGGCGGCTGCGCTCCTGGGCGCTGGCGGCGGGCTTCGCCGACTCCGCGATCACCGCCGGCTCCAGCACCTGGACGTACGCTGCCGCGGCTGAGCGGGAGTGGTGGAGCGGTCTGTGGGCCGACCGCACGCTCGCGTCCGCGTACGCCGAGCGCGCCGTCGCGGGCGGCCACGCGACCGAGGAGCGGCTGCGGGCCGTGTCGGCGGCGTGGCGGGAGTGGGGCGCCCGGGAGGACGGCTGGTTCGCCGTGCTGCACGGCGAGATCCTGTGCCGCAAGGAGTCGTGAGCGCCCTCGCTCGCCCGAGACCGTGGCCGTGGCCGTGGCCGTGGCCGTGGCCGTGGTGGGTCAGGGCCCCGGGCGGCGCGGCGTCACGGCGGCCCCTCCTCGGCGGCCCCAACGGCCCCAACGGCCTCAACGGGCTCAGCGGGCTCAGCGGGCTCAGCGGGCTCGCTGGGGCGCCGCGCTCGCGGCGTCGCCGAGCCGGTCAGCGCGTTCAGGTCGACGCGGACCAGGTCGCCGCCCGCGACGCACAGGGCGACGTCCCCGGTGACGACGGCGCCGCCGCCCAGGAGCCGGTCGAGCAGGTCGGCCAGGGCGAACTCCCGCCGTTCGACGACCGTCACGGCGCTCCCTCCCCCTCCTCCGGCGCCGCCGCGGCGGGCTCGCCCGCGAAGGAGTAGGCCGCCCAGGGGCCGGTGAGTTCCACCCGCAGCCCGGGGACGTCGTCCTTGGTGCGGTCCACGACCTCCACGAACTCCTCGGAACGGGCGCGGGAGACGAGATACGCGGCGTTGAGCGCGTTCGGTCCGGACGCCCCGGTAAGGGCGGCGTTCTGCGGCGCGTGCAGCCGGGAGTCCTCGGCGTACCCGGCGAGCCGCTCGTGCAGCCGGGACGCGAAGGTCTCCGCCCGCTGCCGCAGTTCCTCCTGGGCCACAGGCGCCGCCGGTTCCTCGGCCGCCTCCAGGTAGACCTTCACGCCCCACTCCACGCGCCCGTGGAGCCGTTCCAAGGTGGCGCGGAAGTGGTCCTCACGGGCCTCGATCATGGTGCGCACCCCGCTGTCGTCGCGGAAGACGGTGGCCAGCCGCAGCGGCAGCGGGGTGGTGACGACGGTGAGAGCGTCGATCACGCCGTGGTGGGCGCGGGCGGTGGCGGCCAGCCACTCCAGGTCGTCCAGGTGCGCGCGCAGCGGCTCGTGCGCGAACTCCGCCTCGGGCACCTCGCTGACGACGGCGACCAGGCCGTGGTGGGCGAGCGGTTTGGCCGGGGCGCCCGCCACCCCGGTCAACTGCGCCTGGAGCGGCGCGCCGAGGGGGCGGCAGACGGCGTAGACGTACCGCAGTCCGGTCATGGTCCCTCCTCCCGGGGCGGCCTGCGGCCGGCGCGGCCGGCGCCCCGCGCGGTTCCACCGGTTCTCCCGGCGTGCGGTCCTGCTCTGTCCGGTCCCGCGTGCGCGCAGGACGCCTGCCTTTCCGCGCACGCGGGACCCGGCGTCCTCCGCCGGCCGTCCGTCCCGCCTCGGCGCCGGACGGCCGTCGGCGGACCGTCGCTTACGGCGCCACCCCCTCCTCCACGAGCAGCCGGGCGGAGGCGGCGATCGTCTCGGCGTCGATGCCCGCCGCGTGCAGTTGCTCCTCGGGCGAGGCCGACCCCGGCATCGTCCGGACGGCCAGCCGCGCCAGGCGCGGCACCGGGCGCCCGTCGAGGAAGGCTTCGAGGACCGCGTCCCCGATGCCGCCCTCCTCGCGGTGGTCCTCGACGGTGAGCAGGCAGCCGGTGTCCTCGGCGGCCTCGCGCAGCGTCGCCTGGTCGACGGGCTTGACGGAGTACAGGTCGATCACCCGGACCGGGACGCCCTCCCGGCCGAGGGCGTCGGCGGCGGCCAGCGCCTCGTGCAGGGTGACGCCCGCGGCGACGATGGTCAGCCGGTCGCCGTCGGAGGAGCGCAGCACCTTGCTGCCGCCCACCGGGAACTCCTCGTCGGGCCCGTAGATCACCGGGCTCTCGCCGCGCGAGGTGCGCAGGTAGCGGATCCCGTCCAGGTCCGCCATCGCGGCGACGAGTTTGGCGGTCGAGTTGGCGTCGCTGGGGTACAGCACGGTCGAGTCGTGCACGGTGCGCATCGTCGCCAGGTCCTCCAGGCCCATCTGGCTGGGCCCGTCCTGGCCGATCGAGACGCCCGCGTGGGAGCCGTTGAGGTTGATGCCGGCGCCGCTGACGGCCGCCATCCGCACGAAGTCGAACGCCCGGGTGAAGAAGGCGGCGAAGGTGGAGGCGTACGGCGTCCAGCCGAGCCGGGCGAAGCCGACCGCGGTGGCGACCATCTGCTGCTCGGCGATGTAGCACTCGAAGTAGCGTTCGGGGTGCTCCTTGCCGAAGAACTCCGAGCGGGTGGAGTCCCCGACCTCGCCGTCCAGGGCGACGACGTCGCCGCGCGCGGCGCCGAGCGCGGCGAGCGCCTGGCCGTAGGCGTCCCGGGTGGCGACCTTTTCGCCCTCGTCCCAGCGGGGCAGTTCGAGGCTGCCGTCGCCGACGGCGCGCAGCGAGCGCGCGGACGGCGGTTCCTGCACCTGGACGCGCAAGTCGCGTACCCCGCCGAGTTCCTCGATCGCCTCGTCGGCGTCTTTGAGCGGCTTGCCGTGCAGTCCCTCGTGATCCTCGACGCCCTTCACGCCCTTGCCCTTGAGGGTGCGGGCGATGATCGCGGTGGGCTGTCCGGTGGTGGAGACCGCCTCGTCGTAGGCGCGGTCGACGGCGTCCACGTCGTGGCCGTCCACCTCGACGGCGTGCCAGCCGAAGGCGCGGAAGCGACGGGCGTAGACGTCCAGGTCGTGGCCGTACCGGGTGGGGCCGCGCTGGCCGAGGCGGTTGACGTCCACGATGACGGTGAGGTTGTCCAGGCGCTCGAACCCGGCGGCGTCGGCGGCCTCCCAGATCGAGCCCTCGGCCATCTCGCTGTCGCCGCACAGCACCCACACCCGGGAGTCCGAGTGGTCCAGCCGCTTTCCGGCCAGCGCGATGCCGACGCCGATGGGCAGGCCCTGCCCGAGGGACCCGGTGGCCGTCTCCACCCACGGCAGCCGCTGCGGTGTGGGGTGGCCCTCCAGGCGGCTGCCCAGCTTGCGGAAGGTGAGCAGTTCCTCGTCGTCGATCGCGCCGGCCGCCTTGTAGGCGGCGTACAGCAGCGGGGAGGCGTGTCCCTTGGACAGCACGAAGCGGTCGTTGCCCGGGTGGTCGGGGCGGTCGAAGTCGTAGCGGAAGTAGCGGGCCAGCAGCACGGCCATCAGGTCGGCGGCGGACATGGAGGACGTGGGGTGCCCGGAGCCCGCCGCGGCCGCGGCGCGCACGCTGTCGACGCGCAACTGCTGTCCGAGTTCGACGAGTTCGTCACTGTTCCCGAAGTTCTCGAACGCGTCGCTGTTCACGGGTTCCTCGCGGTTCATGAGTCTCCTTCTGCGGGGATGTCGTCACGTTTGACCGGACCGGGGGCGGGGTGCTGGTCGTGCGGTGCGGCGGGCGGGGACGGCGGCCGGTCCTCGTCGGACTCCCCGCTCGCCCACTGGGCCTTCTCGGTCGCGTCGACCACGTCGGTGAGGTCGTCCGCGGCCGGGCCGCCGGCGGCGCCGCTCTCGCCGGGCCACCCGGTTCCGGTGGGCACGGCGCCGGTGGGCACGGCGCCGGCGGCGCGCGCGCCGTCCGGGGCGCCGATCACCCGCGCCACCTCGGGGGACGCGGTGTCCAGCGGCACCGAGCGCGCCCTGACGAGCCCCAACTGGACGGCTTGGCGCGGCAGTACGGCGTCCAGCAGCCAGTCCGCCGCGACCCGGACGCGGTTGCCGGGCATCGCCGCGAGGTGGTAGCCACGCGTGACCGCTCCGGCCAGCAGGCCGGAGAGAGGGACGCCGAGCGGGTCGGCGGCGGCCCGCACGCCCCCGAGGTCCACGACGAAGCCGAGGTCCCGGTGGCGGTAGGCGCGCCGGGCGCAGGCGCCGAGCGAGGCGGCGACGTTGATCGCGGCGATCCGGCCCTGCCGCCAGGCGTGCTGGGCGGTCATCGGGGTGTACTGGCCGGGATGGTGCAGATCGGGCACGGCGGCCGCGTCGCCGCACGCGAACACCTCGGGCCGCTGCGGCGTCTGGAGGTAGGCGTCGACCACGAGCCGTCCGCGCTCCAGCGGCTGCCCGGTGTCCGCCACGAGCGGGTCGGGCCGCACGCCCACGCACCACACGAGGGTGCGGGTCGGGACGAACGCGCCGTCCGTGAGGAGCACCCCGTCGGGCGTGGCCTCCTTCACGGAGACGCCCATGCGCACCTCGACGCCCCGTTCGCGCAGCACCCGGTCTGCGGTGCGCGAGAGCCGTTCGTCCATCTCGGGCAGGACGCGCGGGGCGATGTCGAGCAGCAGCCAGCGCGGCCGGACGCCTTGGCGCAGCGGGTGTCCGCGCACTTGGGCGTCCGTGTACATCTGCTCCTGGGCGGCGACCTCGGTGCCGGTGTAGCCGGCGCCGACCACCACGAAGGTGCTGCGGGCGGCGCGGCTCTCCGGGTCGGGCGCGGCGGCGGCCAGTTCCATCTGGCGGGTGACGTGGTCGCGCAGGTACAGCGCCTCGGGCAGGCTCCGGAAGCCGTGCGCGTACTCGGCGACCCCGGGGATGGGGAGCAGCTTGTTGACGCTGCCGACCGCCAGCACGAGCCGGTCGTAGCCGAGCGTGCCGTCCGCGCCCTCGGGGCCGGTGTAGTGCACGGCGCGGGCGTCCAGGTCGACGCCGTGGGCGTCGCCCAGGACGAGGCGCACGCCGGGCAGGGCGTCCGGCAACGAGACGGTGACCCTGCGGGGTTCCAGCACGCCCGCGGCCACCTGGGGCAGCAGCGGCAGGTACAGGAAGTAGTCGGTCGGGTTCAGCAGGGTGACGTCCGCCTTGTTCCGGGACATGCGGGACAGTGTCCGGGCCGCGCGGTAGCCGGCGAAACCGGCACCGACGACCACGATGCGGGGTCGACTCACGGTTCGCCTCCCGACGTCGTCGCGGTACGCAGTGCGGGAACCGCGTCCCCCGGGGCGCGGCGGGCAAACACCCCGGCGCCGCGGCGGCCCGCCGGTTTCCGCCCGCGCCGCCGGGTACTCGGGAGTCCGTCCCGACCGCTCACGCCGCGGAGGTCTCTCCCATGCCCGAATACGGCTGCTTCCTGTCGAGCGAGCAGTACGGCCCGGCGGACCTCGTCGAACAGGCGAGGATGGCCGAGCAGGCCGGCTTCCAAGCGCTGTGGATCTCGGACCACTACCACCCCTGGAACAGCGCGCAGGGGCAGAGCCCGTTCGTGTGGTCGGTGATCGGGGCGCTGTCCGAGGCCGTGTCCCTGCCCGTCGAGACGGCCGTGACCTGCCCGACCGTGCGCATCCACCCGGCGGTGGTCGCGCAGGCCGTCGCGACGAGCGCCGTGATGACGGAGGGGCGGTTCCGGCTCGGCGTGGGCACCGGCGAGGCGCTCAACGAGCACATCCTGGGCGATCGGTGGCCGCCTGCCCCTGTGCGCCTGGAGATGCTGGAGGAGGCGGTCCAGGTGATCCGGCGGCTGCTGACCGGCGAGCAGGTCAACCATCACGGGCCGCACTACACGGTGGAGAACGCCCGCCTCTACACGGTCCCCGAGGAGCCCGTCCCGATCGACGTCTCCGGCTTCGGGCCGAAGGCGACCGCGCTCGCGGCGCGCATCGGCGACGGCTACATCACGATGACGCCGGACGAGGAGATGGTCACGCGGTTCCGCAAGGGCGGCGGGGGCGCGAAACTCGTCAGCGGCGGCACGAAGGTCTGCTACGGGCACGACCGCGAGAGCTGCGTCCGCACCGTGCACGAGCTGTGGTACAACGAGCGACTGCCCGGTGAGGCGGCCCAGGTGCTGCCGACGCCCCGGCACTTCGAGCAGCTCAAGCCGCTGGTCACCGAGGACATGGCGGAGCGGAGCGTGGTCTGCGGCGACGACGCCGAGCAGCACGTGGCCGCGCTGGCGCGGTTCGCGGACGCGGGCTTCGACCGGGTCTACGTCAACCAGATCGGCGCCGACCAGCGCGGCTTCTTCGACTTCTACCGCACGAAGGTGCTGCCGCGGCTGCCGTAGGCGCCCGGCGGCCCAATTCCCGTCCGCGGCACGGCGGTCGGCGGGTGAGCGGGCCCGGCGCGGGGATCCGGCGGAGTGATCTCCTCACCGACAGGACACCGCATTAGGCTCGTGGGCATGGAGATTCTGGGAACCAGCCTGCGCGTCTGCGTCGACGAGTTGGAGACCGCCGTCCCCTTCTACGAGCGGCTGGCGGGCGGCAGAGCCGTCCGCTTCGAGCGCGGCGGGGTCCAAGTGGCCGCGGTCGGCTGCTTCCTGTTGATGAGCGGGCCCGAGGCCGAGCTGGAGGTGCTCCGCAAGGTGGCCGCGACCATCGCCGTAGACGACGTCGACGAGGCTCACCGGGTGCTGACCGAGCTGGGCGCCCGGATCGTCGCGGGCCCGCTGGCCACTCCGGCGGGCCGCAACCTCATCGCGCTGCATCCCGACGGGACGGTCTACGAGTACGCGGACCGCCGCGGCTAGTGCCGTGACCGGAAGGGTCTGACGGGGAGGCGAGCCGGTGGGGCCTCCCGGTCACGGCGCCAGCCGGACCGGCCTCGCTCACGGCGTGGGCGGCCGCATCCGGAAGTCGTGGCGCGCGGGCAGGTCGCCGCCGCCGAGCCGGTCCCACAGGCGGCCGATGCGCTCCTCTCCCTCGCGCAGGTCAGCGACCTCGAACCCCTCGTCGAAGAGGGCCCGCGCCTCCTCGCGCCGTCCCTCGGCGAGCAGCAACTCCGCCTGGAGCAACCGGAAACGGCCGCGGGCCCGGGTCGCCGGGCGCAGCCGGTCCCAGACCGCGCGCGCCTGCTCCGGGCGCCCGGCGCGCAGCAGCGCCTCGACGGCCTCGCGGCCGAGCGCGGCGGTGGCGGCGGTCCACTGCTCGCCGTCGTCGCGGCGCTCCCGGCACAGGTCGTCGAAGGCTTCCGCGTACCGGTCCGCGGCCCGCTCGCCGTGGCCCGCCTCCTGATCTGCGACGGCCAGGCAGCGCAGCAACGGCCAGAGAGAAGGGGCCAGTTCCAGCGCGCGCTCCCAACTGCGCACGGCCTGCGCGCGGTCGCCGGCGTGCCACTGGGCGACCCCGAGGTGGTACTCGGTCAGCGGCGCGGTCGGGGCGGTCTCCAGCATGTCCCGCCAGTGCGGCGCGACCAGCGTCGGGCCGGGCGGCCGGACCCGGCGCGGCTCGGGGAAGGCGCCGGAGCGCAGCAACTCGCGCCAGGGCGCCTGCTCCTCGCCGAGGCCGGACTCCGGGAAGGGCGTGCCCGGCAGCTTCCAGCCCGCGCGCAGCACTTCGAGCGCGCCCCAGCCCGACCCGGTCGCCAGCGCCTCGCCGGGCTCGGCGTCGGCGTACGGCTTCCAGGCGGCGTGGGCGGCCGCCACTTCGGCGCGCGGCAGCACGGCCTCCAGGCGGGCTTCGGCGCCCGCCACGGCGGCGTCCCACTCGCCCGTCGGCGGCGGCGCGTTGAGCGGACCGTACGACTCCAGCCAGGACACCTCGCTTCCGGCCTCCATGCGGACGTGCTCCATCTGGGTGCGGGCCAGTCCGGCCTGGATCTCGCAGTAGCCGCCCGTGCCGGGCTCGGTGAGCCACCGCTGCCAGCGGCGCCCGCCCGGACCGCTGCCCCACACGAACAGCTTGCGGCCGCGCAGCGCGTCGGTGGAGGTCTGCACCAGGCCGTCGCCGTGCTCGTCGAGCGCGGCGATCCAGCGGCGCCGCCCGTCGGGCACGTCGTAGAAGCAGTCGGCGGGGTAGACGCTGTTCAGCGGGCGGGTGCGGTCGGTTCCGCCGGACACCGGGACGGCCACGCGGCGCAGCCGGCGCTCGTAGCCGAAGTGCCACGCCTCCTGGGCGGGCGCGAGCACCCGGCGCTCCTCGGGCACGGCCGCGTTGGACCACCAGTAGGCGGCCACGGGCCGGTCGTGCGGGTTGCGGATGCGGACGCCGACGTGCAGGAAGTCGGAGCCGTCCGGCAGCCACAGATCGACCTGGAAGGGCAGGTCGCGCAGCCGCTCCCACTCCCACAGGCGCAGCATCGCGCCGCCGTCCGGCGCGGGTGCGACGGCCGCGTGCAGGGGCGCGCAGGAGAGCGCGGTGTGGCCTGTGGCGCCGATGTTCCATTCGATGCCGCCGGAGAACCAGGCGCCGTTGAGGGCGAAGTTGGCGGGCTGGAACACCGGGTTGCGGTAGAGGAGTTCGCGGCCGGTGGGCTTGTGGAAGAGGGAGGCGACCCGGCCGCCGAGCCCGGGGAGCACGGTGGCGCGCAGCCGGTCGTTCTCCAGGACCAGGGCGTCGATCCGGCGCGGTTCGCGCGCTCTGCCGTACCCGTCGCGGACCCGCTCGGGCAGCAGGCTGCGCAGCGGCGCCCAGCCGATCTGCCGGGCCATGTCCTGCGGCAGGCCGGCGCGGTCGCGGTCCTCGATGCGGTGCGCCTCGTCCAGCGGGCGCAGCGCCGGCAGCGGGTTGTCCGGCCCCAGCGGTGCGGCGGGCAGCGTCAGTGCCTCGCGTCGGATCGTCGTCACGACGACCATGGAACCCGGTCGTCGGTGCGCTGGCCAGGGGCGGCGCCGGTCAGGATCGCGCAAAGACGTCCGGTTCGCTCCCGGTTCCGGGTCGACGCGCGGCCGGCGTTTCAGGGGCGCCGGCGCATCTCCGTGGTGAGCGCCCACCGTTCGTGGTCGCGCCAGGCGCCGTCGATGTAGAGCATGCCGGGCGAGTAGCCCTCCAGGCGGAAGCCGCAGGAGCGGGCCAGGGCGAGGGAGGCGGCGTTGCCGGGCTGGGCGTTGATCTCCAGGCGGTGCAGGCCCAGGGGGCCGAACGCGTGGTCGATGACGAGGTTCACGCCCTCCTTCATCAGCCCGCGCCCGGCGGCGTGCGCGAAGGCGCCGTAGCCGAGGGCGCCGCTGCGGAAGGCCCCGCCGACGATGTTGTTGACGCTGACGTATCCGGCGAGCGCGCCGTCGCCCCTGTCGCAGACCAGGAACCCGGCTCGGGCCGGGTCGTCGGCGAGCCGTGCCGTGTAGGCGGCGTACGTCTCGGCGGTGGCGGGCGGGAACAGCCACGGCCGGTGCAGGTCCTCGCTCTCGCGCGCACGGGCGGTGAACTCGGCCTCGTCCTGCGGGGTGAAGGGGCGGACGCCGACGCGGGGGCCTTCGGCGAGGAAGCGGGATGCGGTGTGCGGCACCCCGCCACCCTATGCGCTCACACCGCCTCCGCCGCGCCCCCGGGGCCGTCGCGGCGGCGTCGCGCCACCCGCACCGCACCGCACCGCGCACCGCAGCCGCGCCGGACCAGGTGCGGCGACCCCAGCGCGCCGCCCCCATACGCCGCCCCCGGCGCGGCGGTCAGCGCAGGGCGGGCTCGTCCAGCGTCAGCGTGCCCGCTTCGGCGTCGAGTTCGGCGGCGACGCCGAAGGGGACGGTGAGCGCGCCGGCGCAGTGGCCGAAGCCGAACTCCTCGGCGACGGGGACCCCGAGGCCGCCGAGCCGGTCCGCCAGCATCGCCCGCACCCGCTCGGGGGCGGCGCAGCCCTCCCACGAGCCGAGCAGCACCCCGCGCACCCCGTCGAGCCAGCCGGAGCGCAGGAGTTGGGTGAGACAGCGGTCCAGGCGGTACGCGTCCTCGCCGACGTCCTCCAGGCACAGCAGGCCGCCGGCCGCCGAGGACCGCGCGCCGGGGACGCCGAGTTCGGAGGCGAGCAGGGTCAGGCAGCCGCCGAGCGTGACGCCCCGGGCCCGCCCGGGGACCAGCGCGGCGCCGCCCGAGGCGAGGGTGCGCACCGTCTCGGGAGCGAAGAGGGTGGCCCGCAGGTGCTCCTGCGCGCGGGCGTTCTTGAGGAAGTCGACGCCGGCGGCCATCGGCCCGTGCAGGGTGACCAGGCCCAGGCGGGCGGCGAACGCCTCGTGCAGCGCGGTGACGTCGCTGAAGCCGACCAGCACCTTGGGCCCGGCCGCCCGCATCGCCTCCCAGTCCAGCAGGTCCGCCATCCGCTGCGCCCCGTAGCCGCCCCGGGCGCACAGCACCGCGTCCACCGCCGGGTCGCACCAGGCGTTCTCCAGGTCGGCGGCCCGGTCGGCGTCCGTGCCCGCCAGGTAGTCGAAGACGCCGTGCCGGTCCAGGACGTGCGGCGCCGCCACCGGGTCCAGGTCCCAGCCGCGCAGCACGTCGAGACCCGCCTGGAGCCGTTCCTCGGGCACCGGCCCGCTGGGCGCGACGACGGCCACGCGGGCGCCGGGGGCGAGCCTCGCGGGACGCACGAGTTCCTTCATGTGCCCAGCTCCAGGGTCGGGACGCCTGGCTGGTCCAGGCCGAACACCTGAGCGTACAGCGACAGCTCCGCCTCCAGCGCGCGCACCATCGTCGCGGTCCGCCGGAACCCGTGCCCCTCGCCCGCGAACGTCAGGTACGCGTGCGGCGTCCCGCGCCCCTTGAGCCGGGACAGGAAGCGCTCGCACTGCACCGGCGGGCAGATCACGTCGTCCAGGCCCTGGAGCAGCAGGAACGGGACGTCGATCCGGTCGGCGTGCTCGGCGGGCGAACGCTCGGCATACCGCTCGGGCACCTCGGCGAGCGGTCCGACCAGCGACTCGAGGTACCGCGACTCGAAGTCGTGGGTCTCCCCGGTCCCCCAGCCGGTCAAGTCGAGGATCGGGTAGAAGACGGCGCCGCAGGCGTAGACGCCGGCGGCGGCCAGGGACGCGGCGCTGGTCCAGCCGCCGGCGCTGCCGCCCCGGATCGCCAGCCGGGAGCGGTCGGCGGCGCCCTCCTGGGCGAGGGCGAGCGCGACGGCCGCGCAGTCCTCCACGTCCACCACGCCCCACTGCTCGCGCAGCCGGTCGCGGTAGGCGCGGCCGTGGCCGGTGGAGCCGCCGTAGTCGACCTCCACGACGCCGATGCCCCGGGAGGTGAAGTAGGCGATCTCCAGATCCAGCGCGAGCGGGAACCGGCTGGTGGGGCCGCCGTGCGCCCACACGACGTACGGCGGCAGCTCGCCGCCGGGCGCCTGGCAGCCGGGGTTGCGGGGCGGGTGGACGTGGGCGTGCACGTCGCGTCCGCCGGGCCCGGCGAACGTGCGGACCCGCGGCTCGGGGTAGTAGGCGGGGTCCACCGGGTCGGCGTGCGCGGCGCCGATCACCCGGGCGTGGCCGGTGCGCGTGTCCAGCTCGACGACCTCGTACCCGCTGCGCGGACCGGCGCCGACCGCGACGACCCGCTCGCCGTGCGCGGCGAGCACGGCGTCGAACTCCGCCCAGGGGCCCGCCGCGTCGGCCACCTCGCCGGTCTCCGGGTCGAGCACGCCCAGCGCGAGGGCGCCCCGGCCGTGCAGGACGGCGATCAGCCCGCTGTCCAGGGGCGCGAACCAGCGCTGGCCGAGCTTCCACAGCGGGCCGCCGAACTCCTCCTCGCGCGGGCACAGCGGTTCGCCGTCGCGGTACAGGTTCCACCACCCGCTGCGGTCGCTCGCGTACAGCAGGGCGCCGTCGGGGGCCCAGTCCACCTGGGCGACGGACTCCTCGGGGCCGCCGGCCACCGTGCGCGGCGTGCCGAACCGGCCGTCCGCGCCGACCTCGGCCACGATCGCCTCGGTTCCGTCCCACGGCATCCTCGGGTGGTCCCAGGCCAGCCAGGCCGCGCGCCGCCCGTCGGGCGACAGCCGGGGACCGGTGACGAACCGGTGCCGCTCGGGGGTCAGTTCGCGCACCGCGCCGCGGTCCTCGGCGGCCGAGCCGTCCAGCGGCACCGCGACCAGGACGCGCCGCACGTCGCTGGGGCCCTCGCCGGTGAACTCCTCCAGCACGCACCAGACCTCGCCGGACTCCAGGCGCACCTGCGGCTCGGCCCAGCGAAGCCCGCCGCCCACCGGCGACAGCGGCGTCAGCGGGCGCGGCTCGCCGCCGGGTTCCCACCGGTACAGCCGCTGGTCGTCGAAGTGGACGAACACCGCCAGCGGCGCCCCGTCGCGGACCGCTCCCGCCCAGGGCCGGCCGCCGTACTCGATGACGCGGCTGCGCACGTTCCACGGCGCGGGCAGGACGGACTCCTCCGCGCCGCTCGCGACGCGGCGCACCAGCGTGCGCCGGCCGCCCTCGGCCGGACGCGGCTCGGTCCACCACACCTCGTCCCCGACGTAGCCGGTGAACTCCGGTTTGCCGTCGTGCGCGGCGGCCAGGGCCGCGTCGACGGGGGACGGCCAGGAGCCGTACGGGAGGGTCTGCACTGCCTGTTCTCCCCACTCGCTCTCAGGACGCCCGCAGGAAGCGGTCCAGGACGCGGACGCCGAAGTGCAGCGCCTCGACGGGGACCCGCTCGTCCACTCCGTGGAAGAGGGCGTGGTAGTCGATGTCCTCGGGCAGCTTCAGCGGCGAGAACCCGTAGCCGGTGATCCCCAGGCGCGAGAACTGCTTGGCGTCAGTGCCGCCGGGCATGCAGTACGGCACCACGTGCCCCTCGGGGGCGAACTCCTCCACCGCCGCCCGCATCGCGGCGAACACCGGTGCGTCCACGGGGGCTTGCAGCGCCACCTCGTGGTGGGCGAACTCCCAGTCCACGTCCGGGCCGGTCAGCCGGTCCATGGTGGTGCGGAACTCGTCCTCCCCGCCGGGCAGATAGCGTCCGTCGACGTGGGCGACGGCCTCCCCCGGGATCACGTTGAGCTTGTAACCGGCCTCGAACATGGTCGGGTTGGCGCTGTTGCGCAGCGTCGCCTCGACGAGCCGGGCGCCCGGACCGAGCTTTTCGAGGAACGCGTCCAGGTCGTCGAGATCGGGCGCCACGCCGTACAGGGCGGCGAGTTCGGTGACGGCCGCGCGCACGGTCGGGGTGAGCCGCAGCGGCCAGGTGTGGTCCCCGATCCGGGCGACGGCGGCGGCCAGCCGGGTCACCGCGTTCTCCCGGTTGACCCGGGATCCGTGGCCCGCCCGGCCCCGCGCGGTCAGCCGCAGCCAGGCGGTGCCGCGCTCGCCCGCCGCGATCGGGTAGATCTGCCGTCCGGCGCCGTCGTGGAAGGTGAACGCCCCGGACTCCCCGACCGCCTCGGTGCAGCCCTCGAACAGCTCCGCGTGCCGGTCGGCGAGGAAGCCGGAGCCGTCCTCGGCGCTGGCCTCCTCGTCGGCGGTGAACGCGATCACCACGTCCCGGCGCGGCTTCAGGCCCCGCCGGGCCCAGGAGCGGACCACGGCGAGGATCATCGCGTCCATGTTCTTCATGTCCACCGCGCCCCGGCCCCACACGACGCCGTCGCGGACCTCGCCGGAGAACGGGTGCACGCTCCAGTCCTCGGCCCGCGCGGGCACCACGTCGAGGTGGCCGTGGACCAGGAGCGCGGGGGCCGACGGGTCGGACCCCGCGACCCGGGCGACGACGTTGGTCCGGCCCTGGGTCCGCTCCAGCAGCACGGGGTCCAGGCCCGCGTCCGCCAGCCGCTCGGCGGCGTACTCGGCGGCCGGACGCTCCCGGCAGTCGCCGCCGCCCCGGTTGCTGGTGTCGATGCGGATCAGGTCGGAGGTGAACCCGACGACCTCGTCCAGCGCCTGCGCGTCAGCCATACTGCTCCTCCACGGCGGCCGAGGCGATGGTGGTGACCGCCTTGAACGTCCGGATCGCCTCGTACATGGTCGCATTGGTGTACGCCGTCCTGCGCTCCCCGATCCGGGTCACGCCGGGGACGACGGTGACGGCCTGGGCGAGGTGCTCGGCGTCGAACTCCGTCACCACGGTGAACGGGCCCCGGTCGGACGGCTCTCGGCGGCCCGCCAGGGAAACGGCCTCCTTGGCCGCCGCGCGGATGTCCGCGGCGGTGCGGGCCGGGGTGCGGCACACGGCCGCGTACCGCGACACATGGTCCTTCACCGCGACCTTCAACGCCTCGGGCGCGTACCCGAGGGCGTCCTCGCAGGCCACGTCGTCCCCGGTGACCAGCACGACCGGCACGCCGTGCTCGGCCGCCACCCGCGCGTTCAGCAGCCCCTCGCTGGCCCGTACGTTGTTCAGCCAGACGCCGGTGAGGGAGTTGGCGAGGTAGGTGTGGGCGAGGACGCCCTCCATGCCGGCGCCCGCGTGGTAGCCGACGAAGGCGACGCCGTCCACGTCACCGTGCTGCACGCCCTCCACCATGGACAGCGACTTGTGGCGTCCGGTGATCATCTGCGCCCGCTCGTCCAGCTCTTCGAGCAGCAGGTTGCGCATCGTCCAGTGCGCCTCGTTGATCAGGACCTCGTCGGCGCCGCCGTCGAAGAAGCCGAGGACGGCGGCGTTGACGTCGGAGGTGAACATCGAGCGGCACCGCTGCCACTCCGGGGTCCCCGGCAGCACGTCCGCGGGCCAGGTCACCCCGGTGGCGCCCTCCATGTCGGCGCTGATGAGGATCTTCACACCACTGCTCCCTCTCCTGCTCGGGTCGACCCGGCGCGGTCCGTGTCCGTCGTTCGCCGAGGGGCAGGCGCGAGTTTAGAC
This sequence comes from Streptomyces sp. NPDC046985, assembly GCF_040644415.1. NCBI lineage: Bacteria > Bacillati > Actinomycetota > Actinomycetes > Kitasatosporales > Streptomycetaceae > Streptomyces > Streptomyces sp. NPDC046985. Next base: position 149,046 of record NZ_JBEYWK010000004.1, read on the forward strand.
CCCGGCCGAGTGATCGCCTAGCGATCCCCTGGTGATCCCCTACGGCGGGCCCTAGACCGCCTTCTGCGAGGCGGCGGCCTCGGGCCGCAGGTCGGCGAGGGTGAGCGGGTGCGCCGGAGGGTCGGGCAGGATCACCCGGCGTGTGGTCCGCTGGTCGGGTCCTACGTGCAGCAGTTCGCCGGAGGCCAGGGGCCGCCAGTCGGGGTTGTCGTCCATGCGCTCGCTGGCCACGACGACGGAGGGCGAGTCGGCCAGGCTCTGGGAGTGCACGCGCATCCGCCCCTGGGCGCCGGAGTGGTCCAGGTGCCGGCCCCCGTGCGGGCCGCCGGCCGCGCGCTGGAGGACGTACAGCTCGTGCGTGGCGGGGTAGCGCAGCGCCCACAACTGGTCGGGGGCGGCGAGCACGAGGTTGAGGGCGAAGACGGGCAGGTGCGCGGCGATCCACCCGGCGGCCCGCTCAAGGCCGGCGGCGACGTCTCCGCCGGCCAGGCGGGTCTCCCGGGTGATCAGGGCGAAGAACCGCTCGGAGTCGGTGTCGCCGTGGACCAGGGAGCGGTCCTCGCCGAGCCGCTCGTCGAGCCGGTCCAGGTCCTCGATCACCCCGTTGTGCGCGAACAGCCGCCCGTCCTGCGCGAACGGATGGGTGTTGCGGGCCTTCAGCGCGCCGGTGGAGGCGTAGCGCACATGGGCGACGAACACAGCGGAGTCCGCCTGCCGCGCCTCCGCGGCGAAGGCGCGGTCCCGGTAGGCGGCGATCGGCGATTTGTCGACGCGCGGGGCGCCGTCCGCGGCGAAGTAGCCCAGACCGGTGCCGTCGGGGTCGTGGCGGCTCTGCCGGCTGAGGCTGTCCGGGGCGTCCAGCAGCCAGAACGTCGCGTGGGTGCGCCGCGGGGCGCTGCTGAGAGCGAACAGACGGCACATCGGGTCCTCCTGGAGTCCTTCGCGAGGGACGGGCCCGGCCTGGTCCGCGCATGCGGACCCGGTCAGCGCCGTCCCGGCCGGAGCGGGTTCTTGGTCTCGGCGCCGTGGGCGAAGCCGCCCGCGTCGTCGGCGCTGCGGCAGGGCTCGCTCTGCTTCTCCAGCCGGGGCAGCACGCGGCGCAGGTCGGCCATCAGCAGGTCGGCCAGGTCGCGGCTGAAGCCGTTGCGGATCACGAAGCGCAGCACGGCGAGGTCAGTGCGGTTTTTGGGGAAGGTGTACGCGGGCACCTGCCAGCCCCGCTCGCGCAGCGCGGCGGACACGTCGAACACGCTGAAGCTCTCGACGCCGTCGCGCACCCGGACGGCGACGACCGGCAGCTCGCCGCCGTCGGTGATCAGCTCGAACGGGCCGAGCGCGGCTAGCTCGGCGGCCAGCCAGACGGCGACGTCCCGGCAGGTCTGCTGCACCCGTCGGAAGCCGTCGTGGCCCAGGCGCAGGAAGGTGTAGTACTGGGCGACGACCTGGGCGCCCGGCCGGGAGAAGTTCAGCGCGAACGTCGGCATGTCGCCGCCGAGGTAGTTGACGTGGAACACCAGGTCCTCGGGCAGGGCGTCGTGACTGCGCCACACCGCCCAGCCGACCCCGGGCATGACCAGGCCGTACTTGTGCCCGGAGGTGTTGATGGAGGCGACCCGCGGCAGCCGGAAGTCCCAGGTCAGGTCAGGGTCCAGGAAGGGGGCGATCATCGCCCCGGAGGCGCCGTCGACGTGGATCGGGATGTCCAGGCCGGTGCGGGACTGGAGGTCGTCCAGGGCCGCCGCGATGCCGGCGACCGGCTCGTAGCTGCCGTCGAAGGTGGAGCCCAGGACCGCGACGACCCCGATGGTGTTCTCGTCGCACAGTTCGACGGCCGTCTCGGGGGTGAGGTGGAACCGGTCCCCCTCCATCGGCACGTAGCGCGGCTCCACCTCGAAGTAGTCGGCGAACTTCTCCCAGCAGATCTGCACGTTGACGCCCATGACCAGGTTGGGCCGGTCGGCGGGCTTCCCCTCGGCGCGGCGCCGGTGCTGCCAGCGCCGCTTGAGCGCGAGGCCGCCGAGCATGGCCGCCTCGCTGGAGCCGGTGGTCGAGCAGCCGGTCGCGTGCCGCGGGTCCTCGGCGTGCCACAGCCGGGCCAGCATGTGCACGCACCGGGTCTCGAGTTCCGCCGTCTGCGGGTACTCGTCCTTGTCGATCATGTTCTTCGCGGCGGACTCGGACATCAGCCGCAGGGCCTGCGGCTCCGCCCAGGTGGAGACGAACGTCGCGAGGTTCTGCCGGGCGTTGCCGTCGAGCATCAGCTCGTCGTGGACCACCTGGTAGGCGGTGTCGGGCTCCATCTCCCGCTCCGGCAGCGTGTAGCGGGGGATCTGGAGGGGCTCCCGGCTGAACACCGGGTTGACCTCCAGGTCCCTGCTCCTGCCCTGGTCGTCGTGGGGATGCCTCACCGTCATGCGCGCTTCGTCTCCCGTGTCGTCCATGCTGCCCAGGGGTGTTGGCGTGCGGCAGGAGCGGCCCGTCGGCCCGTCCTCAGCGCTCCAGGAAGTCGAACAGCGCTTCCCAGCGGTCCGTGATCTCCTCCGGTTCGAAGCGCCGTACGCTGCGCAGGGCCTGCTCGCCCATCTCGTCGCGCAGGCGGTCGTCCGACATCAGCCGGACGAGATGGCGGGCGAGTTCGGAGGTGTTGCCGGGACGGGCCAGCAGGCCGTCCTCCTCGTGGGAGACGATCTCGCGGACGCCGGGCGCGCAGTCGAACACCGCGCAGGGCACGCCGCAGGCCATCGCCTCCAGCAGGACCAGCGGGAAGCCCTCGCCGCGGGAGGACTGCACGAAGACGGAGGATCCGCGCAGCGCCCCGGGCACGTCGGCGGTCTGCCCGGCGAAGTCCACCGAGTCGTCGAGCCCGAGTTCGGTGCACCGCCGGCGCAGTTCCTGCTCGGCCTCTCCCCTGCCGTAGACGCGCAGGGTCCAGCCGGGCTGCTGCGGCGCGGCCTCGGCCCAGGCGTCCAGGAGCAGGTCGACGCCCTTCTCGTGGGAGAGCCGGCCGATGCTCACGACTGTCTTCTCGCTGCGCGGGGAGGGCGCGTCGGGCACGATCGGCAGCGGGTTCGGCATGAAGCCGACGTTGTTCAGGCCCTCGCCGACCCAGCGGTCGGCGTCCTCCTGGGTGAGCGCCAGCATCCGGTCGACGTCCGCGAAGTACGTCTTGACCCGGTTGAACCGGGAGCTTTTCCGGCAGGTGTCGAAGGACTCGTGGCTCATGCCGACGACGCGGTGCCCGGCGGTGTCGGCGAGCGCCACCCACTCCATCGCCCACACCTGGGGCACGATGATCATCGCACCGGGCCGGGCCTCCCGGAACAGGTCGCTGAGCCGGGAGGCGGCGGCGCGCATGTGCGCCTCGTGGCGGCGCGGGGCCGGGTCGGCCGGGCCCAGCAGGCGGCGTGCCCGGGGGCGGCCGGGCGGCCGCTGGGAGTACAGCGTCACGGTCCGGAAGGGGGGTTCCTCGCCGAGGTCCATCGGATGGTGGGCCGGGGCGATGCCGCAGACGGTGACCCGGTGGCCGCGGCCGGCCAGCAGTCCGGCGAGCTGGGTCTGCCAGCGGCCCACGCCGCCTAGCTCGTTGACCTCGTTGGCCACGAAGAAGATGTCGCGCTGGGTCATCGGGTCTCTCCCGCGGGGCCGAAGAAACGGTCCACGATCTGCGCCGCGGCGTCCCCGCGGTCGTACTCGCCGTACTTGTCCACGAATTCCTTCAGCCGCGCCTCGTACGCCGTGCGCACGCCGCTCAGGTCGTCGAGGACCCCGAACAGCTCCTCCGGGGTGCGCGGGACCGGGCCCGGCGCCTCGGAGAGCAGGTCGAAGTAGGTGCCCCGGGTGTCCTGGGCGTACTCCTCCCAGTCGTACGCGAAGAACACGAGGGGACGCTGGAGCAAGGCGTAGTCGAACATCACCGAGGAGTAGTCGGTGATCAGGGCGTCGGCGAGCAGCATCAGCGGGGTGATGTCCGGCTCGGCGCTGACGTCGATCACGCGTCCGGCCACCGACGGGGGCAGGGTGAGCCGGTTCAGGTAGTGCGCGCGGACGAGCAGGGTGTAGTCGTCGCCGTAGCGGCCGGCGAACTCCTCCACGTCGAAGGGGAACTCGAAGTCCTTGACCCGGCCGTCGGCGCGGGCGCGGAAGGTGGGCGCGTACAGCAGCACCTTGCGGCCCGGCTCGACGCCGAGGCGTTCGGCGATCTCGCGCGCCTGGGGGTCGGGAGCGCCGGACTGCCGGGCCCGGACCAGGGCGTCGTTGCGCGGGTAGCCGGTGCGCAGCAGCTTGTGCTCGGGGATGCGGTAGGCGCGGGCCAGGGTGCGCACGTCGTGTTCGCCGCGGACCACGAAGTGGTCGAAGCGCTCCAGCGCCTTCTGGTAGTCGCGCTGCTCCGTCTCGGACAGCATCCGCAGGCCGGGCTCGTCGTAGCCCATCCGCTTCAGCGCGGAGCCGTGCCAGGTCTGGATGTACGTGGTCTCCGGGCGCTTGGGCAGGCGCAGCGGGTAGCCCTGGTTGTCGATCCAGAACTCGGCCTGGGCGAGCGCCTTGAGGTAGCCCCAGGACCAGCGGCGCACCAGCTCGGCGTCCTTGGGGAAGTCGCGGGGGCGCTCGCCGGTGTAGGACCAGATCGGGGTGATGGGCGTCCCGCGGCGGCGCAGCTCCTCGAAGACGGCGCGCGGGCTGTCGCTGTACTGCTTGCCCAGGTGGCTCTCGAAGACGACCGTGCCCTTGCGGATCGGCAGCCTGGTCAGCATGCGCTCGTACACCTGGATTTTGCGGGCGCCGGAGTTCAGCTCCCGGCGCAGCTCGCGCACCTTGCGGTAGGCGTCCTTGGCGGAGCGCGCGGGGCGGCCGTGCAGGTTGCGCTCCACGGCGGCGCGTCCGGCGCGCGCGGCCTGACCGTGCTGGGTCAGCACGAAGGCGAGGTGGCCCTTGGCGGAGACCTGGGCCTCCAGCCGGTCGGCCAGCAGCCGGGTGAGCCGGGGCCGGACGGGCACGGCCGCGGCGTGTTCGAGGTCGACGGCGCCGACGGTGAGCCGGCTGGTGCTCTTCGCGCCGTCCACGGTCAGGTGCAGGCGGACGTCCCAGACGTCGTCGACCAGGCCGAGCGGCCGCAGTCTCTGGGCGAGCGGGAGCACCGCCTTCCAGGCGACGGCGTCGCCTTCGTGGCGCGGGGCGGGGACCGGGAAAGCGAACGTCTGGAGGCTGCGGCGGCGGGCGCGGAACTCCAGTTCGGCGCTGAGGGTCGCGCCCGGGGCGATCGTGCCCAGCGGGTTGACGACCTCGCCCGCGAGCGTCACGTCGCCGCCGCTCACGGTGCACTCGGTGAGCTGGTTGCGCAGGTTCATCTGTTCCACGCGTTTGGCGTGGTAGCCGAACGCGGTGACGTCCAGGACGGAGCGCATCCCCTCGTCGTCGAGGTAGCGGTCGGTCCAGTAGATCCTGCCGTCGCGCTCGGTCAGCGGGGCGGAGATCTTGCCGCGGTTGATGAGCGTGTCGATGGCCGGCATCAGGTCGGTCCAGTCCTCGCGCAGCAGGAGCTGGGCGCAGATGGCGTGGATCCGGTCCAGCTCGGCGTAGGCCGCCTCGGGGAAGCCCTGGATGTAGCCGCGGGCCAGCTCGGCGAAGCGGTGCCGGTACTCGTCGTCCAGGAACGGCAGTTCGCGCAGGTAGAGCACCAAGTCGTGCTTGAGGAACTTGATGTCCTTGCGCAGCTTCAGCTCGTCCTGGCCCTGGAGGTCGAGGAGGCCGTCGATGCGCCGGTGGATCTCGACCCGGTGGGCGAAGTTGCTGATCTCCCCGCGCCGGTTGCTGATCGACTTGACGGCGGACTTCTGCACGACGTTCCAGAAGTAGACCGTGTTCGGGATCAGGGTGATGCGCCGGGCGGCGAGGTACGCCTGTGCGGAGAAGAGCAGGTCCTCGTAGTGGATGCCCCGGGGGAACTCGAGGGCGTTGTCCACCAGGAAGTCACGCCGGTAGCACTTGTTGGTGGACAGGGTGTCGAAGACGAACAGGTCCGGCAGCTCCGCGATGGAGTCGATCGTGCGGGTGCCGCGGTACAGCCACTGGTACCACGCGGCCCGCTTGGTGTGCCGGCTGTCGGTGTGCACGCGCACGCACAGGCCGGAGACGAGGTCGGCGCCGGTGCGGTCGCCGGCCTCGACCATGTTCCGGCACGCGTTGGACTCCAGCGTGTCGTCGCTGTCCAGGAACATCACGTACCGGCCGCGGGCGACCTTGACGCCTTGGTTGCGGGGCTCGCCGCAGCCGCCGCTGTTCTCGGGCAACTGGATCGCGCGCACTCTGCCGGGGTGGGCCGCGGCGAGCGCCTGGGCGACCGCGTAGGAGCCGTCCGTCGAGCAGTCGTCGGCGATGATCACCTCGACATTGCGCAGAGTCTGCGCAAGGACGGAACCTACGGCCGCTGGAAGGCGCTCTTCGTCGTTGTAGACGATGACGACAACACTGACGTCCGGTTCGGGCGCGACGCTCGACACGGCCACCTCTCGTCCTTGTTAGCTGAGCGCTCGCTCAGCTCCATTGGGGGTGGGGCAATCCTACAGGCTGTAGGTAAGACCCCGTCCCCGGCCCTTCAAACTACGCGAATACGACAATATGCCACCCCTGTGACACGCAGAGGGTCGCACGGGGGCGGGACGTGGGCCACGTGGGGCCGTCACCACCGGGGCTCAACGGCGCTCAGAAACAGGAGAGTGCGGGACCCGAACCGGGTGCTTCGAAGCCGGGCGGTCCGAACCGGCGGGTGCTTCGAGGCCGGGCGGCCCGGACCGGGTGCGCGGAGAGGCCGCCCGGAGCCGGTCCCGGGCGGCCCGGTCCGGTCCGGGCCCGTGCCGGTCAGTCCTCGTGGCCGAGCTGGAGGTCGCGTTCCGTGCGTCCGCCGCCCGCGACCTGCAAGACCGTGGCGACCGGCGGGTAGCCCGCGGCGATCACCGTGTACTCGCCGGAGGACAGGTCCACGAACCGGAACGTCCCGTCCAGTCCGGTGGTGAGCGTGTCCACCACGTTGCCCGCCGCGTCGAGCAGCGTCACCCGCGCATCTTGCACGGGCCGCCCGCCGCCGGCCCGGACCGTGCCGCGCAGCACCGCGCCCCCCGCCAGCTCGACGTCCTGGCGGGTCTCCCGGGACGCCTGCACGCTGACCGGGAGCGCCACCGGGCGGAAGGCGGGCGCGCTGGCGGCCAGGGTGTACTCGCCGGCGACCAGCTCGGTGAGGACGTAACCGCCCTCGCGTCCGGTGCGGGTCCCGGCCACCACCTCGCCGTGCACGTTGGTCAGGGTGACGGCGGCGTCGTACACGGGGCTGCCGTCCGCCGTGCGCACGGCGCCCGCCAGGCGGCCGGCCCCGCCGAGGACGACGTCGAGTTCGACGGGCCGCTCGCCGACGGTCACGGACACCGCCTGCGGCTGGTGGCCGCCGGCCGCGGCGATCAGCACGTAGGACCCGGCGCCCGGCGTGGACAGCGCGTAGCGTCCGTCCTCGCCGCTCGCGCCCCGCCCGATCTGCTGCCCGCCGACGTCGATCAGGGTGAGCGCCGCGCGGGGCACGACGGTGCCGTCCGCGTGCTGCACGGCGCCGCAGACGGGGACTCCGGCCGGGTACGGCGCGCGCGCCGGCGGCACCTCGGGGGTCAGCGGCGCGGGGTCCGTCTCGTAGACGGGGGCGGCGGGGGTGTGGTGGGACACCAGCGGTCTCTCCTTGAGGAAGAAGGCGATGATCAGGCCGAGGACGAGCACCGGCACCAGGTAGAGGAAGATCCGCGGCATGGCGTCGGCGTACGCCTGGACGTAGGCGTCGCGGACGGCCGGCGGCAGCGCCCGCACGGCCTGCGGGGTGATCGACTCGGGGTCGGGCAGGGCGGCGCCCGCGGGCAGCCGGTCGCGCAGGGCGGCGCCGAGCCGGTCGGCGAACAGGGTGCCGAAGACGGCGGCGCCCACGCTGCCGCCGATCTGCCGGAAGTAGTTGTTGGCGCTGGTCGCCGTGCCGAGGTCGGCGGGGCGCACGGAGTTCTGCACGGCGAGCACCAGGACCGGCATGACCAGGCCGATGCCCGCTCCGAGCACCGCCATGAAGACGCTGTACTCAAGCTGGGGCGTGTCGGCCTGGAGACCGGACAGCAGCCACATGCCGACGGCCGCCAGGGCGGCGCCGAGCACCGGGTAGACCTTGTAGCGGCCGGTGCGGCTGATGAGCTGGCCGGAGAGGACCGACGCGCCCACGATGCCGCCCATCATGGGCAGCATCAGCAGTCCGGATCCGGTGGCGGAGGCGCCGTCGACCATCTGGAGGAAGGTCGGCAGATAGCTGGCGGCGCCGAACAGCGCGACGCCGATGACCAGTCCGACCAGGCCGCTGACGGTGAAGACGGAGTCGCGGAACAGCCGCAGCGGGATCAGCGGCTCGGCGGCGAAGCGCTCGGTCACGGCGAACAGCGCGGCCGCCGCGACGGCGCCCGCGCCGAGGCCCAGGATCACGGCGGAGCCCCAGGCGTACTCGGTGCCGCCCCAGCTCGTGAGCAGCACCAGGCAGGCGGAGGCGGTGGCGAGCAGCAGCGCGCCCAGGACGTCGAACCGGGCCCTGGCGCGGGGCCTGGGCAGTTTGAGCACGACGGTGATCACGGCCAGGGTGACCAGGCCGAAGGGCACGTTGACGTAGAAGCACCAGCGCCAGGAGAGGTGGTCGGTGAAGTAGCCGCCGAGCAGCGGTCCGGCGACGGAGGCGAGGCCGAAGGCGGCGCCGATCAGCCCCATGAAGCGGCCGCGCTGCCGAGGCGGGACGATGTCGGCGATGATCGCCTGGACGCCGATCATGAGGCCGCCCGCGCCGACGCCCTGCACGGCGCGGTAGGCGATCATCTGGTCCATGGTCTGCGCCCGTCCGGTCAGCGCGGAGCCGATGACGAAGACGCCGATGGCGAACTGGAAGACGCCCTTGCGGCCGATGAGGTCGCCGAGCTTGCCGTAGACGGGCAGTCCGACGGTGGCCGTGAGCAGATACGCGGTGATCGCCCAGGACATCCGGTCCAGACCGTGCAGCTCGCCGACGATCTTGGGCAGCGCGGTGGCCACGATCATCTGGTCGAGCGCGGCCAGCAGCAGCGCGAGCATCAGGCCGAGGAAGACCAGCCGCACCTGGCGGGGGCCGAGGTCGGGGACCGGCGGCGCGGCGTCCGCCGTCGCTCCCGGCGCGCCCGGCGCGCCCGGTGCGCCCGGGACGCCCGGGTGCTCCGCGGCCGCCGGGTCCCCCGCGGTCTCCGGATGAGCGGCACGGGGGTCCGGCGGGGGCGCGACCGGTTCGTCCTGCACCAGAGTGATCCCGCCCACGTGCCTCTCCCTCGTCGCGGCCGCCGCGCGTTCTCCGCGCATGAAGCGACAACTACGGGCAAGCACGGCGAGTTACGGCAAGACGGGGCGCCGTGCAGAGATCACTCGAACCGGTGAGAGACCAACGCTGGCCTCCCAGAGGCGAGTTGCGCCGGGGTCTACTTCTCGACCTCGGCGGCGAGCCGGGCGAGCACGGCGTCGTAGATGCGGCCGAGGCCCTTGGGGGCGAACGTCTTCTCGAAGAAGCCGCCGACGCCGCCGGCGCCCTGCCACGTGGTGGTGACGACGACGCGGGACCTGCCCTCGCCGGCGGGGGTGACCCGCCAGACGGTGACCATGGAGGAGTTGCGGTCCTTCTCGACCAGCTCGCCGTCGGTGGGCTCGCTGACGTCCAGCAGGCAGTCGCGGACGCGCTTGCTGGTGGCCTGGAGCTTCCAGTGGACGAGGGTGCCCTCGCCGTCCCCGCCCTCGCGCACCTCGTACTCGCTGAAGTGCTCGGGCAGCAGCCTCTCGCGGGTGCCGCTGTAGTCGGCGAGGGCGTCGAACACCTTCTCCGCGTCCGCCGCGACGACCCGCTCCGTTGTGGCCTCGACCTGCGCCATGAGGTTCCTCCAGGACATCCGTACTCAGGGTGGGGGCAAAGCCAACCACCCCGCCGTCCGGCCCCCCAAATCGGGGTGCGGCGGGCGAGCGGCGCGGGGCGCGGGCGCCGCGGGGCGACGCAGGGGCACGGGGCGGCCCGCGGACGCCGGGACGCCCCCCTCGCGGTGCCGTCCGCACGATCAAGGGAACATGTGTTCTATTCTGGAGCCAGAGCTACCGAGGAGGCGTCATGCGCTGGGACAACCTCACCGCCGGCTCCGGGGACTCCGGCGACACGCGGGACTCCGGAAGCGCCGGGGGCACGCAGCGGGGCCGGGCCGAGGCCGCGCTCTTCGGCGCGGAGGCGGTCGTCACCCGCACCTTCGACACGCCCGAGTTCCGCGGGATCACCTTCCACGAGGTCCGGGCCCGTTCGATCATCAACCGCGTGCCGGGCGCGTCCCGCATGCCGTTCGAGTGGACGGTGAACCCGTACCGCGGCTGTTCCCATGCGTGTGTCTATTGTTTTGCCCGCAAGACGCACAGCTACCTGGACCTCGACACCGGCCTCGGCTTCGACAGCCAGATCGTGGTCAAGGTGAACGCGCCGGAGCTGCTGCGCCGCCAGCTCGCCTCGCCCCGCTGGCACGGCGAGCACATCGCCATGGGCACCAACGTGGACTGCTACCAGCGGGCCGAGGGCCGCTACCGCCTGATGCCGGGCATCGTCGCCGCGCTGCGCGACCGCGCCAACCCGTTCTCGATCCTGACCAAGGGCACGCTGATCCTGCGCGACCTGGACCTGCTGACGCAGGCGGCGGAGGTCACCGACGTGGGCGTCTCCGTCTCCGTGGGCTTCACCGACGCCGAGCTGTGGCGCACCGTGGAGCCGGGCACGCCCTCCCCCGAGCGCCGCCTGGACGTGGTGCGCGCCCTCGGGGAGCGCGGCATCGGCTGCGCCGTGCTGATGGCGCCGGTGATCCCCTTCCTGAGCGACGGCCCGGACCAGCTCAGGGCGACCGTGCGCGCCATCGCGGCGTCCGGCGCGGCGTCCGTCACGCCGCTGACGCTGCACCTGCGGCCGGGCGCCCGCGAGTGGTTCATGGCCTGGCTCGGCCGCCGTCACCCGCACCTGACGCCGCGCTACGAGCGCCTGTACGCCGACGGCGCCTACGCCCCCACCTGGTACCAGCGCCGGATCACCCGCCAAGTGCACGACCTGGCGCGGGAGTACGGCATCGGTCCCGCGCGTCCCGGCGAGGCGCGGCGCCTGCGCCCGCCGGAACCCCCGGCGCCGGGGCCGGACGGCGCCGCGACGACCGGACCGACGCAGCTCACGCTTCTCTGAATCATCCGCTCATCCCCCTCTGAGGTCGCCTCATCCTCAACTGAGGTCGTCCGTTCACGATCCTCTGAGATCGTCCGCTCACGCGCCTTCGGGGTCGTCCGTTCACGCCCCTTTGAAGTCGTTCGAGCGCATCACCAGGCCCGATCGGGTCAAGATTCACCTGAACGCCCCTCTTTGGGCGATCTTTCCGGGACGATGCGGCGGCGAGGACCGCGAGACCCGCGGTCCTCGGCGGCTCCGTCCTGGGAGGACCCATGAGAAGAAGCGCTGCCCTGCTGTGCGGCGCCGCCGTCGTCGCCGGTTCCCTGACGGCCGTCCCCGCCGACGCCAGCACGCCCCGCCCCGCGGCGGCGGTCCGGGCGGCCGGGATCCACTGGAAGAAGTGCGGCGCCGATGCGCAGCCGGCCCTCCAGTGCGGGTCGGTGACCGCGCCGCTCGACTACCGGCGCCCCGGCGGCCGGCAGATCACTCTCGCCGTCTCCCGGGTGCGGCACACCGCGAGGGCCTTCCAGGGGCCGCTGCTGGTCAATCCGGGCGGGCCGGGCGGCAGCGGCCTCTCCCTGGCCGCGTTCGTCGCCTCCTCGCTGCCCAGGGCGGTCGCGTCCCAGTACGACGTCATCGGCTTCGACCCGCGCGGCGTGGGCGCGAGCCGGCCGGCGCTGGACTGCGCGCCGGGGTACTTCGGCCCGGTGCGCCCCGACTCGCTGCCGAGCACCCCCGCGCTGGAGCGGGCCAACCTCACCCGCGCGCGCTCCTTCGCCGCCGCCTGCGGCAGGAAGTACGCGAAGCTGCTGCCGTACGTCGACACGGTCAGCGCGGCCGCCGACATGGACGCGATCCGCCGGGCCCTGGGCGCCCCGAAGGTCAGCTACCTCGGCTACTCCTACGGAACCTACCTCGGCGCGGTGTACGCCAAGCTCTTCCCGCAGCGGGTGCGCCGACTGGTCCTGGACTCCGTCGTCGACCCGGCCGGCGTCTGGTACGACGACAACCTCCGGCAGGACTACGCCTTCGACGACCGCCAACGCGCCCTCATGGCCTGGATCGCCGCGAACGACTCGACCTACCGGCTGGGCGGCGACCCGGCCGAGGTGGCGGCCGAGTGGTACGCGATGCGGGCGGCGCTCGCCAGGAAGCCGGCCGGCGGGAAGGTCGGCGCCTCCGAACTGGAGGACACCTTCATCCCGGGCGGCTACTACAACGGCTACTGGCCGTCCCTGGCAAGGGCGTTCGCGTCCTACGCGCACGGCGGGAACACCGGGCCGCTCCTGACCGCCTACGCCGCCCTCGGCGCGCTCGGCGCCTCCGGCGACAACGGTTACAGCGTCTACACGTCGGTGCAGTGCCGCGACGCCCGCTGGCCGCGCGACTGGAAGCGGTGGCGCGCGGACGAATGGGCGGCGTACAGCAAGGCGCCCTTCATGGTCTGGAACAACGCCTGGTACAACGCGCCCTGCGCGTTCTGGCCGACCGCCGCCGCGCGCCCGGTGAACGTCGCCAACGGCGAGCTGCCGCCCGTGCTGCTGTTCCAGGCCACCGACGACGCGGCCACCCCGTACGAGGGCGCGGTGACGGCGCATCGCCTGCTGGCCCGCTCCAGCCTGGTCGTCGAGCAGGGCGGCGCCAACCACGGCGTCACGCTGAGCGGCAACTCCTGCCTGGACCGCTACCTGTTCGACTACCTGCGCCACGGCACGGTGCCGCGCGGGCGCCTCGGCACGGCCGACGCGGTGTGCCCGAAGCTGCCCGACCCGGAGCCGGAGAGCGCCAAGGCGGCGGCCGCCGAGCCGTCCTCCGGCGCGTCCCGCGGCGCGCTGCTGCACGGGCTGATGGGGTTCCGCGGCTGAGGGCGCGACCGCCCGCCGGACGAGACGCAGGAGCAGGAGCAAGGGCAGAGGCAGGGGCCGAGGCAGAGACACAGGTGCAGCCCCAGACCCAGGCGCAGACCCAGGCGCAGGCAGGCGGGGGCTCACGGGTCCCCGCCCGCTTCCCTCACCGCTGCCGGGGAAGGCGCCCCAGCGCCCGTACCGCCGCCTCGGCCAGGGCCGGGTGGGCCAGGGCCTCGCTGAGCACGGTACGGGCTCGCGCGTCACCGAGGGCGCCCAGGCCGTCCACGCAGGCCAGCGCAACCCGGCGGTACGGGTCGTGCGGGCGCAGCCGGCGCTGCAAGGCGGTGATCAGTGCGGGCGCCGACTCCGGGGCGCGCAGCTCCACCAGGAGGCGCACGGGGTGCAGGGCGTAGGCGACGCGCAGTTCGTTGGTGGCCAGGGCCGCCGCCGCGCGGGCGGTGCGCGGGTCGCCGAGGCGGGCCAGGGCGTGGGCGGCGGACGCGCAGCGCGGCGGGTCGCGGTGGTTCAGCAGCAGGACCAGCGACTCGAAGGCACGCCGGTCCCCCGCGAGGCCCAGCCGGAACGCGGCCAGCTCCCTGGCCCACAGCGGCTGTCCGGGCGCCATAAGGACCTCGGCCAGTTCCTCCGCGTCCTCGGCGCCCTCGACGTCTTCGCGCGCCGCGAGGCGCCGGTAGGCCGCCGTCCCGCCCGACTCCTGCCGGACGCGCTCCGTGAGCGATCGCCACTCTTCGTCCACGAAGGCCACCATAGAGCCGAACCGCCGGCGTGAAACCCGTATCGCGCACGCAGCGCACCCCATCGGGGACATGGAGGGCTCGGCGCAGGGGCAAGGGAGATCCGCCTCGGCCATGCGGGAACCCGACCAGTGAACTCAAGGGGGTGGCGCGCTCGTTACTCACGGGTTAAGCTCATACGAGCGAGTTACCCACTCGCACCCCCTCGCGGTGGCCTGGTGACGCAGCCACTGCGAGCGTTGTCGGTTCGGTACGTCAGGTACCGCAGTACGACTCGGCTTGGGACAGAGCCGGTCGGCACCATGCCGCTGTCCGTGGGCGCGTGAGCCCGCGGCGTTCGGCGCCGGGCGTGTGCGCTCGCGGCCCGGCCACACCCGCACCCTCTCTTCCTCCGCACCCGGTGCGCCGTCGCGGCGCACCGGGCCGCGCTCCCAGTCGTCACCCTCATTCCTGGAGTCCCGCGATGGCCACTCCCCTCTCCGACACCTCTCTGTCCTCCTCCGCGTCCCCGCTGAAGACGATCGCCGTGGTCGGCCTCGGCACCATGGGCACCGGCATCGCCGAAGTCCTGGCCCGGGGCGGCCGCGAGGTCATCGGCATCGACGTCAGCGAGGCGGCGGCCGCCCGGTCCGTCGCCGCTCTGGAGACCTCCACCGCCCGCGCCGTGGAGCGCGGCCGCCTCACCGAGCAGGAGCGCGCGGACGTCCTCGCCCGTGTGCGCACCGCCGCCGACCTGGCCGCCGCGGCCGACGCCGACCTGGTCATCGAGGTGGCGCCGGAGTCGTACGAGATCAAGCAGCAGATCTTCCGCGAGCTGGACCGGGTGGTGCGGCCGGAGACGATCCTGGCCACCGGCACCAACGCGCTGTCGGTGACCCGGCTGGCCGCCGACTCCGCGCACCCGGAGCGGGTGCTCGGCCTGCACTTCTTCAACCCGGCGCCGGCCATGAAGCTGGTCGAGGTGGTCTCCTGCGTGCTCACCGCGCCGCAGGCCGTCGCCGCCGTCACCGATCTCGCCGTCGACCTGGGCAAGGAGCCCGTCGCGGTGGGCGACCGGCCCGGCTTCGTCGCCGACGGCCTGCTGTTCGGCTACCTCAACCAGGCCGCCGCGATGTACGAGGCGAAGTACGCCTCCCGGGAGGACGTCGACGCGGCGATGCGGATGGGCTGCGGCCTGCCGATGGGCCCGCTGGCGCTGCTCGACCTGATCGGCGTGGACACCGCGCGCACGGTCCTGGAGGCCATGTACGCGGAGTCCCGCGACCGGCTGCACGCCCCCGCGCCGATCCTCAAGCAGCTCAGCGAGGCGGGCCTGACCGGCCGCAAGGCGGGCCGCGGCTTCTACACCTACGAGGCCCCCGGCAGCGGCGCCGTGGTGCGCGACGCGCTGACCCCGCCGGAGAGCGGCGCCCTCGCCGCCGGCCGCCCCGTCCGCTCGGTCGGCGTGGCCGGCTCGGGCACCATGGCGTCGGGCATCGCGGAGGTGTTCGCGAAGGCGGGCTACGACGTCGTGCTCGCCGCGCGCACCGAGGAGAAGGCGCAGGCCGCCCGCGCCCGGATCGGCGCGTCGCTCGCGCGCTCGGTCGACCGGGGCCGGATGACCGCCGAGGCCGCCGCGCAGACCCTGGACCTGGTCAGGGCGACGGGGACGTACGACGACTTCGCGGACGTCGACCTGGCCGTGGAGGCGATAGCCGAGGACCTGTCGGCCAAGCAGCAGTTGTTCGCGACGCTGGACAAGATCTGCAAGTCCGGCGCCGTGCTGGCCACGACGACCTCCTCGCTGCCGGTGGTGGCCTGCGCCCGCGCCACCTCGCGCCCGCAGGACGTGGTCGGCATGCACTTCTTCAACCCCGCGCCGGCCATGAAGCTGGTGGAGGTCGTGCGGACGGTGCTGACGGCGGACGACGTCCACGCCACGGTCCGCGAGGTGTGCGCCCGGATCCGCAAGCACCCGGTGGACTGCGGCGACCGGGCCGGTTTCATCGTCAACGCCCTGCTGTTCCCGTACCTGAACAACGCCATCAAGATGGTCGAGGAGCACTACGCGTCCCTGGACGACATCGACGCGGCGATGAAGCTCGGCGGCGGCTACCCGATGGGCCCGTTCGAGCTGCTGGACGTGGTCGGTCTGGACGTCTCGCTGGCCATCGAGAAGGTGCTCCACCGGGAGTTCCGCGACCCGGGCCTGGCCCCGGCGCCGCTGCTGGAGCACCTGGTGGCCGCGGGCTGCCTCGGCCGCAAGACGGGCCGCGGCTTCCGCGAGTACGCCCGCCGCCGCTAGGAGGCGCCTCATGGGTGAGGCCGGCTCCGAGGAGCGGCCCCGCGGACGGTCGCGGGAGGGGCGCCGGGCGGAACGGGACTGGGGCGGCCTGCTGGACCCGGCCGCCCCCGGCCGCCCCGCCGGGCCCGACCGTCCCGCCGGGCCCGGGGGGACGCCGGGATCCGCGCACCGGGCCGCGGCGATGCAGTACGTTCAGGTCATGCCCCAGTCCGCCAGGTCCTCTCGTACGCCGTCCGCGCAGGATGCCCCGGAGAGCGCCGCCGGCTCCCGCGCGGCCGCCCAGCGGCTCAAGATGCGCCGGGAGCTGGCCGCCGCCGCGATGGAGCTGTTCGCGACGAAGGGGTACGAGGCGACCACGGTCGACGAGATCGCCGCGGCGGCCGGGGTCGCCCGCCGCACCTTCTTCCGCCACTTCCGCTCCAAGGAAGAGGCGATCTTCCCCGACCACGACGACACCCTGATCCGCGCCGAGGCGGTGCTCAACGCCGCTCCGGCGCACGAGCACCCGCTCGACACAGTGTGCCGCGGCATCAAGGAGGTCATGAGGATGTACGCGGCGCGGCCGGACATCTCGGTCGCCCGCTACAAGCTGACCCGCGAGGTGCCCACGCTGCGCGAGGCGGAGATCGCCTCGGTGGCCCGCTACGAGCGCCTGTTCACCCGCTATCTGCTGGGCCACTTCGACGAGCGCGCGCACGCCGACGACGCCAACGACGACCCGCTGCTCGCCGAGGTCGCCGCCTCGGCCGTGGTCACCGCGCACAACCACGTGCTGCGGCGCTGGCTGCGGGCGGGCGGCCAGGGGGACGTGGAGGCGCAGCTCGACCACGCCTTCGCCATCGTCCGCAGGACGTTCGGCACCGGGATCGGGGCCGGGCGCAGCACGGCGGCGCGGACCGCGTCCGGCGTCTCCGCTTCCGGCGTCTCCGCGACCGTGGCCTCGGCGGCCGTCGTCTCCACAGCCGGCCCGTCGGCGTCCGGCGCCTCCGCGGTCGCCTCGCGACAGGGCGACGTGCTGGTGACCGTCGCCCGCACCGACGCTCCGCTGGACGAGGTCATGCGGACCATCGCGGAGGCGCTGAACCAGCGCTGAGCGCCGCGCTCGCACGCCGGAGACGGCGCGCCCGGCGGTGAGGGCCGGTCCGTACGGCGAGACCCGCTCCGTCCGGGGAGACCCGCTCCGTCCGGGGAGACCCGGTGAGACCACCGAGAACGGCCACCCCGCCCGGGTGGCCGTTTTGGCGTTCAAGGTGCGCTTTCGGCCCGGATCGTAGATCCTCTTCGATCGATCATCGCTCATTTGTTGCGCAAAGATTTCGTCTGAGCGAAGATAGTGGCACTCAGTGCCTTGTCACCTGACACGCGGTGTCATACGTTGAAGGAGTCCGAGCGACCGGCGTGCGGCCACCGCACCGCGCACCGGCTGTCCCGGCGGACCTTGCCGGCCCGCACGCCCGGACGCCTGCGTCACAGGCAACCTCCCGCGCCACCCAGCGCTTCCCGCACCACCCGCCGAACCGACGGCGCCCTCACCCCCGCCCTCACCCGCACCGACGCAACCCTCAGCGCCCCTCCCTCATGGGCGCTCACCGCCGGAGGCAACACCGTGACCGTGAAGGACATCCTGGACGCGATCCAGTCGTCGGACTCCACGCCCGCCGACTTCGCCGCACTGCCGCTCCCCGAGTCGTACCGGGCGATCACCGTGCACAAGGACGAGACGGAGATGTTCGCCGGGCTCGAGACCCGCGACAAGGACCCCCGCAAGTCGATCCACCTGGACGACGTCCCGGTGCCCGAACTGGGTCCGGGCGAGGCCCTGGTGGCCGTCATGGCCTCCTCGGTCAACTACAACTCGGTGTGGACCTCGATCTTCGAGCCGCTGTCCACGTTCGGGTTCCTGGAGCGCTACGGCAAGGTCAGCGAGCTGACCAAGCGGCACGACCTGCCGTACCACGTCATCGGCTCCGACCTCGCGGGCGTGGTGCTGCGCACCGGCCCCGGCGTCAACGCCTGGCAGCCCGGCGACGAGGTGGTCGCGCACTGCCTCTCCGTCGAACTGGAGTCCTCCGACGGCCACAACGACACGATGCTCGACCCCGAGCAGCGCATCTGGGGCTTCGAGACCAACTTCGGCGGCCTCGCCGAGATCGCGCTCGTCAAGTCCAACCAGCTCATGCCCAAGCCCGCCCACCTGAGCTGGGAGGAGGCCGCCGCGCCCGGACTGGTCAACTCCACCGCCTACCGCCAGTTGGTCTCCCGCAACGGCGCCGGCATGAAGCAGGGCGACAACGTGCTGATCTGGGGCGCGAGCGGCGGACTCGGCAGCTACGCCACCCAGTTCGCGCTGGCCGGCGGCGCCACCCCGATCTGCGTGGTCTCCTCGCCCGAGAAGGCCGACGTCTGCCGCGCCATGGGCGCCGAGGCGGTCATCGACCGCAACGCCGAGGGCTACAAGTTCTGGAAGGACGAGCGGACCCAGGACCCCAAGGAGTGGAAGCGCTTCGGCAAGCGCATCCGCGAGTTCACCGGCGGCGAGGACATCGACATCGTCTTCGAGCACCCCGGCCGCGAGACCTTCGGCGCCAGCGTCTACGTCACCCGCAAGGGCGGCACCATCACCACCTGCGCCTCCACCTCGGGCTACATGCACGAGTACGACAACCGCTACCTGTGGATGTCGCTGAAGCGGATCATCGGCTCGCACTTCGCCAACTACCGCGAGGCGTGGGAGGCCAACCGTCTGATCGCCAAGGGCAAGATCCACCCGACCCTGTCGAAGACGTACTCCCTGGAGGAGACCGGGCAGGCCGCCTACGACGTGCACCGCAACCTGCACCAGGGCAAGGTCGGCGTGCTCTGCATGGCGCCCGAGGAGGGCCTGGGCGTGCGCGACGCGGAGATGCGCGCCCGGCACCTCGACGGCATCAACCGCTTCCGGAACATCTGAGGACACGAGGTCACCCATGACTGAGCGTCAGCCTGCCGGAGAGCGGCGGGAGAAGGACCGGCCGTGGCTCATGCGCACGTACGCCGGTCACTCCACGGCGGAGGCGTCCAACGAGCTGTACCGGCGCAACCTCGCCAAGGGCCAGACCGGCCTGTCGGTGGCGTTCGACCTGCCGACGCAGACCGGCTACGACCCCGACCACATCCTCGCCCGCGGCGAGGTCGGCCGGGTCGGCGTGCCCGTCTCGCACCTCGGCGACATGCGCCGGCTGTTCCAGGACATCCCCCTGGAGCAGATGAACACCTCGATGACGATCAACGCCACCGCCATGTGGCTGCTGGCGCTCTACCAGGTCGTCGCCGAGGAGCAGGGCGCGGACGTCGCAAAGCTCCAGGGCACGACCCAGAACGACATCGTCAAGGAGTACCTGTCCCGCGGCACGCACGTCTTCCCGCCGGGCCCCTCGCTCCGCCTGACGACGGACATGATCGCGTACACGGTCTCCCACCTCCCCAAGTGGAACCCGATCAACATCTGTAGCTACCACTTGCAGGAGGCGGGCGCCACGCCGGTGCAGGAGATCGCGTACGCGATGTCCACCGCGACAGCCGTGCTGGACGCCGTGCGCGACTCCGGCCAGGTGCCGCAGGAGCGCATGGGCGACGTGGTGGGCCGCATCTCCTTCTTCGTGAACGCGGGCGTCCGCTTCGTCGAGGAGATGTGCAAGATGCGCGCCTTCGGCCGCATCTGGGACCGGATCACCCGGGAGCGGTACGGCATCGAGAACCCCAAGCACCGCCGCTTCCGCTACGGCGTGCAGGTCAACTCGCTCGGCCTGACCGAGGCCCAGCCGGAGAACAACGTCCAGCGGATCGTGCTGGAGATGCTGGCGGTCACCCTCTCCAAGGACGCCCGCGCGCGGGCGGTGCAGCTTCCCGCCTGGAACGAGGCGCTGGGGCTGCCCCGCCCCTGGGACCAGCAGTGGTCGCTGCGCATCCAGCAGGTGCTCGCCTACGAGAGCGACCTGCTGGAGTACGACGACCTCTTCGAGGGCTCGAAGGTGATCGAGGCGAAGGTCGAGGAGCTGGTCGAGGCCGCGACGGCCGAGATCGAGCACATCGAGGAGCTGGGCGGCGCGCTGGCCGCCGTGGAGTCCGGCTACCTGAAGTCGCAGCTCGTCGCCTCGCACGCCGAGCGCCGGGCCCGGATCGAGTCCGGCCAGGAGAAGATCGTCGGCGTCAACGCCTTCGAGGGCACCGAGCCCAGCCCGCTCACGGCCGACCTGGACACCGCGATACAGACGGTCGACCCGGCGGTCGAGGCCCGGGTGGTGCGGGCGCTGGGCGACTGGCGCGACACCCGTTACCAGCCGCCGTTCAACCACCCGCGCCCGTGCAAGGCGCTGGAGCGGCTGAAGGAGGCCGCCCAGGGCTCCGCGAACCTGATGGAGGCCACCCTGGAGTGCGCCCGCGCGGGCGTCACCACCGGCGAGTGGGCCGGGGCGCTGCGCGAGGTGTTCGGCGAGTTCCGGGCGCCCACGGGCGTGTCCTCGGCGCCGGTCGCGGTGACCGCCGGGGAGGGCACGGCGATGGCCCGGGTCCGCCGCACGGTCGATCTCACCGCCCGGGAGCTGGGCGTGGGCAAGCTGCGCTTCCTGGTCGGCAAGCCGGGTCTGGACGGGCACTCCAACGGCGCCGAGCAGATCGCCGTGCGGGCCCGCGACGCCGGGTTCGAGGTGGTCTACCAGGGCATCCGGCTCACCCCGGAGCAGATCGTGGACGCGGCGCTGGCCGAGGACGTGCACGCGGTGGGCCTGTCCATCCTGTCCGGCTCGCACGCCCAGCTCGTGCCGGACGTGCTGAACCGGCTGCGCGAGGCCGGCGCGGCCGACATCCCGGTGATCGCGGGCGGGATCATCCCGACCGGCGACGCCGCCCGGCTCAGGGCCGCGGGAGTGGCCGCGGTCTTCACCCCGAAGGACTTCGACATCACCGGGATCATCGGTCGTATCGTCGACGAGATCCGCAACGCGAACAAGCTCGACCCCCTGGAGGTCCCCGCATGACCGCCCTCGCCCCGAACGGCGCCGCCGCGCCCCAGTCCGGTCCCCCGGTCGACCGGCTGCGCCCGCGGCGCTCCTGCCTCGCCGTCCCGGGCAGCAACCCCCGCTTCCTGGAGAAGGCCCAGGGGCTGCCCGCCGACCAGGTCTTCCTGGACCTGGAGGACGCGTGCGCCCCGCTGGCCAAGCCGGAGGCGCGGCACACCATCGTCAAGTTCCTCAACGAGGGCGACTGGACGGGCAAGACGCGTGTCGTGCGGGTGAACGACTGGACCACCGAGTGGACCTACCGGGATGTCGTCACGGTCGTCGAGGGCGCGGGCCCCAACCTGGACTGCATCATGCTGCCCAAGGTGCAGAACGCCCAGCAGGTCGTCGCCCTCGATCTGCTGCTGACGCAGATCGAGAAGACCATGGGCTTCGAGGTCGGCCGCATCGGCATCGAGGCGCAGATCGAGAACGCCCAGGGCCTGAACAACGTCAACGAGATCGCGCAGGCGTCCCAGCGGATCGAGACGATCATCTTCGGCCCGGCCGACTTCATGGCGTCGATCAACATGAAGTCCCTGGTGGTGGGCGAGCAGCCGCCCGGCTACCCGGCGGACGCCTACCACTACATCCTGATGAAGATCCTGATGGCCGCCCGCGCCAACGACCTCCAGGCGATCGACGGCCCCTACCTCCAGATCCGCAACGTCGACGGCTTCCGCGAGGTCGCCGGCCGCGCCGCCGCGCTCGGCTTCGACGGCAAGTGGGTGCTGCACCCCGGCCAGGTGGACGCCGCCAACGAGGTGTTCTCCCCCTCCCAGGAGGACTACGACCACGCCGAGCTGATCCTGGACGCCTACGAGTACTGCACGTCCGAGGAGGGCGGCAAGAAGGGCTCCGCGATGCTCGGCGACGAGATGATCGACGAGGCCAGCCGGAAGATGGCGCTGGTCATCGCGGGCAAGGGCCGGGCGGCCGGTCTGCGGCGCACCACCACGTTCGAGACCCCCGCCAGCTAAGGAGCCCTGAGCCCGATGCAGTTCGGACGCACCTACGAGGAGTTCGAGGTCGGCGCGGTCTACAAGCACTGGCCCGGCAAGACGGTCACCGAGTACGACGACCACCTGTTCTGCCTCCTCACCATGAACCACCACCCGCTGCACCTGGACGCGCACTACGCGGAGCGGACGACGGACTTCGGCCAGAACGTCGTCGTCGGCAACTACGTCTACTCGCTGCTGCTCGGCATGTCGGTGCCGGACGTCTCCGGCAAGGCCATCGCCAACCTGGAGATCGAGTCGCTGCGGCACGTGGCGCCGACCTTCCACGGCGACACGGTCTACGGCGAGACGACCGTGCTCGACAAGTGGCCGTCGAAGTCGAAGAGCGACCGGGGCATCGTCCACGTCGAGACCCGGGGCCACAAGCAGGACGGCACGCTGGTGTGCGTCTTCCGCCGCAAGGTGATGGTGCCGACCGAGACGTACATCAAGGAGCGCGGCGGGGAGCAGCCCGGCCGCCCCGAGCCGGCCGCGCCCGCGGAGAAGAGGACGGAGAAGCAGACATGAGCCGTCTGGCGCAGACCCACGGTCTCACCGAGGTCCAGCGGGAGATCCTCTCCACCGTCCGCGACTTCGTGGACAAGGAGATCATCCCGGTCGCCACCGAGCTGGAGCACCGCGACGAGTACCCGCAGGCGATCGTCGACGGCCTCAAGGAGCTGGGCCTGTTCGGCCTGATGATCCCGGAGGAGTACGGCGGCCTCGGCGAGTCGCTGCTCACCTACGCGCTGTGCGTGGAGGAGATCGCCCGCGGCTGGATGTCGGTGTCCGGGATCGTCAACACCCACTTCATCGTCGCGTACATGCTGAAGCAGCACGGCACGCAGGAACAGAAGGACTACTTCCTGCCGAAGATGGCCCTCGGCGACGTCCGGGGCGCGTTCTCGATGTCGGAGCCCGCGCTGGGCTCGGACGTCTCGGCGATCACGTCGAAGGCGGTGCGGGACGGCGAGGAGTACGTCCTGAACGGCCAGAAGATGTGGCTGACCAACGGCGGCACGTCGTCCCTGGTGGCGGTCCTGGTCCGCAGCGACGAGGGCCATCCCGAGGGCGCCGCCCCGCACAAGTCGATGACGACGTTCCTGGTCGAGAAGGAGCCCGGCTTCGGCGAGGTCCGTCCGGGCCTCACCATCCCCGGCAAGATCGACAAGATGGGGTACAAGGGCGTCGACACCACCGAGCTGATCATGGACGGCCTGCGCCTGCCGGCCGACCGGGTGCTCGGCGGCGTCACCGGCCGCGGCTTCTACCAGATGATGGACGGCGTCGAGGTCGGCCGGGTGAACGTGGCCGCCCGCGGCTGCGGCGTCGCCCAGCGGGCCTTCGAGCTGGGGGTGGGGTACGCCCAGCAGCGGCACACCTTCGGCAAGCCGATCGCCCAGCACCAGGCCGTCCAGTTCAAGCTCGCCGAGATGGCCACCAAGGTCGAGGCGGCGCATGCGATGATGGTGAACGCCGCGCGCAAGAAGGACTCCGGCGAGCGCAACGACCTGGAGGCCGGGATGGCGAAGTACCTGGCCTCGGAGTACTGCAAGGAGGTCGTCGAGGACGCCTTCCGCATCCACGGCGGCTACGGGTTCTCCAAGGAGTACGAGATCGAGCGCCTCTACCGCGAGGCCCCGATGCTGCTCATCGGCGAAGGCACCGCCGAGATCCAGAAAATGATCATCGGCCGCCGACTGCTCGAAGAGTATCGGTTCCAAGGCTGAACGTCCGTTACGGGGTGTTTTCTCCGAGGGGAAGATCACACCCCGTAGGCGCTCTTCGGCGACCGACTCGGCTTCCCGGCTTACCCAGTTGCGGCCCTTAACCGCTACGATCGCGGAAAGCCGCCGTCCCCCGTCGAAGAGCGCGGCACCACCCGCTACGAAGGTCATCCATGCCCCACAGCCAAACCTCTGCACCTCGCGACAGCCTCGCCGGCGTACGCCTCGCGCGCGGAGCATCGCCGTGGCTCCTGCCGACCGTCGCCACCGCGGCCGTCAGCCTGGTCCGCGCCCGCCGCTCGGGCGCCGCCAAGGCCGTGGCCGTCCCCGCCACCGCTCTCGCCGCGGGGATGCTGTGGTTCTTCCGCGACCCCGAGCGCGAGATCGCCCGGGGCCGGGTCATCTCCCCCGCCGACGGCGTGGTGCAGAGCATCATGCCCTGGAAGGACGGCCGCACCCGGGTCGCTATCTTCATGAGCCCGCTGAACGTCCACGTCAACCGCGCCCCGCTCTCCGGCACGGTCACGTCCGTCGAGCACATCCCCGGCGGCTTCGTCCCGGCGTTCAACAAGGAGAGCGAGAACAACGAACGGGTCGTCTGGCACTTCGACACCGAGCTGGGCGACGTCGAGATGGTCCAGATCGCCGGTGCGGTGGCCCGCCGCATCGTCCCCTATCTCCCGTCGGGCTCCAAGGTCGAGCAGGGCGAGCGGATCGGTCTGATCCGCTTCGGCTCGCGCGTGGACGTCTACCTGCCCGAGGGAGTGGAAGCCGACGTCGAGGTCGGCCAGAAGACCGTCGCTGGGGTGACTCGCATTGACCGTGACTGATCCCGAGACCCAGGCAGGCTGGGTGCCCGAGGCCGACGACGACGTCGACGACGAGGAGATGCCCCTCTCCCTGCGTCTGTCGATAGCGGACACCCTCACCCTCGGCAACGCGACGTGCGGCTTCATGGCGGTGTACTTCACCACCACCGGCATCCTGATCCCGCACCTCACCGGCAGCCAGGAGTCGGGCATGGCCCGGCACAGCGCCGCCACCGCCGTGATCCTGATGCTGTGCGCGGCCGTGTTCGACCTGTTCGACGGCCTGGTGGCCCGGAAGCTGCGCTCCTCCCCCATGGGCGCGGAGCTGGACAACCTCTCCGACCTGATCAGCTTCGGCCTGGCCCCGGCGTACTTCGTGCTGGTCTACGGCATGGTCGCGGACGACGCGCACCAGCGGATGGCCGCGCTGGGCGCGATCGTGGTGCTGCTGGCGGTCGTGCTGCGGCTCGCGCGGTTCTCCTGCGTGACGATGAAGGACGGCGTCTTCCAGGGCATGCCGTCGCCGTTCGGCGCGCTGACCGTCGTCTCGATCGTGCTGCTGGAGCTGCCCTTCGTGGCGACGCTGCTGGCGATCGTGGGCACGGCGTGGCTGATGGTGAGCCGGGTGGAGTACCCCAAGCCGCGCGGCCGCCTCGCCGGGGCGATGCTCTCCTGGATCGTGCTGTCGATGGGCCTGCTGGCCGCCTGGGCCTTCGACGCCCCCAGCGGCCAGCTCCTGCTCCAGACCGGCTGCGCGCTCCAGCTCGTCATGGGCGCGGTCATCCCGTTGTTCGCCACGGCCCGCCGGGTGAACAACTTCCGCGGCAACCGGCGCGAGGCGCGTACGGCGCAGATGCCGTAGCCGCGCCGCACGCGACAGCGCGAGGGCCCCGGACTGGTTGTCCGGGGCCCTCGCCGTGTCTCACGCGGGTGTCTCGCGTGGACGTCTAGTGCAGGCGTCTCACGCGGACGTTTCAGGCGGGCGCCTCAAGCCAGGGCGGGCGGCGGGGTCAGAGCAGGCAGTCCCGTGCGACGCGCTCCGCCACCCGTTCCAGGATCGGTCCGGCGTCCGCGAGGCATCGGGCGACGTCCGGTTCGACGTCGGTCAGGGCGTACGCCCGACGGATTCCGGCCTCGTGCAGGGCCTCGGGGGCCAGGGCGAGCCGCCCGCACACCGCGACGACCTCCCGGTCCGCCGCCCGCGCCGCCGCGGCGACCCCGGCCGGGGCCTTGCCGTGCAGGGTCTGCCGGTCCAGCGAGCCCTCGCCGGTGATGACCAGCGCGGCCCGCTCCAGCGCCGGCGCGAAGCCGAGCACGTCGAGCATGACGTCGATGCCCGCCCGGAAGCGGGCCCCGAGGACCAGCGCGCCGTACCCGACGCCGCCCGCGGCGCCGGCCCCGGGCGAGGCCGCGTACGCCGCCGCCCCGGCCCCGAGCGCCCGCTCCACGACCTCGGCGTACCGCGCGAGCGCGGCGTCCAGGGCGCGCACGTCCTCGGATGACGCGCCCTTCTGCGGCCCGTAGACCGCCGCGGCGCCCTTCGGGCCGGTCAGCGGGTTGTCGACGTCGCTGGCGAGCACCAGCTCGACCGCGGCCAGCCGCGGGTCCAGCCCGGACAGGTCCGCACGGGCCAGCTCCGCCAGCCCGCCGCCGCCCGGCGGGACCGGCTCGCCGTCCGCCGTGAGGAACCGCGCCCCCAGCGCGGACAGCATGCCCGCGCCGCCGTCGGTGGTCGCGCTGCCGCCGACGCCGAACACGATCGTCCGGGCGCCCGCGTCCAGCGCGGCGAGCAGCAGCTCGCCCGCGCCGTACGTGGACGCCGTGAGCGGCGCGAAGACGCCCTCCGGCAGCCGCTGCAACCCGCTCGCCTCGGCCATCTCCACCACCGCGGTGGCGCCGCGCAGTGCGAACGCGGCCGTCACCCGCTCGCCGAGCGGCCCGGCGACCCGCGCCTCGCGGCGCTCGAACCCGGCCGCGACCGCCGCGTCCACGGTCCCGTCGCCGCCGTCGGCCACGGGCAGTGCCTCGACCGCCACGTCCGGCACGACCCGGCGCAGCCCGGCCGTCACCCGTTCGGCGACCTGTACGGCCGTGAGCGAGCCCTTGAACTTGTCCGCGGCGATCAGCACCCCGCGGGCGCCGTGCACTGCGCCGTCCGTCACCTTGCCATCCCCTTGTTCTTCGGGCCCCCGCACGTCAGAGGGCCGGTCGCGCCGCTGCGACCCTAACCGGCGACCGCCCCCGGCGTCATGCCCCGACCGCACCGTGAGAAAGCCGGAAGATCCCCGGCGACGGGTCCGCGTCGGCGTCGGCCCAGAGCCTCGGCTACTCGCCTCAGTCGCTCAGTCACTCGCCTCAGTCGCTCAGTCGGCGATCAGCACTCCGAGCACCGCGAGCCAACAGACCGCCCGTGGGCTCGCTACCCTTCCTGGATGACCTCTCCACCGAACCCGGACTACGCCGCGTACATCGCCGGACTGCCCCGCGTCCTCGCCGGGGCCGCGGTGCTCTTCCGCGACGGAGCGGGCCGGGTGCTGCTCGTCGAGCCGAACTACCGGGAGGGCTGGGCGCTGCCGGGCGGCACCGTCGAGTCCGACGCGGGCGAGACGCCGCGCCAGGGCGCCCGCCGCGAGACCCTGGAGGAGATCGGCCTCGACCGCGAGCCGGGACGGCTGCTCGCGGTGGACTGGGTCCCCGGCACAGCGCGCCCGCCGGTGGTGGCGTACCTCTACGACGGCGGGGTCCTCGCCGAGGAGGACGTCAAGGCGATCCGCCTCCAGGAGGAGGAGCTGCTCTCCTGGCGACTGGTCCCGCGCGACGGTCTCGCCGCCCACCTGCCCGGCGCCCTCGGCCGCCGCGTCCTGGCCGGCCTCGACGTCCTGTCCGAGGGCGCGGGCACGGCGGAGCTGGAGGACGGGCGCCGCCGCACGGGCTGAGGCGGCCGCCGCCTGCCGCCGGTTCGCGCCGTACGGGGTCGCTCGTCGGTTCGCGCTGTGCGGGGCGGCTCGTCGGGCGGTTTATCGGTTCGCACCGTGCGGGTCGGCGTCCTACCCTCGGCCGCATGGACAAGCCGCTCGTCGCCCTTCTCAGTGGCGCAGGGATCTCCACGGACTCCGGCATCCCCGACTACCGAGGTCCGAACGGCCTGTGGCGGCGGGATCCCGAGGCCGAGAAGCTCGTGACGTACGCGTACTACATGGGCGATCCGGAGATCAGACGGCGGGCGTGGCAGATGCGGCGCAAGAACCGCACGCTCCAGGCCGAGCCCAACGCCGCGCACCGGGCCGTGGCCGAACTGGAGCGCTCCGGCGTGCCGGTGCGGGTGATCACGCAGAACGTGGACGGACTGCACCAGCTCGCCGGGATGCCCGCCCGCAAGGTGCTCGAACTGCACGGCAGCGCACGCCGGTTTATGTGCACGGCGTGCCCGGCGCGCGGGCCGATGGCGGACGCGCTCGCCCGGGTCGAGGCCGGCGAGGAGGACCCGCCGTGCCAGGAGTGCGGGGGGATCCTGAAGTCGGCCACGGTCATGTTCGGCGAGCGGCTGGATCCCGCGGTGCTCGGTGAGGCGGTCGCGATCACCAAGGCGTGCCAGGTGTTCCTCGCCGTCGGCACCAGCCTCCAGGTGCAGCCCGCGGCCGGTCTCGCCGGGATGGCGGCCGACCACGGCGCGCGCCTGGTCATCGTCAACGCCGAGCCGACCCCGTACGACGAGATCGCCGACGAGGTCGTCCGGGAGCCCATCGGCGCCTCGCTGCCGGCTCTGCTGCGCGGACTGGCCTCCGCGGACGGCTGACCCGGTTGCGCGGCGGCCGGCCTGGAACGCCGACCTGGAACGCCGGCCTAGAAGAGTGCCGTGCCGCCCTCCTCGAAGTCCAGGAGCCGCCGCTTGCGGGCGAGGCCGCCGCCGTAGCCGGTCAGGCTGCCGTCGGCGCCGACGACGCGGTGGCAGGGGACGATGATGCCGATGGGGTTCCTGCCGTTGGCGAGGCCGACGGCACGGGAGGCGCCCCGGGCGCCGAGGGCGTCGGCGAGCTGGCCGTAGGAGCGGGTCTCGCCGTAGGGGATGCGGCGCAGCCCGTCCCATACGCGGCGCTGGAACGGCGTGCCGTTCAGGCGCAGTTCGAGGGTGAACTCCGTCAGCTCGCCCGCGAAGTAGGCGTCCAGTTGACGCCGGGCCTCGTCGAACGCGGCCGTCTCGGCGCGTGCGCCGAAGGACTCCTGCGGCGGCCGGTGGCGCTGGTCGACCATGTACAGGCCGCACAGGACGCCTTCCTCGGCGACGAGGGTGAGAGGGCCGTACGGGCTGTCGGTGACGGTGTGCTGCCGGTGCACCCGCGGGGCCGGTGCGCGCGGCGTGCTCCGCGCTTCCGGCGCGTCCGACGTGTTCGGTGCGTCCGACGTGTTCGGTGCGTCTGGCGTGGTCGGTGCGTCTGGCGTGGTCGGCGTGTCCATGAGGTCCGGTGTGTTCATGAGGTCCGGTGTGTTCATCGTGGTCATGATGCGGTCTCCTCAGACGGGGAGGAAGTTGACGGGGTGGTCGCCGGTGGCCCACAGGTACTGGACGGCGTAGGCACGCCAGGGGCGCCACGCTTGCGCGCGGGCGGTGAGGGCGGCGGGAGTGGCGGGCAGGCCCAGCTCGGCCGCCGCGCGCCGGATGCCGAGGTCGCTGGGGAGGAAGGCGTCGGGATCGCCCAGGGCGCGCATGCCGATGACGTCGACGGTCCAGGGGCCGAAGCCGGGGAGGTCGAGCAGCCGCGCCCGGGTCTCCTGCCAGTCGCTCTCGACGCCCAGGTGCAGGGCGCCCTCGGCCAGGCCCCGGACCAGCGTGGTGAAGGTGGTGCGGCGGCTGCGCGGCATCGCCAGCGTCTCGGGGTCGAGCGACGCGAGCGCCTCGGGGGTCGGGAACAGGTGGGTGAGGCCGCCTTCGGGGTCGTCGACGGGGTCGCCGTGCGCGAGGGTCAGCCGGGCCGCGTGGGTGCGGGCCGCGGCCGTGGAGACCTGCTGGCCGAGCACGGCCCGGACGGCCAGCTCGGCCTCGTCCACGGTGCGCGGCACACGTCGGCCGGGGGCCTTGTCGACCACGGGCGCGAGAACGGGGTCGGCGCGCAGCCGGTCGTCGACGGCCACCGGGTCGGCGTCCAGGTCGAGCATGCGCCGGCAGCGGCTGATGGCGACGGTGAGGTCGCGCAGGTCGCTGAGGCTGAGGCGGCAGGCGATGTGGTCGGGTGCGGGAGTGAGCGCGACGATGCCGTGGCCGTAGGGCAGCCGCAGCGTGCGCCGGTAGGCGCCGTCGCGCCACTCCTCCACGCCGGGCACGGCGGTCGCCGCGAGGTGGCCGAAGAGGTTGTCCGGGTTGAGCGGGGCGCGGAACGGCAGGCGCAGCGACATGGCGCCGGGGACGGCGGCGGTCCTGGGCGGGGCGCCCGGCGCCGGAGGCCGCTCGTTGACGCGGGCGCGCAGCTCGCTCGGGGAGAGCGCGAAGACCTCGCGGACGGTGTCGTTGAAGGCGCGGACCGAGGAGAAGCCGGCGGCGAAGGCGATCTCCGCCATGGGCAGCGCGGTGGTCTCGATCAGCAGCCGGGCGGTCTGGGCGCGCTGGGCGCGGGCGAGGGCGAGCGGGCCGGCGCCGAGTTCGGCGCGGAGCTGGCGTTCGACCTGGCGGGCGCTGTAGCCGAGGCGGGCGGCGAGTCCCGGCACGCCCTCGCGGTCCACGGCGCCGTCGGCGATCAGCCGCATGGCGCGCGCCACCAGGTCGGCGCGTTGGTTCCACTCCGGCGAACCGGGGCTGGTGTCGGGCCGGCAGCGCTTGCAGGCCCGGAACCCGGCCTGCTGGCAGGCGGCGGCGCTCGGGTGGAAGACCATGTTCTCCGGCTTGGGCGGCACCGCCGGACAGCTCGGCCGGCAGTAGACGCCGGTGGTCCTCACGGCCGTGAAGAACCATCCGTCGAACCGCGCGTCCTTGGACTGCACGGCGCGCACGCACTGCTCCCGGTCGGTGTGCATCCCGTTCCTCATGCCTCCAGCATGGGCCATCCGGGAGCCCGAGGGCTCGCGGGAATCCGACATGAAGGTTCGGTGCGCTGGGACGGCGCGGATTGACCAGCCCGACGGTGGGGGCCGATCGGGATCGGCAGGCGTCGGTGCGCGCCACCGGGGTACGCGCCCGGGGCCACCCCGGAACGGGCCTCGTATTGGACCGCGTCCAGATGTTGCCGATGTCATGGCGGCGGAGTTGACTGCTGTCGGGGTGGGCGATACGACCTGAGACGATCGCAGGACGGAGGACGCTCGTGACACAGGAACCCCAGACGGCCCCGTACACCACGACCAACGCCGGCATTCCGGTGGAGAGCGACGAGTATTCGCTCACCGTCGGCCCGGAGGGGCCCATTCTGCTTCAGGACCACTACCTGATCGAGAAGATGGCCCAGTTCAACCGGGAGCGGGTCCCCGAGCGTGTGGTGCACGCCAAGGGCAGTGGCGCGTACGGGTTCTTCGAAGTGACCGATGACGTGAGCCAGTTCACCCGGGCGGACATGTTCCAGCCCGGCAAGCGGACGCCGATGCTGGCGCGGTTCTCGACCGTCGCCGGTGAGCAGGGCTCCCCGGACACCTGGCGGGACCCGCGCGGCTTCGCGCTGAAGTTCTACACCGAGCAGGGCAACTACGACCTGGTCGGGAACAACACGCCGGTGTTCTTCGTGCGGGACACGATCAAGTTCCAGGACTTCATCCGCTCGCAGAAGCGGCACCCGGTGACCGGTCTGCGCAGCAATGACATGCAGTGGGACTTCTGGACCCTGTCCCCGGAGTCGGCCCACCAGGTGACCTGGCTGATGGGCGACCGCGGCATCCCGAAGACGTACCGGAACATGAACGGCTACTCGTCGCACACGTACATGTGGATGAACGAGGGCGGCGAGCGGTTCTGGGTGAAGTACCACTTCAAGACGGACCAGGGCATCGACTTCCTCACCCAGCAGGAGGCCGACGAGCTGGCCGGCTCGGACCCCGACATGCACCGCCGCGACCTGTTCGAGGCGATCGAGTCGGGCGACGCGCCGAGCTGGAGCCTGAAGGTCCAGATCATGCCGTTCGAGGACGCGGCGGACTACCGGTTCAACCCCTTCGACCTCACCAAGGTGTGGCCGCACGGTGACTATCCGCTCATCGACGTCGGCCGGATGGTCCTCGACGCCAACCCCGAGGACTACTTCGTCCACATCGAGCAGGCGGCGTTCGAGCCGTCGAACCTGGTGCCGGGCATCGGGCCGTCGCCGGACAAGATGCTGCTCGGCCGACTGTTCTCCTACCCGGACACCCACCGCTACCGGATCGGCGCGAACTACGCCCAGCTCCCGCCGAACCGGACGCACGCGCCGCTGAACTCCTACGCCAAGGACGGCGCGATGCGGTTCGAGCCGTCGCGGGCGGCGATGCCGTACGCGCCGAACTCCTACGGCGGTCCGGACGCGGACTACGCCCGCTTCGGCGACCCGGCGAGCTGGTACGCGGCCGGCGAGCTGGTGCGCGAGGCGTACAAGCCGCACCGCGAGGACGACGACTGGGGCCAGGCCCACACCATGGTCCGCGAGGTGCTGGACGACGCGGCGCGGGACCGGCTGGTCTCCAACGTCTCCGGGCACCTGCTCAAGGGCGTGTCCCGCCCGGTGCTGGAGCGCGCTCTGCAGTACTGGCGCAACATCGACAAGGAGACGGGCGACCGGATCGCCACCGAGGTCAACGGCGGCTGAATCGGGAACGCCGACCGTGACCGGGAAGCGGCACGGCGCGACACGACGGGGCGGGGCGCCCCGCATCAGGGCGCCCCGCCCCGTCGTGTGCCGTGCCGTCGCGGCCTCGGCGTACGCCGTCTCGCCGCGTCGTCGTGTGCTGCCGCGCCCCTCGCGGGGTCGTCGTGTGCTGCCGCGCTCCTCGCGGGGTCGTCGTGTGCTGCCGCGCCCCTCGCGGGGTCGTCACGTGCTGCCGCGCCCCTCGCGAGGTCGTCGTGTGCCGTCGCGCTCCTCGCGGGCCGGGGCGGTCAGACTGCCGTCGCGCGCGCCCGCCCCCCCCTTCGAGCCAGGTGGGGCGGTCAGTCGGTGCCCGACTCCATCGCGGCGCGGTCCAGCAGTTCGTCGTCCTCGGAGACCTCGCCGCGTGAGGCGATGGCCTCCGCGCCGCCCTCCGGCATGCTGCCGATGAGCCCGGTCGCGGCGGCCTGCGCGGCGCCGACGGCGGGACCCGCGGCGCCGATCAGTCCGATCCCGGCGTACTGCTCCAGCTTGGCGCGCGAGTCGGCGATGTCGAGGTTGCGCATGGTGAGCTGGCCGATCCGGTCCACCGGGCCGAACGCGGAGTCCTCGGTGCGCTCCATGGACAGCTTGTCCGGGTGGTAGCTGAACGCCGGGCCGGTGGTGTCGAGGATCGAGTAGTCCTCTCCGCGGCGCAGTCGCAGCGTCACCTCGCCGGTGACCGCCGCGCCCACCCAGCGCTGGAGCGACTCGCGGACCATCAGCGCCTGCGGGTCCAGCCACCGCCCTTCGTACATCAGCCGTCCCAGGCGCCGCCCCTCGCCGTGGTAGTGGGCGAGGGTGTCCTCGTTGTGGATCGCGTTGACCAGGCGTTCGTACGCGGCGTGCAGCAGGGCCATGCCGGGCGCCTCGTAGATGCCGCGGCTCTTGGCCTCGATGATCCGGTTCTCGATCTGGTCAGACATGCCCATGCCGTGCCGGCCGCCGACCGCGTTGGCCTCCGTCACCAGGTCGACCGCGGAGGCGAACTCCTTGCCGTTGATCGTGACCGGGCGGCCCTGGTCGAACCCGACGGTCACGTCCTCGGGGGCGATCTCCACCGAGGGGTCCCAGAACCGGACGCCCATGATCGGCTCGACGGTCTCCACGCCGGTGTCCAGGTGCTCCAGGGTCTTGGCCTCGTGGGTGGCGCCCCAGATGTTGGCGTCCGTGGAGTACGCCTTCTCCGTGCTGTCCCGGTAGGGCAGCCCGTGGGCGAGCAGCCACTCGGACATCTCCTTGCGGCCGCCCAGCTCCGACACGAAGGCCGCGTCCAGCCAGGGCTTGTAGATCCGCAGGTGAGGGTTGGCGAGCAGGCCGTAGCGGTAGAACCGCTCGATGTCGTTGCCCTTGAAGGTCGAGCCGTCGCCCCAGATCTGTACGTCGTCCTCCAGCATCGCGCGCACCAGGAGGGTGCCGGTGACGGCACGGCCGAGCGGCGTGGTGTTGAAGTAGGCGCGGCCGCCGGAGCGGATGTGGAACGCGCCGCAGGCAAGGGCGGCCAGGCCCTCCTCGACCAGCGCCGCACGGCAGTCCACCAGGCGCGCGATCTCCGCGCCGTAGGTCTTCGCGCGTCCGGGCACCGAGGCGATGTCCGGCTCGTCGTACTGGCCGATGTCGGCGGTGTAGGTGCAGGGGATGGCGCCCTTGTCGCGCATCCACGCGACTGCGACGGAGGTGTCGAGACCGCCCGAGAAGGCGATGCCGACACGCTCACCGGCGGGAAGGGACGTGAGGACCTTGGACATAGGAAGAGTATGCAGCACCACGTATGAACATGCAAAGCTCACGGTCAGGGGAGGCGCGCTTCCGGTCGGGGAGGGGGTGCGACCCAGATACGTGCCGACGGGACAGCGGGGGCCGTCGCTCTCTCCCCCGCTGAGCACCCAGAACCGACGCCCTGACCGAGGAGTCAGACGACGGGGATGACGTACGCGCGGGCGAAGTGGGCGCCGATGCGGGCCTCGTGGAGGTGTCCGGCGACGGCGCGGTCGCCTTCGACGCCCATGACGACGTGGAGGTGGACGAAGCCGTCGCGGATCTCGCCGGTGCCGGTCATCTCGCCGGGCAGGTCGTACTGGGTGACGGTGTCCTTGAGCGCGTCGCCCTCGGGCATGGTCGAGACGGTGAAGGAGTCCGCGGCCCCGATCAGGGAGACGATCGCCGCGTCGGTGACACCGGCCTCGACGGCCTGGCGGTTCAGCTCTTCGATGAGCTCACCGGCGGGGACTTCGACGACGAACAGCCGATGCCCGTCGCCGCGTACGGCCCGGCCGTCGAGGCGGCACCCGGCTGCTCTGTGACCGCGCTGCCGCTGACCGTCCCTTACCCGGAGCACACCCTGGCCCGGATGGTGTGGGAGTGGACGCCCGCAACCGGCCTGATCAGCGGTGAGAAGGCGCTGCTGCCGGTCGATCTGATCCGCCGCCGCGTGCAGCGGCCGGAGTGGAGCCCGGATCTGCTGCGCGCGACCAGCACCGGCCTGGCCTGCGGCAACACCCGCGATGAGGCCCTGCTGCACGCCCTGTTCGAAGTGGTGGAGCGGGACGTGCTGTACCGGGACGGGCAGGCGGGCGGACAGCGGCGCACCCTCATCGCGCCCGGCACGGTCGACGACCCGCACGGCCAGGAGGTCATCGAGCGGCTGGCGGCGGCTGACACGGCGCTGGAGATCGCGCTGGTGGACGGCCCGTACGGACTGCCGGTGTGCGTCGCCTACCTGTGGTCGGAGGACTACCCGGTCGTCTTCGCCGGCGCCGGCTGCCACAGCGTCCCTTCCATCGCGCTGACCCGGGCGCTGACCGAGGCCGCGCAGTCGAGGCTCGCCGCCATCGCCGGAACCCGCGACGACCTGCCCGGCGACCCGGGCAGTCGCGACGCCCCGCCCTTCCGTCCGGCCATGACCGCCGGTCTCGCGCCGTGGCCGCAGGCCGTCGGCTGCTTCACCCGGGCGGGCGGCGGTTTCGCTGAACAGGTGGGAACCGTGGCCCGACAGGTCGCCCGCGTCACCGGGTACGAGCCGGTCGTCGTGGACCTGTCCGTCCCAGGCGCCCCCGTCCACGCCGTGCAGGTCGTCTGCCCCGGTACCCGCTCACGGATCAGGAGGTCGATGCCTCGATGAACGCCGCCGCCACAGCGCCGCCCGGACCGGGCGCAGGGCGCTCCGCCCGGTACGACGCCTTCCACGCCGCCCGCGCCCGCACCGATCTGGTCGCCCGCTTGTACGCCGAGGCGATGGGCGAGGACTATCCGGCCGAGGTCGCCGCCTCCAGCTCCTGCGATTGGCCCCTGCTGGGGTTGATGACCGCACGGCTGAGGTTGCGACCAGGCCAGCTCCTGGTGGACGCGGGCTGCGGCGCCGGCGGCATCGGCTTGTGGCTGGCCCGCGCCCTCGCCCTGCGCTTGGCGGCCTTCGACCTGTCCCCGATCGCGGTCGCCCAGGCCGCAGACCGCCGTCCCCGTTTCAGCCTGTCCGCTGAGCGGGCCGCCTTCCACGTTGCCGAGCTGGAGAACACAGGTCTGCCCGACGCCGGCGCCCACGGGATCGTGTGTGTGGACGCCCTCGGCGGCGCCGCCGACCGGGACGCGGCACTGCGCGAGCTCAGCCGCGTCCTGGCGCCGGGCGGTCGGCTGGTGGTGACCCGGGCCGCGCGACGGGGCGCCGCCCCCGCCTGGACGGAGCAGGCCCGCGCCGCCGGCCTCACGGTCGAGCACGTGGACGAGCGGCCCGCCGAGCCCGCGCTGTGGGAGCGGCTTCACCGGCTGTGGATCGCGCACGCCGACGAGCTGCGCAGCGAGCTGCGCAGCGAGCTGGGCGAGGACCAGGCGCAGAACATGCTGCGCGAGGCGCACCACGCGCTGCCCAAGCTGCCGGGCCGCCGCGCGGTCCTGCTGACTCTGCGGCGCGGCGCGAACGCCCCGGCCGCGCCCGGCACTGCCGATACGATGACCGGACCCGACCGTCCCGATGAGAGGACCCCGCAGTGACCCAGCACCGTTCCACCCGTGCTGCGGTGTTCTCGGCCGGGTCCTGGGGCACTGCCGTCGCCAAGATCCTGGCCGACGCCGGCACCGACGTCATCCTGCACGCCCGCCGCCGCGAGATCGCTGACGCGATCAACACCCAGCACCACAACCCGGGCTACTTCCCGGACGTCGAGCTGCCCGCCGCACTGACCGCGACGACCGACCCGGCCGCCGCCCTGGACGGCGCTGACTTCCTGGTGCTGTCGATCCCCGCGCAGACCCTGCGCGCCAACCTCGCCGTGTGGGCTCCGCACATCGGGCCCGACACCGTGATCGTGTCGCTGATGAAGGGCATCGAGCAGGGCAGCCACTTGCGGGCGAGCCAGATCATCACCGAGGTGGCCCACGTGAGCGCGCACCGGGTCGCGGTGCTGTCCGGCCCGAACCTGGCACGCGAGATCATGGACGGTCAGCCCGCCGCGGCCACCGTCGCCTGCCCCGACGAGGACGCCGGCCACCGCTTCCAAAGGGCCTGCCACACCGGCTACTTCCGCCCCTACACCAGCACCGACGTGACCGGATGCGAGCTGGGCGGGGCGGTGAAGAACGTCATCGCCCTCGCGGTCGGCATCGCGTCCGGCATGGGCCTGGGCCACAACGCACAGGCCATGCTCATCACCCGCGGTCTGGCGGAGACCACCCGGCTGGCCGTGGCCATGGGCGCCCACCCCGCCACTCTCGCCGGGCTCGCCGGCCTGGGCGACCTGGTGGCCACCTGCTCCTCCCCGCTCTCCCGCAACCGCACCTTCGGCGCCCACCTCGGCCAGGGGATGAGCGTCGAGGAGGCCACGGCAGCCACCCGGCAGACCACGGAGGGCGTCAAGTCCGCCGAGGCGATCCTCGACTTGGCCCGCGCCCACGACGTCGAAATGCCGATCACGGACGTCGTCTCCGCACTGCTGCACGAGAAAGTCACCCTCGACGAGGCCGCAGCCGCGCTGATGCAGCGGCCCACCAAGCCCGAGCGCTGACCCCCGGCGCCCCGGTTTCGGGGCGAACCGCCATCGCCTTCACCCTCCCCACCCGGAGGTTCCCTCCCATGCACGCATCCGTGCTGTCCGCCGTCCAGATCGCCGTCACCTTCGGCCTGGTGGCGTGGATGATCACCGGCTTCACTCCCCTGCCCGGCCGCTGGCTGCGCTGGAAGATGTTCTGCCGGGCCACCTTCACGATCATCACGCTCGTCGGCGCCAAGGACGGCCGCACCGAGCCCGTGAACGTCTACGAGCACCTCTCCCCGGGCTCCTTCATCCTCGGCCCCTCCCAGCTCCAGACGATCCTCGACCACCTCACCGCAAGCGGCCGGTACGACCGGATCGACGGCTACGGCCGCGTCCTGTCCGCCCGCGGTGAGCAGACCGTGGAAGTACGGGGCAGCCGTGTGGTTCTTTGACGCCCTCGCCTCCGGCTTCACCCGCCCCACCGACCCCGGCCACCTCCAGTGGTTCAGGATCATCTTCGGCATCGTGCTCACCGCGCGATTCGCCCTTGCCTTCGGCCAGGGCGGCTGGGACCGTCTCGACCCCGGCTCGCTCAGCGCCCGCCTCGCCGAGCAGCGTTTCGGCCCCGCCAGGGCCCGCCTCCTGGTCGGCGCCTACCGGCCCGCGCTGATCATCCGCACGGTCGCCGCCAGCGCCCTGGCGCTCGGCCCTGCGCCTCGGCTCTCGCTGCTGGTGGTCCTGGCCGGCGCCGCGATGGAGCTGCTGTATCTCAAGAGCCCCAACGCCGTCCGCTACACCCTGCTGACCGGCACTTGCCTCCTGCTCGCCGGAGACCTCGGCCACGGCCCGCACATCGAGCACGGCCTGAGCACGGCGAACACCTGGGCGCAGTGCCTCCTCGTGCTGATCACGACCGACGTCTACTGGAACAGCGCCTGGCAGAAACTCCGCTCTCCCCAGTTCCACAGCGGGCTCTATCTCGCCCAGTGGGTCCACACCTACAGCCAGATCAGGGAACAGCTACCCCACCGGCGCCAGTTCGCCGTCCCCGGCGTCGTCCGCCGCCACGCGGGCAACCTCACCGACCGGGACGTCCGCCTCTGGCGTACGGTTTCGGGCTGCGTCATCGCGGCGGAGACGGCGCTGCCGCCCGCGCTCCTCATTCCGCAGACGATGCCGTACGCGGTCGCCGCGGGCATCGGCATGCACGTAGCCTTCACCTGCCTCAAGCCCCGCCAGCTCATCACCTTCTCCAGCCTGACTCTCGGCGCGTACGTCGCCTTCGCCGTCTGAGCACACCCCCGGCGCCGTGCTGCCGCCGGTCGTCGAGACGCCGTCCGGATGGGACGGGGTGGTGGTCATGGTCTGCTACGACCTTGAGTCCCCCGAGTGCACCCGGCAGGTCGCTCTGGCGGGGGTCGGCCTCATGGGGGCGAGCGGCGAGACGCTGCCGCGCACGACGACCTCTTCGGCGGGCGCGGAACCGGTCTCCGCCCGGCGCACATGTCTCAAGGGTGACAAGGGGTCGTGCCGCACACGGATCTCAGGGCCGGGCCCCGGGTCAGGCAGGAGTTTCAGCGCCGGCCGGCGGTCAGCCGGCTTCCGCGGCGAACGCCTCGTAGGCCGTTGAGTCGAAGAGGACGAACCTGACTTCCTCGACGGCCGTGTCGGCGCTCCGCACCGCCGCCACCGCGATGCGCGCCGCGTCGTCCAGCGGCCACCGGTATGCGCCGGCCGAGATCGCCGGGAACGCGACGGTCCGCGCACCGAGTTCATCGGCGACGCGCAACGATGTGCGGTAGCAGGACGCCAGCAGCGAGGGGTCACCGGGTGAACTCCCGAACACCGGGCCCACCGTGTGGATCACCCACTGGGCGTCCAGCTCGCCCGCCGTGGTGGCCACGGCCTGTCCGGTGGGCAGGCCCCGGCCGTACCGGGAGGCGCGCAGGGCCCGGCACTCCTCAAGGATCGCGGGGCCGCCGCGGCGGTGGATCGCGCCGTCCACTCCCCCGCCGCCGAGCAGGGAGGAGTTGGCGGCGTTGACGATCGCGTCGGCGTGCTGCCGGGAGATGTCGCCCTGGACGAGCGTGATGGCGGGACTCATGTCTGTCGCAGCCTCCTCCAGACGGCCTTCGCCGCGTTGTGCCCCGACATGCCGTGCACGCCGGGGCCGGGCGGCGTCGCCGACGAGCAGATGAAGACGGCCGGGTGAGGGGTGTGGTACGGGAACAGGGTCGGTCGGGGGCGCAGCAGGGTCTGGAGCCCGGAGACCGCGCCGCAGGCGATGTCGCCGCCGACGTAGTTGGCGTTGTGGGCGGCCACTTCGGCGGGTCCGGCGACGGCGCGGGCCAGCACGCGGTCGCGGAAGCCCGGGGCGAACCGTTCCAGTTGGCGCTCCATGGCGTCGGTGAGGTCGCCCTTCCAGCCGCTCGGCACATGGCCGTAGGCCCAGAAGACGTGCTTGCCCTCGGGAGCGCGAGTGGGGTCGACCACGCTGGGCTGGACGGTGATCATGAACGGCCTGTCGGGGGCGCGGTCCTCGCGGGACGCGGCCCGCAGGGCGGCGCCGATCTCGGCCCGGCTCGCGCCGACCTGCACGGTGCCCGCGGCGCGGGCCTCGGGGGCGGTCCACGGCACCGGGCCGTCCAGCGCGTAATCGATCTTGAAGACCCCCGGGCCGTACCGGTAGCCGTCGCAGTAGCGGCCGAGACCGGCGATGCGGGCCAGGGCGGTGGGCGACGTGTCGAAGACGTACGCGCGGGCGGGCGGCAGATCGTCCAGCCGCTTGACCTCGTAGTCGGTGTGCACGGCGCCGCCGAGATCCTTCAGGTACCCGGCGAGGGCGTCGGAGATCGCCTGGGAGCCGCCGCGGGCCACGGGCCAGCCCCGGGCGTGCGCGGCCAGGGCGAAGACCAGTCCGACGGCTCCGGTGGCCACACCGCCGAGAGGGGCCATGACGTGGGCGACGAGGCCCGCGAAGAGGGCCTTGGCCCGCTCGTCATGGAAGCGGCGCATGAGCCAGGTCGAGGGCGGCAGCCCCGCCAGGCCGAAGCGGGCGAGGGTGACCGGGTCCTGGGGCAGCGCGCTGAGCGGCAGCGACATGAAGTCCCGCACCAGCGCGTCCCACCGGGGCAGGAAGGGCGCGACCAGCCTGCGGTACGCGCCCGCGTCGCGCGGCCCGAAGGAGGCCGCGGTCTCGGCGACAGAGCGGGCCAGCACCGCCGCCGTGCCGTCGGTGAAGGGGTGGGCCATGGGCAGCTCGGGGTGCAGCCACCGCAGTCCGTAGGACTCCAGGGGCAGGGCGCGGAACGCGGGCGAGTTCACGCCCAGAGGGTGCGCGGCCGAGCAGGGGTCGTGCCGGAAGCCGGGCAGCGTCAGTTCCTCGGTGCGCGCGCCGCCGCCGACGGTGCCGCGTGCCTCGAAGACGGCGGTGGAGAAGCCCCGGCGAGCCAGCTCCACGGCAGCGGTCAGTCCGTTCGGCCCCGCACCCACCACGACTGCATCGAGCATCGACGGCACCTTCGGACTCCTTCGTCAGCCGATGGCCACTCGCGATCAGCATATGCCGTGCCCCCGACACGCCGGGCGAAGAGCCGCAGAGCCGAGCTGCCCGCTACCGGGCCGACGCGGCCCCCCGAATACCGGGCCGACAAGGCCCCCGAAGTCAGGGCAGCTCTCGGAGCAGGGCGGCGACGAGACAGGGGCCTGGGGCCGGGCCGGAACCCGGGGTCAGCACCGCCCCTGGGCGGGGACGAGGGTCGCCAAACCGGGGCGCGGCCCGAAGCCGAGGCGAGGCCCGAAGCCTGAAACCTGGGCAAGGCCCGAAGCCGAGGCGAGGCCCAGAGCCGGGACGAGGTTCGAAGCCGAGGCGAGGCCCAGAGCAGGGGCGCCGCCCGAACCCGGGGCGCGGCTCGAAGCGGACGCGAGCCCCGAAGCCGGGACGAGGCTCGAAGCCGGCGCGAGGCCAGGCAGCCGAGGCGAGGCCCGGAGCCGGGGCTCACGCCCGTTCCGTCAGCAGCCCTCGCACCCGGCGCGCGGTCGCCGCGTCGCGGGCCGCCGTGAACGGCAGGGCGTTGCCCCCGGTGACGCGGAACGGCTCGCCGGACCTCGTCAGATGGGCGCCGCCCGCCTCCTCGACCAGCAGCAGACCCGCCGCGTGGTCCCAGGCCGCTTCCCAGCAGAAGGCGGTGGCGTCCAGCTCTCCCTGGGCTATGGCCAGGTACTCCAGGCCCGCAGCGCCGCAGGGGCGCGGCTCGACGCCGTCGGTCCACAGGCCCAGCAGGGCGTGCTTCTGCTCCTTGGTCGTGTAGTCGGGGTGGGAGGTGGCCACCCGCAGCGGGCGGTCCGGGTCGGGCGTGCCGCAGCGCAGCGGACGGCCGTCCAGGCGGGCGCCCGCGCCGCGTATCGCGGTGGCGAGCTGGTCGCGGGCCGGGGCGTAGGTCCAGGAGGCCAGCACGACTCCGCGGCGAGCCAGGGCGACCAGGGTGCAGAAGCCGGGGTCGCCGTGCACGAACTGCCGGGTGCCGTCGACGGGGTCGACGATCCAGACCGGGGCGTCGCCGCGTATCGCCTCGTAGACGGCGGGGTCGGCGTGCACCGCCTCCTCGCCGACCACCACGGAGCCGGGCAGCAGGGCTCCGAGGGCTTCGGTGAGATACCGCTCGGTCAGGCGGTCGGCGTCGGTCACCAGGTCGTGCGGCCCTGACTTCTGGTCGACCTCGTGCTCGGCGAGCCGCCGGAAGCGGGGCATGATCTCGGCCGCGGCGGCCTTGCGGACCGCCTCCTCCACGTCGGCCGAGCGGCGTGCGAGAAACTCCTCGATGGTTTCCGTCTCTTCGATCATGCCTCCATGAGACCACGCACCACTGACAATCCCCTCCCGGCCGGTGTATGTGCGGTGGAATCGGGATGAACACGCGTCGCCGGGGCGGGCGGCTGCGCCGGTGCGCAGGCGCGGGCGGCGGTGGCTCTCACCCCCTGCTCTCACCTCCGTGCTCTCATCTCCGTGCTCTCACCCTCCTGCTCTCACCCGCTGCTCTCACCCGCTGCTCTCAAGGCGCCCTGCCCTCACCGTCCGACCGCGTACCCCTGCATTCCCCGGGGGTTCGCGCCCGCCGACAGGATTCCGGTCCGCGGGTCCCGGGCCACCGCGCACATCCGGCCCTCCGACCAGGGGCCGCCCACGGTGACGTCGTGGCCGCGGCGGCGCAGCTCCGCGACGGTCTCCGGGTCCGTGCGGGCCTCCACGGTGACGCTGCCGGGACGCGTCCCGCGCGGGTAGAAGGACCCGGGGAAGGAGTCGTTGTGCCAGTTCGGGGCGTCGATGGCGCCCTGGAGGTCGAGGCCGCCGCGCACGGCGGGGCGCAGCACGAGGGCCAGGAAGAAGTGAAGCTGCCACTGGTCCTGCTGGTCGCCGCCGGGCGTGCCGAAGGCCAGCACGGCCTCGCCGTCGCGCAGGGCGATCGACGGGGTGAGGGTGGTCCGCGGGCGGCGGCCGGGCGTCAGTGAGTTGGGCAGTCCCTCCTCCAGCCAGGTCATCTGGAGCCGGGTGCCGAGCGGGAAGCCCAGTTCGGGCACGACGGGGTTGGACTGGAGCCAGCCCCCGCTGGGCGTGGCGGCGACCATGTTGCCCCAGCGGTCGACGACGTCGAGATGGCAGGTGTCGCCGCGGACGCCGCCGTCGGCGGCGACCTCGGGTTCGCCCGGGACCGGCGAGGCCGGCGACGTGGCGACCGTCGGCTCGCCCACTCCGAGGGCGTCGAACACGCCCGCGTCCGGGGCGGCGGTCTGGTGGTTGAGCGCGCTCAACCTGGGGGCGCGGCCGCCGGGGCTGCCGGGCCGTAGGTCGTAGGAGGCGGTGGGGCCGATGAGTTGACGCCGTTCGGCGTTGTACTGGTCCGACAGCAGCTCGGCGAGGGGGACGTCCGCGGCGTCCCCGTACCAGGCTTCCCGGTCGGCCATGGCGAGTTTGCAGCCCTCGATCAGCAGATGGAGGTAGTCGGCCGATCCAGGGGTGGGCAACTGGGTGGGCAGCAGGGCGAGTTGCTGGAGCAGGACGGGTCCTTGGCTCCAGGGGCCCGCCTTGCACAGGGTCCAGCCGTTCCAGTCGTAGGTCGCCGGGCTCTCATAGGTCGCGGACCAGGCGGCGAGGTCGTCGGCGGTGAGCGTGCCGCGGTGGCGCTCGCCGCTGACGTCCAGGGTGGGCTGATCTGCCTGCCGGACCAGCGCCTCGGCGATGAACCCCGAGCGCCACACGCGGCGGGCGGCCTCGATGCGCGCCTCACGGTCCCCGGCGCCCGCGGTCTCGGCGAGCAGCCGCTTCCAGGCCGCGGCGAGCGCGGGGTTGCGCAGCAGCCGTCCGGGGCGGGGCGGGCGGCCGCCGGGGAGGTAGA
Organism: Streptomyces sp. NPDC046985; assembly: GCF_040644415.1. Lineage (NCBI taxonomy): Bacteria > Bacillati > Actinomycetota > Actinomycetes > Kitasatosporales > Streptomycetaceae > Streptomyces > Streptomyces sp. NPDC046985. The sequence continues at coordinate 192,911 of NZ_JBEYWK010000004.1, forward strand.
CCTCGGCCGAGGAGGTCCACTCGGTCTCGAACAGCCGCCGCACGGTCTCGACGGTCGCGCCGACCGCCTCCACCGGCGGGTGCCCGTGCTCGGCGTACCCGATGGCGTACTTCAGGACGTCGGCGAGGCCGAGAGTGCCGTGATCGCGCAGGAGGAGCATCCAGGCGTCGAAGGCGCCGGGGACGGCCGCGGCGAGCGGTCCGGTGCCGGGGACCATGTCCAGCCCGAGTCCCGTGTAGTGCGCGACGCTCGCTCCGGCCGGCGCCACGCCCTGGCCGCACAGCACCCGCACCTCGTCGCCCGCGGGGGCGAGCAGGATCGGCGCCTCGCCGGCCGGGCCGTTGAGATGCGGCTCCACCACGTGCAGCACGAACGCCCCTGCCACGGCGGCGTCGTAGGCGTTGCCGCCGTCCTCCAGCACGGCCATCGCCGACTGTGAGGCGAGCCAGTGCGTGGAGGACACCATGCCGAAGGTGCCCTGGAGGGTGGGGCGGGTCGTGAACACAGGGTCTCTCACCTCGCTGCTGTGGTGCATCGGCCCGGATGATAGGCGCTCGGGACCGGTCCTGGGGGGAATCCGGGGAGTTCGCGCCGGGGCTCCCTCCTCTCCACCCGGCCAGCCGGGGCTCTCTCCTCTCCACCCGCCAGCCGGGGCTCCCTCCTGTCCACCCGCCCAGAGGCCCGTCGACAGCCTCCCTTCGCGGAACCCGCTCCCCGTGCGCCGACACGTCTTGGCAAAAAGTCGCGGGCAGGTGTCGATCCGGCCGGGTCCCGTTCGACGTCATGGTGTGCGGCGCATCGCCCCACGCAGACGCGACACGACCTTGAGGAGAGAACACGTGGACCAACTGCTGCGACTCATGAACTTCAACGTCTCAAGCGACGGAATCGCCGCCGGTGAGGACCAGACTCTCGATCGGCCGTTCGGGCACGACGATCCCGAAAGGCTGTTCGGGTGGGCCGGAGAGACGGCGAGCTGGCCCATGCGCACGGCGCCGGGCGGCAGCCGGGGCCTGGACGACTACTTCACGCGGGACTTCGCACGCAATGTCGGCGCCGAGATCATGGGCCGCAACATGTTCGGGCCCCAGCGCGGGCCCTGGCAGAACCACGAGTGGCGCGGCTGGTGGGGTGAGGAACCCCCGCTCCACACACCGGTGTTCGTGATGACTCACCACAAGCGTCCGTCGTTCACGCTCTCCGACACCACGTTCCATTTCGTCGACGGCGACCCGGCCACGGTCCTCGACCGGGCGCGGGAGGCGGCGCAGGGCAAGGACGTCCGGCTGGGCGGCGGGGTCGCCGTCGTCCGGCAGTTCCTCGACGCCGGCCTCGTCGACACCCTTCATGTGGCGGTCTCGCCGGTGAAGCTCGGGTCCGGACTGCGGCTGTGGGAGTCCCCCGACGAGTTGCTCGACCGGTTCCATCTGGAGGTCGTGCCCAGCCCGAGCGGCGTGACGCATCACCTGTTCTGGCGAAGGTGACGGGAGGATCCACGCGCGTTCAGATCGCGAGGGCCAGGGGGCGTTCGCCGCAGCGGACGCCTTGGTGAGAGAGCGCGATGGCGCCCGTCCACGGTTTTCGGACAGGAAGCAGTATCCGTCCGACGGTGGAACGCCAGCCGAAGGGAACGCGACGCTTGCCGCGGGGCCATTGACACCTACAGCCGGGGTGCGCTGCACTGATCCGCGCCCGCCTGCTTCCTCCCACCCTCGTGCGCCGTGCTTGCCGCGCCGGTTCGCCGTGAGAGCGAGAGGCGACGACGGCGTGCGACAGAGTTCCCCGCTCCGCGTTCTCCGCTCCGCGATCAACTGCCCTTTCCGCTCCTTCGCGAAGAAACGCCCGATGATTCCCCGTGCGGGAATTGCGCATGAACTCAAGGGGAATTCTCCGTGCCCGATGTCAGCCGCCGCAGGTTTCTGCAGATCGCCGCGGGAACCGCGGCCGCCACGAGCCTGTCCGCCGGAATCGCCCGCGCCGCGTCGATCGCTCCCGCCGCGGGCACCGGCACTCTCGCCGACGTCGAGCACATCGTCGTCCTGATGCAGGAGAACCGCTCCTTCGACCACTACTTCGGCACGCTGCGGGGCGTCCACGGCTTCGGCGACCCGCGCCCGCTCGTGCTGCCCTCCGGCAAGAGCGTCTTCCACCAGGCGGACGCCTCGGGGCACGAGACGCCGCCCTTCCGGCCGAAGGCCGACAACCTCGGCATGCAGTTCATCCAGGATCTCGACCATAGCTGGTCGGGCACGCACGCGGCGTTCGACGGCGGCGCCTACGACAAGTGGATCCCCGCCAAGTCGACGACCTCGATGGCCTATCTGACGCGCGCCGACATCCCCTACCACTACGCGCTCGCGGACGCGTTCACCGTGTGCGACGCGTACCACTGCTCGATGCTCAGCTCCACCGACCCCAACCGCTACTACATGTACACCGGCTACGCGGGGAACGACGGCAAGGGCGGCGGACCGGTGCTCGGCAACGAGGAGACCGGCTATTCCTGGACCACGTTCCCGGAGATCCTCCAACAGGCGGGCGTCACCTGGAAGGTCTACCAGGACATCGGCACCGGGCTGGACGCCGCGGGCGGTTGGGGATGGACCAGCGACGCGTTCATCGGCAACTACGGCGACAACTCGCTGCTGTACTTCGACCAGTACCGCAACGCCAAGGCCGGCGACCCGCTCTACGACCGTGCCCGCACCGGGACCCACGCGGCGGGCGGCGACGGCTACTTCGACCGGCTGCGGGCCGACGTGACCGCCGGCGCGCTGCCCCAGGTCTCCTGGATCGCCGCGCCCGAGGCCTTCTGCGAGCACCCCAACTGGCCCGCCAACTACGGTGCCTGGTACATCTCGCAGGTGCTGGACGCGCTCACCTCCAACCCGGACGTGTGGAGCCGCACCGTCCTGCTGCTGACCTACGACGAGAACGACGGCTTCTTCGACCACGTCGTGCCGCCGTTCCCGCCCGCCTCCGCCGCCCGCGGCCTGTCCACCGCCGACGTGACGCAGGATCTCTACGGCGGGTCCTCCGCGTACGGCGCCGGACCCTACGGACTCGGCCCGCGCGTGCCCATGCTCGTCATCTCCCCGTGGAGCACCGGCGGTTGGGTCTGTTCGCAGACCTTCGACCACACCTCCATCGTGCAGTTCATCGAGAAGCGCTTCCACGTGCACAACCCCAACGTCTCGCCCTGGCGCCGCGCGGTGTGCGGGGACCTCACGTCGGCCTTCGACTTCTCCCGGGGCGACGCCGCCGCTCCCGGCCTGCCCGACACCAGCGGCTACGCACCGCCGAACCACTCCAACCCCGGCGACTACGTGCCCGTGCCGCCGACCGGCGGCACGCTGCCCAAGCAGGAGCGCGGCACGCGGAGCGCACGACCGCTGCCCTACGACCTGGCCGTGGACACGAAGGCGGTCAGCGGCCGGATGCAGTTCACCTTCGCCGGCCTCGGCGCCGCCGGGGCCGCCTTCCACGTCACCTCGGCCACCCGCACCGACGGCCCCTGGCCCTACACCGTCGAGGCCGGCAAGAGCCTGACCGATAGCTGGGCGCTGCCCGGCGCCCGCTACGACTTCTCCGTGTACGGCCCCAACGGGTTCCTCCGCCGTCAGGCCGGCGCCAACTCCGCCGTAGGCCCCGAGGTCACCGCCCGGCACGACAATGCGGCCGGACAGGTGACCCTGACGTTCGCCAACGCGGGCAGTACCGCGGTCACCTTCACCGCCACCGACGCCTACGCGCCGACCCAGCACTACACGTACACCGTGCAGCCCGGTGCGTCCCGCGTGGTCAAGGGCTGGGGTGTGGCCGCCGGCAACCACTGGTACGACGTCACGGTCACCTCCAGCACCGACTCCGCGTTCCTGCGGCGCTTCGCCGGGCACGTCGAGACGGGCGCGCCCAGCACGAGCGACCCCGCGACCGCCACCGCCTGACACTCCAGCACTAGCACTAGCACTAGCACAGGCTCAGCGGTTCGACCGTCCGCGTCACGGAGTCATAGCTCCGGGCCGCGGTGAACGCGCCGTCGTACGGCTCGGACAGGTCCGCCGGGAGCAGTTCGTCCGGCCAGTCGGCCGCACCGGACCGGGTGCGGCCGAGGGTGAGGTGCGGGACCCAGGTCCCCGGCTCGTGCAGGGGGTTGCCGTCCTCCGCGCCCAGCGCGACGAGCGCTTCCCACACCCGCCGGTGCAGGCTCGCCAAGGCCGCGTCGGGCACGACCCGCCAGGCCAGCGCCTCGGTCCGGCCCGTGAACCGGATCGTGCCGTCGAGTCTCAACGGCAGCGGCAAGACCGAGAGCGCTACAGCCAGTTCGCGGCGCACGGCGGGCGGGAGCCCGGACGTCGTCGCCAGGGTCAGGTGCGGCCGGTTCGTGGCGTGGCGGTGAGCGGCCAGGCTGGGCAGCCCGGTGCGCGCGAGGCGCCGCCATACCTGGCGCACCCGCGCCTCGGTCGCCGGGTCGGGCAACAGTTCCACGGTGTGCACCGCAGCAGCTTAGGCAGCGGACCGTTCCCAGACCGCCCACGGCGCGGGAGCGGCGGCCCAGACGCCGACCGACTGGCCCACCGCCCACCGCCCGCTGGCCGACCGGCGACCGGCGACCGGCGACCGGCGACCGGCGACTGGCGACTGGCTCACGGTGCGACACCCATCGTTCACCACCCGCCACCACCGCCCACCGTCCACCGCCCGCGAAGCCCTCCCCGCGTGCGACTCACCGGCCCCGCACGCCCAACGTCCGTCACGGAGCGACACGTTCAGGCCATTGCCGCACGACGCCTTGTGACGGAACAGACCCCTCCGTACCGTGCTGGGGATGCGCACGGGAGCGCTCCCATTTCCGTGCCTCTCGTTCCGCGCGATCGACCTCCCCCACACGCAGTCGAACGGAAGGAACTCCATGAACGGCACCTCCCACCGCGCACACCGGGCCCGCCCGCTGGCGGCCGCTCTGATGCTGACCGCCGGAGCGATCACCGCCGCGGTGGCCACGACGGGAAGCGCCCACGCCGACACGCAGGTCTGCGACAAGTTCGGCTCGACGACCACCCCCGGCAAATACGTCGTGCAGAACAACGCCTGGGGCACCAGCTCGCCGCAGTGCGTGAAGCAGACCGGCGACGGCTTCCAGGTCACCCGGGCCGACGGCTCCGTGCCCACCAACGGCGCCCCGAAGTCGTACCCCTCGATCTTCGTCGGCTGCCACTACACCAACTGCTCGCCGGGCACCAACCTGCCCAAGCGGATCAGCTCGATCGGCAGCGTCCCCAGCCAGATCTCGTACCGGTACGTGAGCGGCGCCGTCTTCGACGCCGCGTACGACATCTGGCTGGACCCCACCCCCAAGAAGGACGGGGTCAACAAGACCGAGATCATGATCTGGCTGAACAAGGTCGGCCCGATCCAGCCGGTCGGCTCGAACACGGGCACGACCAAGATCGGCGGCCGGACCTGGCAGGTGTGGAAGGGCAACAACGGCTCCAACGACGTGATCTCCTACGTCTCCCCCTCGACGCTGACCGGGCTGAACTTCAACGTCAAGGACTTCGTCAACGGCGCCGTCTCGGCCGGACTGGCCACCCCGAACTGGTATCTGACCAGCGTGCAGGCGGGGTTCGAGCCCTGGCAGAACGGGACGGGCCTGGCGGTCACGCAGTTCCACACGACCGTCAACTGACGGTCCCACGGGGGGCGGACGGCGTGCACGGGCTCAACGCGGCACGCTGCCCGCCCTCTTCGCGTACCACGGCGCCACCCCCACTCATGGAGCCTCGATGCGCACACGCCACGCCACCCGCCCCCTCCGTCCACTCCTGCGCCGCGTCTGCCGGGTCCCGCTCTTCGCGGCGCTGACGGCGCTCGTCGCCGGACTGCTGACGCTGAACGCCGTCTCCGGCGCGCAGGCCGCCACCGGCACACCGCTGCGCGGGGACGGGCTCTACCCCCGCGCGATCCGCCTGGAGCACAGCGGCGCCGCCGACGGCGTCATCCTCACCTCCGTGGTGACCTTCGACGCCGGTGACGGCGTCGGGGTGATCTCGCAGTCCACCGACGACGGCCGGACGTTCGCCGAGGTGGGCCGGGTGCGCGCGCCGGACGCGGCCGGCGGCGAGGGACTGTGCTGCTCGACTCTGTACGAGCTTCCGCAGGCGGTCGGCGACCTTCCGGCGGGCACGCTGCTGTGGGCCGCGTCCGTCGGCCAGGACGCCTCCCCCCGCCGCATGTCGCTCCAGGTGTTCCGCAGCGACGACGTCGGCCGGACCTGGAGCTACCTCTCCACCGTCGCCGCCTCGTCGAACGACGAGGGCCTGTGGGAACCGGAGTTCTCCCTCGCCGCCGACGGGCAGTTGGCGGCCCACTACTCGGACGAGACCGACCCCGCGCACAGCCAGAAGCTGGTCGCCGCCCGCACCGCCGACGGCGTCCACTGGACCGGCCACCACGACACGGTGGCCAGCGCCCTCGCCTCCGACCGGCCGGGCATGGCCGTCGTACGCGAACTGCCCAGCGGCGCCTACGTGATGACGTACGAGATCTGCACCCCCGGCGGGCAGTACGCCTGCGTCGTGCACTACCGCACCTCGCCGGACGGCTGGAACTGGGGAGACCCCGCCTCCCTGGGCATCCGCCCGGAGACGCCGGACGGGCAGTACTTCCGCCACGCGCCCACCCTCGCCTGGGCGCCGCTCGCGGGCTCGCCCCAAGGCCGGCTGTTCCTGGTCGGCCAGGAGCTGGTGAACGCCGACGGCGCCCGTGCCGATGGCTCGGGGAGGACCGTATGGGTCAACGACGAAGGCGGCGAGGGGGCGTGGCGCGCCGTCGCGGCTCCGGTGGCGGTGCAGTCGCAGCAGATCGACTACTGCCCCAACTACAGCTCGGCGCTCCTGCCCTCGGACGACGGCACGCGCCTCTTCGAGGTCGCCACGGACTGGGACGGCGCCGTGTGCCGCCCCTACTACGCGCAGGGCGCGGTGTGACCCGCGGAACTACGCGCAGGGCGCGGTGTGACCCGCGTACCCGGTCACGACGCTCGGCCCCGCCGCGCCGCCGCGCCGCCGGCCGCCCTGACCGGCGGCCCGCGCCGAAGACGCGCCGGGACGGAGACGCCTCGGGACGGGAGCCCGCCGGGACGGAGACGCCCCGGCACGGAAGCGCGCCGCGCCGAAGACGCGCCAGGAGGGAAGCGCGCCGGGACGGAGGCCCCCCCGGGGGACGGAAGCGCCCCAGCCAGCAGACGCCCCCTCCCTCGGCGCTGAAGTCGAAGAGACCCTTCGGACTCCTCCCGCGCCCGTGTGCGGAAACGGGGATCCGGCCGACGCGCCCCGGCACGGGGCCGTAGCCTGGTAGCGGAGCACCTGTGCGGCGGCGCACGCGTCCCGCGCTGGCCGATGCGGCGAGGAGGAGCGATGGCCGGCATCACGACGCAGGCGATGGCGTCGCTGCGCCGCCGGACCGGCGGCGCCCTGTTCGCGCGCGTCGCGGGCCCGGACGGGCCGAGGAACCGGATGCTGATCCACTCCACTCCCGGCCCCCGCTGGTTCGCGCCCGACAGCGCGATCCGCCGTGTGCACGCCGACAGCTCGATGTTCATCGGCGGGCTGTCCGCGCTCCTGCTCCAGTCGCTGCATCCGGTGGCCATGGCCGCGGTGGCCGCCCATTCCGGGTTCCGGGGAGACCCGTGGGGACGCCTCCAGCGCACCAGCACCTTTCTGGCCACGACGACCTACGGCACGGCCGAGAACGCCCAGTCGGCCTGCGACCGGCTGAACGCCGTGCACGCGCGCATCACCGGGGTCACCGACGAGGGCGTGGGCTACTGCGCGGCGGACCCCCACCTCCTGCTGTGGGTGCACGTCGCGGAGGCGGCGAGCTTCCTCAGCGCGCACCAGGAGTTCGGCGCCCACCCCCTCACCCCTCGGGAATGCGACGACTACGTGGCCGACATGGCCCGGGTGGCGCGGGCCCTGGGAGTCCCCGACGCGCCCCGGACGCTGCGCGAACTGCACGCCTGCCTCGCCGGATACCGCACGGAGCTGCGCTGCACTCCCGCCGCGCTGGAGACCACGCGGTATCTGCTGCTCCAGCCGCCGGTTCCGCTCGCCGCTCTGCCCTTCTACAGCGTCCTGGCGTCCAACGCGGTGTCCCTGCTGCCGCGCTGGGCGTCCCACGAACTGCGCATCGTCCGGTCGGCCTGGGCCGAGCGGCTGCTCGTGCGCCCGCTCGGCGCCGGGGCGGCCCGGCTGATCCGATGGGTCATGGCGCAGCCGCGCCCGCTGACCGCGAGCGGCACGCTCCCGGAGAAGGAGGAGCGGACATGACCCGTCCCGCGCCCCGGCCGCAGGAGTCGGTCTGGGACTACCCGCGGCCGCCCGCTCTGCGGCAGGACGACCGCCGGGTCCGCGTCGAGTGCCGCGGCGAGGCGGTCGCCGACTCGACCCGGGCGCTGCGGGTGCTGGAGACCAGCCATCCCCCGGTGTTCTACGTCCCCGCCGCCGACGTCCGTACCGATCTCCTGCGGCCCGCCCCCGGGCGGACGTGGTGCGAGTGGAAGGGCGAGGCGCGGTACTGGGACCTGGTCGTCGACGACGAGGTCCGCGCCCAGGCGGCCTGGAGCTACGCGCAGCCCAGCTCCGGATACGCGGCACTCGCGGGGCACTTCGCCTTCTATCCGGAGCGGGTGGACGGCTGCACGGTCGCCGGGGAACCCGTCCGCGCCCAGGAGGGCGACTTCTACGGTGGCTGGATCACGCGCGAGATCCAGGGCCCGTTCAAGGGGGCCCCGGGCACCCGCTCGTGGTAACCGCGATCCGACGGCGGCGGGCGTCCGACCAGGCGATCGACGCGGAGGCGTCCCGTCCGCGACCGTGACACGGCCGGGGCGCGGGTCCACCGAGCCTTTCCCGCCAACTTCGCGCAGGCGCCGAGGCCGCCCGGGGCGACCTATTGACGTGTGCACGCGGGGTGGCTTCCATGGGCGCAGTCCGGCTCCGGCGAGTCGGCCGAATCGGAATACGTCACTCCGGATCGGCCGGTGGAAGCCGCCCTCCCGGACCTCCCTTCACCCCGAGCGCCCCCGAGGAACCCCACGGCTCGAAATGGGAGCGCTCCCATCACAGACGGCGACCGAGAGGACCTTGAGATGCCTCATCCGCCCGTACGCCGCTTCAGACGCGCGCTGCTCGCGCTGCTGACGGCTGCCACCGCCGCACTGATCCCGCTCGCGTCCGTCCCCGCGCAGGCCGCTGCTCCCGTGCGGCAGTCCCCGGCGGCCGCCGCCGCGCCGGGCAGCGGCTACTGGCACACCAGCGGCCGCCAGATCCTCGACGCGCAGAACCAGCCGGTGCGGATGGCCGGCGTCAACTGGTTCGGCTTCGAGACCGCCAACTACGTCACGCACGGCCTGTGGTCCCGCGACTACAAGTCGATGATGGACCAGATGAAGTCGCTCGGGTACAACACGATCCGCCTGCCCTACAGCGACGACATCTTCAAGAACACGACGCCCAACGGCATCACGTACGCGAACGGCCTCAACACCGACCTCCAGGGCCTGACGTCGCTTCAGGTCATGGACAAGATCGTCGGTTACGCGGGGTCGATCGGTCTGAAGATCGTGCTCGACCGCCACCGCCCGGACTCCTCCGCGCAGTCGGCGCTCTGGTACACCTCGGCGGTCCCCGAGTCGACCTGGATCAACGACCTGAAGGCGCTGGCGACCCGCTACCTGGGCAACACCGCGGTCGTCGGCATCGACCTGCACAACGAGCCGCACGACCCGGCCTGCTGGGGCTGCGGAGACCAGGCCACCGACTGGCGCCTGGCGGCCGAGCGAGGCGGTGACGCCGTGCTGTCCGTCAACCCCAACCTCCTGATCTTCGTGGAGGGCGTGCAGACGGTCAACGGGCAGAGCGACTGGTGGGGCGGCAACCTCTCCGGAGTCGCCACCGCGCCGGTGCGGCTGAGCGTGGCCAACCGCCTGGTGTACTCGGCGCACGACTACGCCACCAGCGTCGCCCAGCAGCCCTGGTTCAGCGACCCGTCGTTCCCGGCCAACATGCCGGCCGTCTGGGACAAGTACTGGGGCTACCTCTTCAAACAGAACATCGCCCCGGTGTGGGTCGGCGAGTTCGGCACCACCCTCCAGTCGGGGGTCGACCAGAAGTGGCTCTCCGCCCTCGTCGACTACCTGCGGCCCACCTCGACCTACGGGGCCGACAGCTTCAACTGGACGTTCTGGTCCTGGAACCCGGACTCCGGCGACACCGGCGGCATCCTCAAGGACGACTGGCAGACCGTGGACACCGTCAAGGACGGCTACCTGGCCGGTATCAAGGCGCCCGGGTTCGCCGGGGGCGGGACGGGCGGCGGAGGCGGGGACACCAAGGCCCCCTCGACGCCGACCGGGCTGAAGGTGACGGGGACCACCGCGTCCTCGGTGTCCCTGTCGTGGACGGCGTCCACCGACGACACCGGCGTGGCCGGCTACGACGTCTACCGGGGCGCGGCGAAGGCCGGTTCGAGCACCGGCACGTCGTTCACCGACACCGGCCTCACCGCCGGCGCCCGCTACGACTACACGGTGCGGGCGCGGGACGCGGCCGGGAACACCTCTCCCGCCTCGGCCTCCGTCAGCGCGACGACGGCGGGCTCGGGCGGCGGCGACTCGGGCTGCACGGCCGCGTACAAGGTGAGCAGCGACTGGGGCAGCGGCTTCAACGCCGACGTCACGGTGAGCAACACCGGCAGCGCGCCGACGAAGGGGTGGCAGGTCACCTGGACCTGGTCGGGCGCGCAGACCGTGACCGGGATGTGGAACGCGACCTACACCCAGACCGGCAAGACGGTGACCGCCTCCAACGCCGACCACAACGGGGTGATCGCCCCCGGCGCCTCGGCCTCGTTCGGGTTCGGAGCGGCGCCGGGCGGCGCCGGCACGCCGAGCCTCACCTGCCGCACGAGCTGATCCGCGAAGACCGGGGAGTCATCCCTCAAGTCTCCTGCCGGGCCCACCCGGCACTCCGCCGCCTGCTCCCGTCCCTCACCGGGGCGGGAGCAGGCGGCGTCCGCGGACCGCTCGGCAGGCGGGGACCGCCCGCCTGTCGGGGCGGGGCGGCCCCGACGGCGGCCCGTCTCAGAGGCGGCTCATGGAGGCCGCCGCGTAAAGGAACTCCAACGTCGCCGTCGGGTCGCCGCGCTGTCCGGCGGCGACCGTACGCGGTGTGAGGTGGCCGGCCGCCAGACGGCAGAACTCCACCTCGTCCAGCACCACATGGCTCACGCAGTTGTCGGGGCCGGCCGCCTCCTCGACGCCGTCCAGCGGCACGTACCACTCGCCTCCGCTCTCGCCCTCGATCTGGAGGCGCAGACTGCGGGCCGACGCGCCCGGTTCCACGACCGGCAGCGGCGGAGACGCGAGCCCCGCCTGCCTGCGGGCGGCGAGAACGGAGGGGAGCATCTGCACGGCGACCGCGATCAGGATCCGCAGGTGCTCCGGCACCGGCGGGTTGTACGGGTAGTCCACCGCCGCGGCGATGTCCGCGGCGTGGATCCACGTCTCGAAGGCGCGGTCGAGCAGCGCGAGCCGCAGCGGCAGCACGCCGCCGTCGCCGTACGGGACGGCGATGTCGGCCACTCCGCCTCCGGCGAACGAGCAGGTGCGGATCAGTTCGTACGCGTGATCCCGCCATGTCTCGCGCAACGCGCCGGGGCCGTCAGCGGAGTCCGCCCGCCGGTCCTCAGCGGTGAAGCCCAACTGCCTCCACAGGGCCTCGGTCCGATCCTGCGGGGCGCCCGTCTCGTCCTCGGACGGCGTCAACGGGTCGGGGAGCCCGAGCGACTTCCCCACCATGCCGTCCACGGCCAGCAGATGGCCGACCACACCCGCCACCGAGACGCTGCGGGTGGCGGTGTCGCCCTCCTCGAGCCACTCCAGTTGGACGGCGGTCGACCACTCGTCCTCGCTCAGATCCGCGAGAAGCGCGTCCAGCCGGGCCGTCTCGGCGTCGTAGGGCTGCGCGTAGTCCGGTACGGAGACCTCCGGGGCGCGGGCGCCGAGGCAGGCGCCGAGCACCTCCGCGCGCAGCGTCGGGGCGAGGTCCAGGTCCATGTGCGGGTGCAGCAGGTCCACGGCGGAGCGCAGCCGTGCCGCCTCCGCGGCGCACTCCGCGCAGACGGCGAGGTGGGTGTCGACCTGCCGCCGCTCCTCGGCCGAGCACGCGTCGAGGGCCCAGGCGCCGAGCATGCGCTGACGACGCAAGTGATCGTTGGAGTCGCTGCTCATTCCCTGACCTCCACGTCCTCCACGTCCTCCGCTTCCTCCGTGCTCTCAGCGGGCTCGGCGGCCTCGGCGGTTCGAGCGCCGTGCCCGCCCTCCGGGCCCGTACCGGTGGCGTCGGCCACGGACTGGAGCCCCTGGAGCAGGCAGCGGAGGATCTCCTCCTCCGTCATGCCCAGTTCGCCGGCGGCCTGACGGTAGTCCCGGTCGCCATGGCGCACGAGGTGCAGGGCGGCGCGCACGCGGGAGCCCAGCGCGCCGAGCGCCTCGTCCGCCGCCGTCTCCTCCGGGCGCCCGTAGGCTGCCCGCCGCCCGCTCGCCTGCTCGGGGGCGGATAAGCGCTGCGGAGGCGCCGTCGCGGCCGCGTCGTCGGCCTTCACGCGCTCGGCGGCGCGCTCACAGGTCTCCATGGCCAGCCACGTCCTCAGGCGTTGGCGTCGTGGGTCGAACGCCTCTGGATGCTGCCATAAGCGGGTGAACACCTCGGTCATGACCGAGGTGGCCGCTTTCTCCTCGCCGATCAGGCGCGCCGCGATGGCGTGCACCAGGCGGGCGTGCCGGTCGTAGAGTTCGCCGAGAGCGGCCGCCTCCCCCCGGGCCAGGCGCACCTGCACGCGGCGCTCCCAGTGCGCCGCTCCGTCCGGCGCATCGGCCATGGTCTGTTCCCCTTGCGTCCTCTTCGTCGATCGCGCGTCTCCCCCACCGTAGCGAGTCCGCCCGGGGCGGCGGATCATAACCGGCCAACCGTCCGGCCCCGGCCCGCCGACCCCTCGCGGAACCGCCTGACGCGACCTTCAGGCGCCGCGCCCCGGCGGGACGCGGCTCCTGGAGGTCGCGGGGCCCTCCCGGTCTCGCGCTCGGTCGTTCCGGCGCGGCGCGCGGTCCGGCTTCCGCCGTCGGACTCCCGCCGCCCCTGCGGGCGCGGGGCTGCGAGCGGCGACGGGCGCCGTGGGCGGCGCCGCGAGATCCTGGACGGGAGCGGTGACCCGACGACGGCGTGCCGGTACGACGGCGCGGCGCGGCGACGGCGTGGCCAGGCGGCCGGGAGGCGCGGGATGTGGCGGGAGGTGGCCAGAAGTGATCGCCGTCGACCCGACGGACAGCGCCTCGGTGCTGGCCGCTTTCGGCGCGCTCGGAGTGCTCGCGGCGATCTTCGCGGAGTCGGGGCTGCTGGTGGTCGGCTTCTTCCTGCCGGGCGACACGCTGCTGGTCCCCGCCGGAGTGCTGTGCGCGGGCGGCGCCCATGACGCGCCGCGGCTCCAGTTGTGGCAGGTGATGCTGTGCGCGGCCGTCGGGGCCGTGGCGGGCGGCCAGGTGGGCTACCTGATCGGGCGGCACGGCGGCCGGGCGCTGCTGAACCGCCGTGCCGGTCCGCGGGTGAAGCGGGCCGTCGCGCGGGCCGAGCGGCTGCTGGCCCGCTACGGCTACGGCAAGGCCCTGGTCCTCGGCCGCTTCGTCCCGCTGCTGCGCACGGTCCTGCATCCGGCGGCCGGCGCGCTCGGCGTGCCCGCGCGGACCTTCGCTCTCTGGCAGAGCGTCGGCGGCGTGCTCTGGTCGCAGACGCTGGTGCTGGCCGGATACGCCCTGGGCGCCTCGGTCCCGCACATCGACGCCTATCTGCTGCCGCTGATCGCGCTCGTCGTCGTGCTCTCCCTGCTGCCCGTGCTCGTCCAGGCGCTGCGCGGGCGCCGGGCGCGGCGGCGGGAGCGGTGAGGCGCCGGGCGCGGCGGCGAAGGCGGTGAGGCGCCGTGACCGCGCGGGCACAGAGCGAGTTGGCACTTCCGCCGTGTCGGCAGTCGTGTGAAACTGTCGTCCCGTCCCTCTGCGGACGGCGTCCGCAGCGTCCCCCACACGAGAAGTGCGCCGTGCGTGAACTCTCCTTGCCGCTCGCGCTCACCGCGCGGCTGAGCCCGGTCGTCGTACTCGCCTGTGCGGGCTGGGCGTTGACGTCCGGACCGTTCGCCGCCTCGCCCGCCGCCGGGGCCGGCTCCGGCGGGCGGCAGGCCCACAGCTCCGGCGCGGGCGGGAACGGGGCGACCGCCGCGCCGTCCGCGCCCGCCGCGTCCAAGGCGTACACGTCCTCCCCCGCGCCGTGCACGGCCGTCGCGCAGAAGACGATCACCTCGCTGGTGCCGGGCGCGAAGACGGCGGGCAAGGAGATACCGTCGACGGACGCCAAGGTGCGCCGCACCTGTTCGTGGAACGCTCTCAAGGGCTACGACTACCGCTGGCTGGACGTGTCGTTCGAGGTGACGCAGTCGGACGCGGCGGCGCAGAAGGCGTACGCGCAGCGGACGGCGGAGAAGAGCGGCGGCGGCGCGGTCCCCGGGCTGGGCGACGCGGGGTACTCCTTCGTCGGGCTGAGCACGCAGGACAAGCAGCAGACGCGGGAGGGCACGGTGGTGGTGCGGGCCGCCAACGCGCTGGTGGTCGTCACCTACAACGGCAGCGACTTCGAGACGAAGAAGGCGCCGAGCACGGACGAGATCAACAAGGGCGCCATCAGGGCCGCCCGGGACGCGGTGGCCGCTCTGAGCGGCGGCCGGCAGAGCTGACCTCCCTCTCCCCCGCCGCCGGGGCACGGGGGCCTTTCTGCTCGCCGGTGCGGACGTCGCGATCCACAGCAGGCAGCGGGGGTTGCGGTGTCGTCCCGGACGCGGGAAGAGTCCTGCGGCGCCGGATCGTCCAGCCGACTGCCACCATCGCCGCCGCCACCGCGTAGGCGGTCGTTCCCACCGCGTTCGGATGGTCGAAGGCCCGGCTGGTGACGTATCCGGCCGCTCCCGCCGCCGCGACGCCGAGCCATTCCCAGCGGCCGTCCAGTGCGACGAGTCCGATCAGGAGCAGGGCGTACCAGGAGTAGCCGGGGGTCAGGAGCAGGAACGCCGTCCCGGTGACCAGCAGGGCGCCGCTCCAGGGGCGTGCGGGGTCGCCCCGCCGCAGGACGTGGGCGCAGACCGCGGCCATGAGGACGATCAGCGCGGGCAGCGCCCAGGCGTCGGGCAGCACCAGCCGCAGCAGCGCGTAACGGTTGCGGGCGGACGCGTCGTCGTAGCCCTCCTCCTGGACGTAGCCGCTCAGGTAGCCGAAGACGGAGCCCTTGGACACGAGTGCGTACGGCAGGTAGGTGAGCAGCACCACCGCCGTGGCGGGCAGCAGCACGGACGCGGCGTCGCGGACGCGCCGCACCCCGGACAGGGCGCCGGGGAGCACGACGGCGGGCATCAGCTTGGCGGCGACGGCCGCCCCCAGGAGGGCGCCTCCGGACAGCCGGCGCCGCTGTGCGACCAGGCCGAGGCCGGCCACGGCGAACAAGACGCCGAGGGTGTCGACGTGGGCGTTGTTCACCGCCTCCACGGGGACGGCCGGGCACCAGGCCCAGTAGGCGGCCGTCCGTGGGTCGCCGCGGCGGCGCAGGATCAGCGTGAGCACACCCGTCACGGCCACGGACAGCGCCGCGCCGCCGATCTGGAGGGGCTTCAGCCGGGCGCCGGCCGGAGAGAGGAGATCGACTCCGTAGAAGTAGGACTCGGCTGCCGGCGGGTAGATCGTGTGCACCGCGGGGCGGTTGATGAGAGTGCAGTGGCGCGTCGTTCCGCTGGACGGGATGAGGGCGTGCTCGGGCTGGGCGCAGCCGGCGCCTGCGGGGAAGAGCCAGCCGTCGCGCAGGCGCTCCAGTTCGGGGGCCTGGGGCGGGTAGTCGTACGGGGAGACGCCCGCGGCCTGCACCCTGCCGTCCCAGGCGTAGCGGTAGGCGTCGCTGCTGGTCCGCGGGGCCGCGACCAGGCCCGTCGCCGCGACGGCCGCCGCACCCGCGAGGAGGAGGACGACCGCCCGGCGGGCGGGGACCGCGCGCACCGCCCAGGCTGCCGCGGCGAAGAGCGCCCAACTGGCCGCGTACCACAGGGAGAGCCCCGCGGCGTCGGTGTAGTAGCCGTCGTAGCGGACGGTGCACACCAGGACGGTGGTCAGGGCGGCCAGGAGAGCGGCGGTGAGCAGGGTCCGGGGCCAGGCCGACGGCCGGGTCCGGCCGGTCGCGCCGGGGTGGAGCGCGGTGCGGAGTTCGGTCACTCCCTCACCCTCGCAGTGGTCTGCGGTTCCGGACGGCCGACGCCGCCTGGCGTCCGTGTTTCGTAAGGAGCCGCAGCGCCGATACGCGGCCCGCGAGGAGTCTGATGGAGGCATGAGACTGCGCTTGCCTCCCCGCCCCGCGTTGCGGCCGCCGTCCTTCTCGGGCCGCCTCCATGACGCCAGGACCGCCACGTCGGTCGGCCGGTGGCTGGGCGTGGCCCTCGCGGTGTGCTTCGTCACCGGCGTGATCAGCCACTGCCTCCAGCATCCGCCTGGCTGGCTGATCGACGAGCTGCCGAGCCGCCCCCTGTGGGGATACCGCGTCAGCCAGGGGCTGCACGTGGCGAGCGGCATCGCGGCGATCCCGCTGCTGCTGGCCAAGCTGTGGACCGTGTATCCGCGGCTGTTCCTGTGGCCGCCGCTGCGCTCGGTGCGGCACGCCCTGGAGCGGCTGTCGATCGCACTGCTGGTGGCGGCCGTGGTCTTCGAGCTGTTCAGCGGCCTGCTGAACACGGTCCAGTGGTATCCGTGGCCGTTCTCCTTCGTCCCGGTGCACTTCGCGGTCGCCTGGCTGGTCGTGGGGGCGCTCCTGCTGCACATCGCCGTCAAGCTGCCCGACATCCAGGCGCATTGGGGGCGGCGGTCACCGGGGACCCTGAAGCTCCCGGCCGAGGACGAGCCCGACCGCCGCTCCCTGCTGGCGTGGATCGCCGTGGCGGTGGGCGCGGTGACGGTGACCACGGTGGGGCAGTCGTTCACCCCGCTCAAGACGCTCGATCTGCTCGCGCCGCGCCATCCCGACCACGGGCCGCAGCGACTGCCGGTGAACAAGACGGCGGCGGCGGCCGGCGTGACCTCCGTGGGAGCGGACTGGCGGCTCACCGTCGTGGGACCCCGCCCGTACGCGCTCACGCTGGACGAGTTGCGCGCAATGCCGCAGTTCGAGGTGGAGTTGCCGATCGCCTGCGTGGAGGGCTGGAGCAAGACGGCGCACTGGACCGGGGTGAGAGTGCGGGACCTGATGGAACGCGCCGGGGCGGGGCCGGACGCGCGGGTGCGCGTGGAGTCGCTGGAGCGTGGCGGGGCTTACCGCGTCATGGAGATGGGACGCGGTTACGCGCGCGATCCGCTGACCTTGCTGGCGCTGCGGCTGAACGGTCAGGTGCTCTCCGCCGACCACGGTTACCCGGCGCGGATCATCGCGCCGAACCGTCCGGGTGTGTGGCAGACCAAATGGGTCAGCAGACTGGAGGCACTGTGATGGGGACTTCCCTAGGATGGCTGCGCTACGGGATCGGGGCGTTGGGCGCGGCCCTGGCAGGCGTCGGTGTGTGGCTGGTGCTCGGAGTGCCGCATCCCCTGGACGTGGGGGTGTGGCTGGTCGGGGCGCTCGTGCTCCACGACGGCGTGGTCGCCCCCCTCGTCCTGGGCGTCGGGCTGCTGGTCGCCGCGCTTCCCGCACGGCGCGCGGTGCGGGGCGCTCTGATCGTCGCGGGCTGTCTGACCGTCGTCGCGCTGCCGGTGCTGGCACGCCCCGGGGCGACGGCCAATCCCTCGGTCCTGCCGCTGGACTACCTGCGCAACTGGCTGCTGCTCCTTACGGCCGTGGCCGCCTGCACGGGTGTGCTCATCGCCGTCCGGTGTGTACGCCGGCGCCGGCGCAAGTGAAGGAACCGCCGCTCGCCGGACTGCCATTGGTCCACGGCTGACCAGCCCCGGGCGCCCGCGTGCGAGAGAAGCGCGCGGGCGCCGACCCGGGCCCAGGGGAAGACGGCGCCGCGGGCCCCGCGTCCGTCGTCGACATGGACCTCGACCCGCTCGTCGACGTCCTGGGCCGCGGCTTCGACGACGATCCGGCCGCCGGGGGCAAGGAGGTCTCCGGCGCGCCGCAGGAGCGCTCCGGGGTCTCCGCCGATGCCGATGTTCCCGTCCATCAGCAGGACCGTCCCCCAACAGCCCTCGTTCGGCAGCGGATCGAAGACCGACCGGCACAGGGCCGCACCGCCGTCGCGCCGGGTCCGGTCCACGGCCGCCAGGCTCACGTCGATGCCGAGCGCCGCGACGCCGAGTCCGGTGAGCGCCGTCACCAGACGGCCCGGTCCGCAGCCGACGTCGAGGACGGGGCCCTGGCAACGGGCGAGCACGGTCGCGTCCGCGGCGTCCGGCGCCGCGCACCAGCGTTCGACGTCCAGGGGCAGCAGCCAGCCGTCGCCGCGGCGCAGATAGAGGGGGCCCTGGCCGGTGCGCAGGGCGGCGGTGTACGGATCGGCCCGCCACTCCAGTCCCGTCCGCGGGGCCTCGACGGGGCTCACCACGCGCGGACTCCGGTCATCTCGGCGTGCGCGGCGGCGAAGCGGCCGTCCGGCGCCAGCGCGGCCACGGCTTGGGCGTCGTCCGCGGTGTCGACGTCCCGCAGCGTCGGCAGGTCGCGTACCGCGAGTCCCGCCGCGACGAGCCGGCGCCGCTGGAGGGCGCCGGTGTCCGGACGGGACATGGGGACGCCCCGCAGCAGCGCGGCGTCGGGCTCCCGGAGGCCGAGCGCCCAGAACCCGCCGTCCGCGGCCGGTCCGAAGCGGGCGTCGCACCCCGCGAAGTCCAGCCCGGCGGCGAGGAGAGCGGGGGTGACCTGCGGGGTGTCCATGCCGATCAGCAGCGTCGGCCCGGCGCAGGCCGCGAAGGCCGCCGCGAGGCGGACGTCGAGGGAGCCGTCGCACTGGGCCCGCACGTCGAAGCCGTCGGGCAGCCAGTCGCCGGGAGCGCCGGCGAGGACGAGGACGTGCCGGTCGGCGGGCGTGGCCAGGACCGCGTGCAGCGTGTCGGAGAGCGAGGCGCGGGCCAGCAGGGCGGCCTGCTCCGGCGTGAAGGCGGGGGTCAGCCGGGTCTTCACCCGGCCGGGCGCCGGCTCCTTGGCGATGACCAGCAGGGTGCGCTCGGCGGCCGTCGCGCTCATCGGGCCGCTTCCAGCGGCGCCTGGGCCAGGACGCGCCGCATGTCCCGCACCGCGTGCCAGGTGCCGCGCCAGGTGCCCGTGACCTTGGACTTGCCCGCGCGCGGCAGATACGGCACGTCGCGCTCGGCGACCCGCCAACCGGCGTCCGCCGCGCGGACCACCATCTCCAGCGGGTACCCGCTGCGCCGGTCGGTGAGAGCGAGCGACAGGAGGGCCTCGCGGCGCGCGGCGCGCATCGGTCCCAGGTCGCGCAGGCCGAGGCCGGTGCGGCGGCGCAGCATTCGGGCGAGGGCCAGATTCCCGGCGCGGGCGTGCGGCGGCCAGGCGCCCCGGCCCTCGGGGCGCCGTCTGCCGAGGACCAGATCGGCTTCGTCTGCTGCCACTTGAGCCACGAAGGGCGCCAGCAGCCCGGGGTCGAGCGAGGCGTCGCAGTCGCAGAAGCAGACGATGTCGGCGCTCGCCGCGAGCAGCCCCGAGTGGCATGCGGCGCCGAAGCCCCGCCTCGGTTCGGCCACCACCGTCGCGCCCCACGCGCGGGCCAGCTCCGGGGAGCCGTCACGCGAACCGTTGTCGACGACGATCGCCCGCCAGCCGGCCGGGATCCGCTCCAGTACCCAGGGCAGTGCCTCCGCTTCGTCGAGGCAGGGCAGCACCACGTCCACCGTGGGAACGACCGGCGCCATGGTGGTCGACGAGTTCGCAATGTTCACGGCTCTTACGCTACGAACCAGGAGCGGGTATCCGGCGACTGAGGACCTTACGAAACGCGGACGTCACCACTTTCGGCAGCGCACAGCCGCCGCGACGGAACATCGCGGCGGCTGCCGAGCCGCCGGCCGTCCCCCGGCAGTGCGCGCCCGGGAAGCGGCCGGATGCTCCAGGCGCGACGGCCGCGCCTGACGTCAGGAATCCGAAGGGTTCTCGGACCGCCGTCGCGAGGCTCAGGCGTCCTGGTCTCGCCGGGCGCCGAGGCTGAGCAGCGTGTAGAGCAGCGCGGCGGAGGCCAGGCCGACCGCCCAGCCGTAGTCGGCCAGCGGCTTGAGGAACGGGATGACCCCGTCGACGGGGAACGGGCCCTGCTTGACGCCCTGGACGACCGTCGAGTACGAGCCGCCGACGGCCAGGACGCCGCCCACCGCGAACGCCGCCACGGCGCGCAGGTTCCAGCCGCCGGTGTACCAGTAGCGGCCGTCGGACCGGTACAACTCCCCCAGTGCCAGGCGGGTACGGCGCACGATCCAGTAGTCCGCGACGAGGACGCCCGCGACGGTGCCGAGCAGGCCGCCGACGAAGCCGAGCCACGTGAAGATGTACACGTGCGGGTTGGCGATGAGCTTCCACGGCATGATCAGGACGCCGACCACGCCGGTGATCAGCGCGCCGGTGCGGAAGCTGACCAGTCGCGGCAGCAGGTGGGACAGGTCGTACGCCGGGGAGACGACGTTGGCGGCGATGTTCACCGACAGGGTCGCCACCATGACGATCAGCAGCGCGAACAGCGCGCCGACGGTGTCGCTCATCTTCGCGGCCAGGGCGATCGGGTCCCAGATCGGCTCCCCGTAGACGGCCTGCGAGCCGGATGTGACCAGCACCGACAGGACCGCGAACAGGGTCATCGTGGTCGGCAGGCCGAATGCCTGGCCTCGCATCTGTGCGCGCTGGCTGCCGCCGAAGCGGGTGAAGTCGGGGATGTTCAGCGACAGGGTGGACCAGAAGCCGATCATGCCCATGAGGGAGGGGAAGAAGACCTTCGCGAAGTCGCTTCCCCAGCCGAGACGTGACGGCTGGTCCAGGAGCGGGCCGAAGCCGCCCGCCTTGGCGGCCATGAAGCCCAGCAGGGCCAGCGCGCCGACGATCACCAGCGGCGCCGCCCAGTTCTCCACCCTGCGCAGGGTCTCCATGCCGCGGGTGATGATCGCGACCTCGACGAGCCAGAAGACGAGGAACGACAGCCACTGGGTCCATGGCGTGCCCGAGATCGTGCCGGCGTCCAGCCAGCCGTGCCCGAACAGTTTGCCGGCGAGCAGGAAGACGCCCTCCCCGCCGATCCAGGTCTGGATGCCGAACCAGCAGCACGCCACCGCCGCGCGCACCATCGCCGGCAGGTTGGCGCCGCGCACCCCGAAGGACGCCCGTGCGAAGACGGGGAACGGGATGCCGTACTTGGTGCCGGCGTGGCCGGTCAGCAGCATCGGTATCAGCACGATCACGTTCGCCAGCGCGATCGTCAGCACCGCCTGCTTCCAGTCCATCCCCAGCGCCACCAGCCCCGAGGCCAGCGTCCACGAAGGAATGCAGTGCGCCATCCCCACCCAGAGGGCGAGATAGTTGTACGTCCCCCAAGTCCGATGCTCGATCGCGACCGGCACGAGGTCCGCGTTGGCGAAACGCGAGTCCTCCAGCACCGCCGGATCGGACAAGGCGACCCGGCCGTCCGGATACGCCTGCTGGGCGCCGGCTGGATCGGCCAGGGTGCTTTCACTGGAAGACATGGGAGACCACCTCGTATCTCGGAGATCCGTGCAAGGACGTGAACGCGGGGCGCGGGTCCGCGTGGGCATAAGGGGCGCTGGGCGGCGCAGTGCCGGGGGCGGTCTCCGTCCGGCCGTCGTCCAGGGCGCTGGGGGCGGACGGCGGTACGCCCGGCGAGGCGGCGCCGGTCATGGGCGGCCCCGTCGACGCGGGGAGCGGTCGTCGGGGGTCATCTGGCGCCGAGGGCGGGGATGACCTGTTCGCCGTACGCGTCGATCACGGCCTCCCGCGCGTCGTGCATGGCGTACAGGGCGAACTGGTCGACGCCCAGGGCGCGCAGCGCGTTCAGCTTCTCGACGTGCCGCTCGACGGGTCCGATGACGCAGAACCGGTCGACGATCTCGTCGGGCACGAACTGGGTGTCCGGGTTGCCGCTGCGCCCGTGGTGGGAGTAGTCGTAGCCTGCGCGGGACTTGATGTAGTCGGTGAGCTCGCCGGGGACCGCGCCGGTGTGCTCGCCGTAGCGGGCGACCAGGTCGGCGACGTGGTTGCCGACCATGCCGCCGAACCAGCGGCACTGCTCGCGGGCGTGGGCGAGCGCCTCGGGAGAGTCGTCGGCGGTGACGTAGGCGGGGGCGGCCACGCAGATCCTCACCGCGTCGGGGTCGCGTCCGGCGGCGGCCGCGGCGTCCTTGACCGTCTTCACCATGTACTCGGTGAGGTAGAGGTCGGCGAGCTGGAGGATGAACCCGTCGGCCTCCTCGCCGGTCATCTTCAGCGCCTTCGGCCCGTACGCGGCCATCCAGACCGGCACTTGGGCGCCGGGCCGGATCCAGGGGAACTTGACCACGGCGCCGCCGCCGAGGTCGGCCTCCTCGCCCCGGCCCAGGGCGCGGATGACCTTCATGGCCTCGCTGATCCGGGCCAGGGTGTTGGGCTTGCGGCCGGCGACCCGCATCGCGGAGTCGCCGCGGCCGATGCCGCAGATCGTGCGGTTGCCGAACATGTCGTTGAGCGTGGCGAAGGCGGAGGCGGTGACCTCCCAGGTGCGGGTGCCCGGGTTGGTGACCATCGGGCCGACGGTGAGGCTCTGGGTGCCGGCGAGGATCTGGCTGTAGATCACGAAGGGTTCCTGCCAGAGCACCGCCGAGTCGAAGGTCCAGCCGTGGCTGAACCCGTTGCGCTCGGCCCGCTGCATCAGGCTGACGACGCGTGCGGCGGGCGGGTCGGTCTGGAGGACGAGTCCGAAGTCCATGGCGCCACTCCTAGTCGAGGTACTGGCAGGCGGAGCGGGGGGTGTAGACGCCGTGCCCGGCGCGACCGGTGAACTCCCGCTCGGTGATGACCGGTTCGCCGCGCGAGAGCACGGTCTCCACGCGTCCGGTGACGCGTCGGCCCTCGTAGGCCGAGTAGTCGACGTTCATGTGGTGGGTCTGGGCGGAGATGACCTGCTCGGCGTGCGGGTCGTAGATCACCACGTCGGCGTCGGCGCCGGGGGCGATGGTCCCCTTCTTCGGGTACAGGCCGAACATGCGCGCCGGAGTGGCGCAGGCGATCTCGATCCAGCGGCGGCGCGAGATGTGCCCGTCGACGACGGCCTGGTGGAGCAGGTCCATGCGGTTCTCCACGCCCGGCAGCCCGTTGGGGATCTTGGAGAAGTCGCCCCGGCCGAGTTCCTTCTGGCCGGTGAAGCAGAACGGGCAGTGGTCGGTGGAGACCACCTGGAGGTCGTTGGTCCGCAGCCCCTGCCACAGGGCCCGTTGGTGGTCGCGGGGCCGAAGCGGCGTGCTGCAGACGTACTTCGCGCCCTCGAAGTCCGGTTCGGCGAGGTCGTCGGTGGACAGGAACAGGTACTGCGGGCAGGTCTCGCCGAACACGTTCAGGCCCTCGTCGCGGGCGCGGGCCAGCTCCGCGACCGCCTCGCGCGCCGAGACGTGCACGACGTACAGCGGGGCGCCGGCGACCTGGGCGAGCCGGATGGCGCGGTGGGTGGCCTCCGCCTCCAGCAGCGCCTTGCGGACCTCGCCGTGGTAGCGGGGGTCGGTCTCGCCGCGGGCCAGGGCCTGTTCGACCAGGACGTCGATGGCGATGCCGTTCTCGGCGTGCATCATGATCAGGCCGCCGTTGTCGGCGGCGCGCTGCATAGCGCGCAGGATCTGGCCGTCGTCGGAGTAGAACACGCCCGGGTAGGCCATGAACTGCTTGAAGGAGGTGACGCCCTCCTCCACCAGCAGGTCCATCTCCTTCAGCGTGTCCTCGTTCACGTCGGAGACGATCATGTGGAAGCCGTAGTCGATCGCGCAGTTGCCCTCGGCCTTCTCGTGCCAGGCGTCCAGGCCCTCCCGCAGCGCTCCGCCGACGCTCTGGATCGCGAAGTCGACGATGGTGGTCGTGCCGCCCCAGGCGGCGGCCCGGGTGCCGGTCTCGAAGGTGTCGGCGGCGTAGGTGCCGCCGAACGGCATCTCCATGTGCGTGTGGCCGTCCACCCCGCCCGGGATCACGTACTTGCCCCGGGCGTCGATGGTGCGCTCGGCGGTGAACGCCTCGGCGGCGGGCGTGCCCGAGGCGGCGAGCGCGGCGACGCGTCCGTCCTCGATCAGGACGTCGGCGTGGATCTCGTCGGCGGCCGTGACGACGAGGCCGCCGCGGATGACGGTACGGCTCATGCTCCCTCTCCTTTCCGTTGCCGTGTGCGCGCGAGTGGCGGGCGCGGCTCAGGGCGCGGTCAGCGGCGTGTAGGCGCCCGGCGCGCGGTCGCGGTAGAACTGCCAGCGGTCGCGCACCTCGCGCAGCTTGGCCAGGTCGAGGTCGCGCACGACCAGTTCGGTCTCCTTGTCGCCGGCCACCTCGCCGACGAACTGCGCCTCCGGGTCGACGAAGTAGCTGGTGCCGTAGAAGTCGTTGTCGCCGTACTCCTCGACGCCGACCCGGTTGATCGCGCCGACGAAGTACTCGTTGGCGACGGCCGCCGCGGGCTGCTCCAACTGCCACAGGTAGCCGGACAGGCCGCGGGAGGTGGCCGAGGGGTTGAAGACGATCTCGGCGCCGGCCAGGCCGAGGGCGCGCCAGCCCTCCGGGAAGTGCCGGTCGTAGCAGATGTAGACGCCGATCCGGCCGACGGCGGTGTCGAAGACGGGCCAGCCGCTGTTGCCCGGACGGAAGTAGAACTTCTCCCAGAATCCCTTGACCTGGGGGATGTGGGTCTTGCGGTACTTGCCGAGGTAGGAGCCGTCGGCGTCGATCACGGCGGCGGTGTTGTAGAGGACGCCGGGCTGCTCCTCCTCGTACATCGGCAGGACGAGGACGACGCCCAGTTCGGCGGCGAGCGCCTGGAAGCGGCGGACGATCGGGCCCTCGGGGATCTGCTCGGCGTACTCGTAGAACGCCGGGTCCTGCACCTGGCAGAAGTAGGGGCCGTAGAACAGCTCCTGGAAGCACAGGACTTCGGCGCCCTGGGCGGCCGCGTCGCGGACCGCCTGCTCGTGAACCCGGATCATGGACTCCTTGTCGCCGGTCCAGGCGGTCTGGAAGACGGCGGCGCGGATCACTCGGCTCATCGGGGCCTCCGCTGGTCGGGGGTGCGGGTGTGGGGTGTGCGGCGAGCGTAGGAAGCGGGCGGGGCCGCTTTGAGGTGCACCGTGTCACGTCTGCCGGGGCGCGGCGTGTCACCGTGTCACGGTCGCCCGCCCCCGTGTTTCGCCGCCGTTGTCGCAGGCAGTCCCCGGTTTCGACGGTGTTGCGCTCACTGCTGTTGCGCGTCGTGCGCGAGGAGCGCGATGTGCACCGAGGCGGCCTGCTCGAAGTCGTCGAGGTCCGCCCCCAGGCGTGCCTGTATCGCTTCCAGGCGGCGGTAGAGGGCGGGCCGGGAGACGTGGTGGAGCTGGGCGGTGCGGGACTTGTTGCGGCCGGTGGCCAGGTAGGTGCGCAGCACGCCGAGCAGGTCGGCGTCGGCGCCGCAGAGCAGCCCGTTCAGCTCCCGCTCCGCGAAGGACTGCACCTTCGGGTCGTCGCGCAGCAGCCGGATCAGACCGCGCAGGTGCACGTCCTTGAGCCGTACGACGCACGGCAGTTCGAGGGCGGGCGCCGAGTCCGCGACGGCGTCGGCCACGTGCCGTGCCTCGCGCAGCCCGGCGGGCACCTCGTCCCAGTCGGTGCGGGGGTCGGCGGCCGCGACGACCGTGCGGGCGCGGTGCGAGGCGGCGCGCAGCCGGGCCGCGAAATGCGCGGTCAGGGCGGCGGCGTCCTGGTCGCGGGCGAGGCTGAGCAGGACGGCGGTGACGCCGTCGGCGAGTTCGGCGACCAGTCCGGGCAGCCCCAGCAGCTTCAGCAGCCGGTCGAGTTCGGCGCCCCCGGCGCCGGGCACGGCCAGCGGGACGAAGGCGCGCCGGTTGACCGGCAGTCCGGCGGCTCGCACCCGGGGCAGCAGGTGCCGGGCCGGTACGACCCCGCTGACCAGGTCGGTCAGCAGGCCCTGCGCGGACTGCTCCTCCCAGGTGCCGCCTGCGGCACCGAGCATCCGGTGCAGCACCAGCGCCTCGGCGGCCCGGTCGGCCAGCAGCCGTCCAGCGGCGGCGTCGCCGCGGTGCCCGCACAGCACGATCCGGCCCCACCGCTCCCCGCGGCCGCCGAGTTCGGCGCGGACCCAGCCGTCGCCCTCGCTGCCGCCGGCCTGCCGGGCGATGCGCTCCCAGTCCCGCAGCACGTCGTCCACCGCGGATCGCTCGCCGGCCGTGGCGAGCACGCGGTGGGCGAGGTTGGCGACGACGACGGGGCAGGCGCTGTACTGGGCGATCACGTCCAGCAGCGCCTGGAGCGGCGCGCCCGCGGTGATCAGCGCGGTCAGGGCGGTGCGCACCGACTCCGACAGGCTGACCGCGGCGAACTTGCGGCGCACCAGACGGGACTGGACC
The DNA here is from genome assembly GCF_040644415.1 of Streptomyces sp. NPDC046985. Lineage (NCBI taxonomy): Bacteria > Bacillati > Actinomycetota > Actinomycetes > Kitasatosporales > Streptomycetaceae > Streptomyces > Streptomyces sp. NPDC046985. Next base: position 219,600 of record NZ_JBEYWK010000004.1, read on the forward strand.
TCTTCCGTCAACTCGGTGAAGGGAAAGGGGCGGTGCAGCACGACCAGGGGCAGCCCGCAGCGTTCGGCGGCCCGCCGCATCACGTCCGGCGGCCGCGGGAACGCCCGCCCGAGGCCGAGCACCACGGCGGCGGCCTCGGCGCGGTGCAGCGAGCGGACGTACTCGGCCTGCTTCTCCTCGTCCCCGGCGAGCAGCACCCCGGTGGTGAGGACCATCTCGCCGCCGTTGAGCATCACGCCGACGTCCGGCGCCTCGGCGACGTGCACCCAGCGCACGGGCCGGTCGAGATGGCGGGCGCCTGCCACCACCTCGGGCTCCCCGGCGAGCACCCGCTCCAGGGACAGGACGTGACGGACCGACAGGGCGGGTTCCAGGGGCTCGGCCGGCCCCCGGTGCTCCACGGTGGTGGTCATCGGGCTCCCTCGTTCAGGCCGGAGCGTGTTCCTGCGTGCTGCGCAGCGCGTGTGCGAGGATCGCGGCGCCCTCCTCCGCCTCCGCGACGGTCAGGGACAGCGGCGGGGCGATCCGCAGGGCGCTGGTGCCGTGGCCGCCGCCCTTGCCGATGAGCAGGCCGCCGTCGCGGGCCGCCTGCATCACGGCGGCGGCCGCCGCCGGATCGGCCTCGTCCGTTCCCGGCCTGGTCAGCTCGATGCCGATCATCAGTCCGCGCCCGCGCACCTCGCGGACGCCGGGCAGTCCGGCGGCGGCCGCCCGCAGTCGCTCGATGAGCAGGCCGCCCACCCGCCGGGCGTTGCCCTGGAGGTCGTGCTCCACCAGGTGGTCGAGGTTGGCGAGACCGGCGGCCATGGTGATCTGGGTGCCGCCGAAGGTGGAGATGCTGTTGGCGTCCAGGCAGTTCATGATCTCGGCGCGGGCGACGACCCCGCCGATGGACATGCCGTTGCCGATGCCCTTGGCGAAGGTGAGCATGTCCGGCGGCCCGCTGCGTCCGTGCGCCTGCCAGCCCCAGAAGTGCTCGCCGGTGCGGCCCCAGCCGGTCTGCACCTCGTCGGCGATCCACAGGACGCCGTGCTCGTGGAGCACGTCCCGGAAGGCGGCGTACAGGCCGTCGGGCGGGGAGGTGAATCCGCCGACGCCCTGGATGGGTTCGGCGATGAGCGCGGCGGGCGCCCGGGTGTGGCCGAGGAGGTCTTTCAGGTCCTCCACGCAGGCGGCCACGAACTCGTCGTCGCTCAGGTGGGCGAACGGGCCGCGGGTGCGGACGCCGCCGTGGACGTAGAGCGTCTGGAGGGGGGACAGGGAGGTCGGGGACCAGCCGCGATGGCCGGTGACGCCGACCGCGCTGAAGGAGCGGCCGTGGTAGCTGTTGCGCATGGCCAGGATCGTGTTGCTGCGCCGGTGGGCGGTGGCGAGCAGCAGCGCGGTGTCGTTGGCCTCGGTGCCGGAGGTGGTGAAGAAGACCCGGGCGTCGGGGATGCCGCTGATCTCGGCGATGCGCTCGGCCAGTTCGACCATGGGCCGGTTGAGGTAGAGCGTGGAGGAGTGCACGATCCGCCCGGCCTGCTCGCTCACCGCCTTGGTGACCTCGGGCAGCGCGTGGGCGGTCATCGTGGTCAGGATGCCGCCGAAGAAGTCGAGGTAGCGCCGGCCCTCGGCGTCCCAGACGTGGCGGCCCTCGCCGTGGGTGATCTCCAGCGGGTCCTCGTAGTACAGCGCCAGCCAGTCCGGCAGGACGGCCCGGTGCCGGTCGTAGAGGTCGTTCACGGCTGCACCAGCCCTTCGTAGGCGTCGGGTCGGCGGTCCCGGTAGAAGGCCCACTGCCGCCGCACCGTCTCGATGAGGTCGAAGTCGAGGTCCCGGACGAGGAGTTGCTCCTTGGAGTCGTCGGCCGCTTCTCCGACGATCTCGCCGCGCGGGTCGACGAAGTAACTCGTCCCGTAGAAGTCGTCGTCGCCGTACTCCTCGACGCCGACGCGGTTGATCGCGGCGACGAAGTACTCGTTGGCGACGGCCGCGGCGGGCTGCTCCAGCTTCCACAGGTGGGCGGAGAGACCGCGGTGGGTGGCCGAGGGGTTGTAGACGAGCTGGGCGCCGCGCAGGCCCAGTTGCCGCCAGCCCTCCGGGAAGTGCCGGTCGTAGCAGATGTAGACGCCGACTCTGCCGACGGCGGTGTCGAAGACGGGCCAGCCCAGGTTGCCGGGCCGGAAGTAGTACTTCTCCCAGAAGCCCTCGACCTGGGGGATGTGGTGTTTGCGGTACTTGCCGAGATAGGCGCCGTCGGCGTCGATCACGGCGGCGGTGTTGTAGTAGAAACCGGACTGCTCGACCTCGAAGACCGGCACGACGATCACCATGCCGGTCTCGCGGGCGAGGTCCCGCATCCGCCGCACGGTCGGGCCGTCCGGGACCGGCTCGGCCCAGCGGTAGTGCTCGGGGTCCTGGACCTGGCAGAAGTAGGGCGCGTTGAAGACTTCCTGGAACCCGATGATCCGGGCGCCCCGCCGGGCCGCCTCGCGGGCGTGCTCCTCGTGTTTGGCGACCATGGACTCGGTGTCGCCGGTCCAGGTGGCCTGGACCAGGGCCGCACGGACGACGTTGGCCATGAGCTGCTCCTTCGACGTACGTCAGAGCCTCTACGCCCGTAGAGGGGGCCCAGGTCCCGGCGCCGCACGTTCCGTCGTCCGCCCGGAGGGCGGGGTCCGCGGCGCCCGGTGCGCGCTCGCGACGCGCCGGGCACTGCGCGTACGGGACGCGTACGCGGGTCACGGACCGGTGCGGCGAGTGGGCGGGCAGGGCGGCGCGGCGCGGCGCGGGCGGGAGGTTCGACGACAGGGCCTGGCGGGTCGAACGTAAGCCTCCGCGACGGCGTTGCCAAGACCATCGCCGTGAAGCCGCCGAGTCGATCGTGTTTCGCACTCCGGTGGGTGAGCGGGGGTGACGCCGCGCGGGGCCCGTGCCGGGGGTGCGGGGACGGGCCTTCCCCGCCCTCACGACTCGCGGTCGGGGACGGCATGCTCGGCCGCGCGCCTCCCGGTGGACAGGGCCCTCGTGGGGGCTCGCACCCGGCCCTCATGGGGACTCCCACCCGGCCAGCGTGGAGGCTCGCACTCGGCCCTTGTGCGGGCTCGCACCCGGCCCTTGTGCGGGCTCGCACCCGGCCCTCGTGCGGGCTCGCACCCGCGCCCCGGGGGACACGGCGCCGCTGCGGCCCGCTCCCCCGCCGGACACGGCACTCCCCCGCGTCAGACCTCCGCCAGCGCGCACCGTCCCGCCAGCTCGTCCATCGACAGGTCGAGGGAGCGGGCCAGCGCGGCCACGGTGAAGAAGGCGGGCGTCGGCGCGCGGCCGGTCTCGATCTTGCGCAGGGTCTCCGCCGAGAGGCCCGCGCGCGCGGCGATCTCGGCCATGCTGCGGTCGCCGCGCGCCGCGCGCAGCAGCCGCCCGAGCCGCTCGCCGCGCTCGCGCTCCTCGGGGGTCAGGGGGGTGCGCACCATGCGGCCATCGTAGCGCGATTCAAATACCGGTATAGTAATTGGCATGGTGGAACTGAAGACGGACGCATCGATCGACGCCATGCACGAAGCCGGCCAGGTGGTGGGGCGGGCGCTCGCCGCACTGCGCGACGCCGCCGGCGTGGGCGTCTCCCTGCTGGAACTGGACGCACTGGCCCGGGAGGTGCTGCGCGAGGCGGGCGCAACGTCGCCGTTCCTCGGCTACCGGCCCTCCTTCGCCCCGGCGCCGTTCCCGGCCGTGCTCTGCGCCTCCGTGAACGACGCGATCGTGCACGGCGTGCCGACCGGGTACCGGCTGCGCGACGGCGACCTGCTGTCCCTCGACTTCGGCGCGGAGCTGGGCGGCTGGGTCGGCGACTCGGCGACCAGCCTGGTCGTCGGGCGGCCGCGCCGAGCGGACCTGCGGCTGATCGAGACCGCCGAGCGGGCGCTGGCGGCGGGCATCGACGCGGCCGTGGTCGGCAACCGCATCGGGGACATCGCGCACGCCGTCGGCTCGGTGTGCCGCGCGGCGGGCTACGGCATCCCGGACGGCTTCGGCGGTCACGGCGTGGGCCGCCGGATGCACGAGGACCCGGGGGTCCCGAACGAGGGGCGCCCCGGCCGGGGCCTGCCCCTGCGGCACGGCATGGTGCTGGCGATCGAGCCCATGCTGATCGCCGACGGCACGGACGGCTACCACGCCGCTCCGGACGGCTGGACGCTGCGGACGAACGGCGGCGCCCGCGCGGCCCACGTCGAGCACACGGTGGCGATCACCGAATCGGGGCCCAGGATCCTCACGGCGCGGTAGGCGCGGCGCGCCGGGCAGCCGGAACCTCATCCCGCGCTCTCGCCCCGCATTCTCACCCGGCGGGCAGGGGGTCGGCGCTTCGGTTCCGACGCGGCGGAGGGAGGGGCGCCGACCTGCCGCGTCGCCGTGCCGCGGAGGGCGGATCGACGCCAGGGACCTCATGCCCGGGACGGCGATCGGCGCTCCGGATCCCCCCGGCGCCGCGGCGCTCCCAGTGGCCCGCCGCCCCCGGCGGAACGCGGCGTTCCGACGTGCCCGCCGGATCGGATCGTGTCATCGTGGCAGGACCGCGGCTCAACCGGGTCACCCGGCGGGAGCACGTCGTCAGCGAAGGAACGGAACACGATGACCAGCGGCTTCATCGGCCCGGAGGGCGACCCCTTCGGCGAATTCTTCGCCCGCTTCTTCGGCGGCTCGGGATCGCGTCCCGGTCCCCGGCAGGTCGACATCGGCAGGCTGCTCAACCAACCCGCCCGGGAACTCGTCAAGGGCGCGGCGCAGTACGCCGCCGACCACGGCAGCCGGGACCTGGACACCGAGCATCTGCTGCGCGCGGCGCTCACCACCGAACCGACCCGCAGCCTGCTCAGCCGGGCCGGCGCGGATCCGGACTCGATGGCCAACAAGATCGACGAGCGCTCCGGGCCCCTTCAGGGGCCGCCGGGCGAGACGCCCCCGCCCACCGCGCTCTCGCTCACCCCGGCCGTCAAGCGCGCCCTTCTCGACGCGCACGACATGGCGCGGGCCAGCGGCGCCGGGTACATCGGACCCGAGCACGTGCTCAGCGCGCTCGCCGCCAACCCCGACTCCGCGGCCGGACACATCCTGAACGCGGCCCGCTTCGCCGCGTCCGGCAAGCCGCCCGAGACGGCGGACACGAGTGCGCCGCCCGGCGCCGAGCGGCAGCGGCCGACCGGGACGCCCACCCTGGACAAGTACGGCCGCGATCTGACCGAGTCGGCCCGGCAGGGGCGCATCGACCCGGTGATCGGGCGCGACCAGGAGATCGAGCAGACCATCGAGGTGCTCTCCCGGCGCGGCAAGAACAACCCCGTGCTGATCGGCGACGCGGGCGTGGGCAAGACGGCCATCGTCGAGGGCCTGGCGCAGCGCATCGCCGACGGCGACGTGCCCGACACCCTGGTCGGCGGCCGGGTGGTGGCCCTGGACCTGACGAGCGTGGTCGCGGGCACCCGCTACCGGGGCGACTTCGAGGAACGCCTGAACAACATCGTCACCGAGATCCGCACGCACTCCGACCGGCTGATCGTCTTCATCGACGAGATGCACACGGTGGTCGGCGCCGGGTCCGGCGGCGAGGGCGGCGCGATGGACGCGGGCAACATCCTCAAACCCGCTCTCGCCCGCGGCGACTTGCACGTCGTCGGCGCGACCACGCTGGAGGAGTACCGCCGGATCGAGAAAGACGCGGCGCTGGCCCGCCGCTTCCAGCCGATCCTGGTGCCCGAGCCGTCGGCGGCGGACGCCATGGAGATCCTGCGCGGGCTGCGCGACCGCTACGAGGCCCACCACCAGGTGCGCTTCACCGACGAGGCGCTGGTGGCCGCCGTCGAGCTGTCCGACCGGTACCTGACCGACCGGCGCCTGCCGGACAAGGCGATCGACCTGATCGACCAGGCCGGCGCCCGGGTGCGGCTGCGGGCCCGGACCAAGGGCACGGACGTGCGCGCCCTGGAACGCGAGGTCGACCAGCTCGTCTACGACAAGGACCAGGCGGTGACGGGCGAGCGGTACGAGCAGGCCACGGAACTGCGCGACCGCATCGCCGAGTTGAAAGAGCGCATCGGGCAGGCCGACGGCAACGAGGAGGCGGACGAGGGGCAGCACCTGGAGGTCACCGCGGAGGCCGTCGCCGAGGTGGTGTCCCGGCTGACGGGCATCCCCGTCAGCCGCCTCACCGAGGAGGAGAAGGAGCGGCTGCTCGGACTGGAGGACCATCTGCACCGGCGCGTGGTCGGCCAGGTGGAGGCAGTCGCCGTGGTCGCGGACGCGGTGCTGCGCTCGCGGGCCGGACTGGCCAGCCCCGACCGGCCGATCGGCAGCTTCCTGTTCCTCGGCCCCACCGGCGTCGGCAAGACCGAGCTGGCCCGCGCGCTCGCCGAGGCCCTGTTCGGCAGCGAGGAGCGCATGGTCCGCCTGGACATGAGCGAGTACCAGGAACGGCACACCGTCAGCCGCCTGGTGGGAGCCCCGCCCGGCTACGTGGGCCACGAGGAGGCCGGACAGCTCACCGAGGTGGTGCGCCGGCACCCGTACTCGCTGCTGCTGCTGGACGAGGTGGAGAAGGCCCATCCGGACGTCTTCAACATCCTGCTCCAGGTGCTCGACGACGGGCGGCTCACCGACTCCCAGGGCCGCACGGTGGACTTCGCCAACACGGTCATCGTGATGACCAGCAACCTCGGCTCCGAAGCGATCACCCGGCGCGGGGCGGGCATCGGGTTCGGTCCGGGCGGCGCCGAGGCCGACGAGGAGGCGCGGCGCGAGCAGATCCTGCGTCCGCTGCGCGAGCACTTCCGGCCCGAGTTCCTCAACCGCATCGACGAGATCGTCGTCTTCCGCCAGCTCACCGCCGAGCAGTTGCGGCAGATCACCGATCTGCTGCTGGGGCAGACGCGTCGGCTGATGCACGCCCAGGACGTCGCGATCGATTTCACCGACGGGGCGGTGGACTGGCTGGCCCAGCGCGGCTACCAGCCGGAGTACGGCGCCCGTCCGCTGCGCCGCGTGATCCAGCGAGAGGTCGACAACCAGCTCTCCCGGCTGCTCTTGGACGGCCGGGTCGGCGAGGGCAGCCGGGTGACGGTGGACGTGGCGGACGGCTCGCTGGTCTTCCGCACCCAGGAGGAGCAGGAGTCGGCCTCCGACGCCGCGCCCGCGCCCGCCGACTGAGCGGGCCGCGACACCCGACCGAGCGAGCACGGCGGGGCCCCTCTCCCGGACCGGGAGAGGGGCCCCGCCGCTGTGCGCCGCTGTGCGCGAACGCGCTGGCCGCCGTTGCGTCGGCCGGGGGGATCAGGGCGACGGCGACACCACCATGGCGGAGCCGCCGCCCCTGCGCGTCATCTCGGCCGCCGCCCGCCACCTGCCGTCCGGGAGGCGCTGCACGCCGGTGGCCGCGCCGATCTCCGGGTTGAGCGTGAAGGAGTGGCCGATCGCCTCCAGACGCTTGCGCAACGGGCTGTCGTACAGGGCGGGTTCGAGTTCTGTCTTGGCCGCGTTGCGCTGGCTGGCGCGGGGGGCGGCGATGGCGTCGACCAGCGGGAGGCGCCGGTCGAGGAACTCCGTCAGGGTCTGGAGCACGGTGGTGATGATGGTCGCGCCGCCGGGCGAACCGAGCGCCACTACGGGCCGGTTGTGCCGGTCCAGCACGATCGTCGGCGAGATCGACGAGCGCGGGCGCTTGCCGGGGCCGGGAAGGTTCGGGTCGTGCACGGCCGGATCAGCCGGGACGAAGGAGAAGTCCGTCAGCTCGTTGTTGAGCAGGAACCCCCGGTGCGGGACGGTCATGGCGCTGCCGCCGGTCTGCTCGATGGTGAGGGTGTACGAGACGACGTCGCCCCAGCGGTCGGCGACCGTCAGATGCGTGGTGTCGTCCCCCTCGTAGGTCGTGCGGACCGCCGGGGCGGCGGCGCCGCAGGCGGCGGGGTGGCGCGGGTCGCCGGGGGCGAGCGGGCTGGTGAGGACCGCGTTGTCCTTGATCAGGCAGGCCCGGGAGTCGGCGAACCGCTGGGACAGGAGCTGCTTGGTCGGCACGTTCTCGAAGGCCGGGTCGCCGACCCAGCGTCCCCGGTCCGCGAAGGCGATCCGGCTCGCCTCGATGAAGTGGTGCAGGTACTGCGTCTCGCTCGCCTTCGAAAGGTCGGTGTCCTCCAGGATGTTGAGCGCTTCGCCGACCGTGGTGCCGCCGGAGGAGGAGGGCGCGATCGAGTAGACGTCGAGCCCGCGGTAGGACGTGCGGGTGGGCGCCTGGGCTTTGACGCCGTAGGAGGCGAGGTCCGCGGCGGACAGCTTGCCCGGCCGGGCCTTCCATCCCGAACCCGGGTCGACCGGCGGGTGGTTGACCGTCTTGACGACGTCCCGCCCCAGGTCGCCGCGGTAGAGCGCGCCGACGCCGTCGCGGGCCAGCTCGCGGTAGGTGCGGGCCAGGTCGGGGTTCTTGAACACGGCGCCGACCGCGGGGAGCTTCCCGCCGGGCAGGAACAGCTTCGCGGTGTCCGGGAAGTAACGGAAGCGGGTCTCGTTGGCCGCGGTCTGCGAGCGGAAGGTGTCGTCCACGGTGAAGCCGTCGCGGGCGAGCCGCTCGGCGGGCTTCAGGACGGCGCCGAGCCGCCGGGTGCCCCACTGCTCCAGCGCCCGCTGCCAGGTGGCGGCGGTGCCGGGAACGCCGACGCTCAGGCCGCTGCTGACCGCGTCGCCGAAGGGGAGCGGCTTGCCGTTCTCGGTGAAGAGACGGGAGTCGGCGGTCCGCGGCGCGGTCTCGCGGCCGTCGAGGGTGCGGACGGTACGGCTGCGGGCGTCGTAGTAGACGAAGTAGCCGCCTCCGCCGATGCCCGCGGAGTACGGCTCGGTGACGCCCAGGGCGGCGGCGGTGGCGACCGCCGCGTCGACGGCGTTGCCCCCCTCCCGCAGCACCTCGATGCCGGCCGCGGTGGCGTCCTGGTCCACGCTGGCGACGGCTCCCCCGTAGCCGACGGCCACGGGGGTCTTCCGTTCCTTGTGCGCGGTCCCGGCGCCGGGTGCGGTCGGGGGCGAGGCGGCGCCTACCGACACCACGGCGGCCGAGACCGCTACGACCGCCAGTTTCCGTGCGACAGGGCGACGCATGCGCACCTCCACGCTGGTATGCGGGCCGGTCGGCTGACCGTCCGCGCAGCCTAGTAGATTGCCATGGTCTCGTCAGGAGTACGAGGACGCATCCGCATTTTCCGCTCGTCCGGGCACGTTTCGAACGCCGGTGCGGCTCCGGACGGGTGTGGGTGAGCGGCGGCGTGGCCCGAGGTGTGCTGCAAGGGGCGGCGCCTGCCGGGAGGGGCGGCGCCTGCCGGGAGGGCCCCCACCCTCCAGCACTCTGGCCGGTGTGCGGTGACCGGCTGAGAGGAACCGCGGTGCAGGACGGCGCCGCCCTTCTCGTGGGGTCCGTCGCCCGCGACGGCGTGGGCGCCCTGACCAGCCGGTCGGTCACCGCAGAAGCCCATTGCGCCAAAGGAGTGCAGCTCGGCCACCGGAGGGGGGAGTCGCGGCCTGCGGTCGGCGGCGGATCGAGCACTACCCGTCCGGCGCGCAGCTGACCTTCTCCCTCGCCGGGAACGGCCCGCGGTGGCGGTCCGCCCCGCCGCGCGAGGAGTGATCTCCGGCTGCCGCCGGCCGGGTATGGCTCCGTTGGGCCGCTGTCCCCTGTGACGGCCATGAACGGCACATCGTAGTCGAGGCAGCCCCTGCGGCGTCCACCCGCGTCGCCACCGGATCCGGCTTCAGGTCTCCGAGATCTCCGCGTAGCGCTGGGACAGTCCGGGCGCCCCGCTGTCCGCCCAGGCGTGTCCGTACGCGACGACGTCGAACTCCCGTCCAGAGGACAGTCGTACGATCGGATGTCCGTTGGGCCAGACCTCCCAGACCGCGCCGGGCACGGTGCGCACGATGACGGTCCCCAGGTACAGGCCCGCGTCGTTGCCCAACCACGACATCTTCTCGACGTCGTCCCGCCAGCTCGGCAGGAGCTGGTCGAGCGCTTCCAGCGACGCCTCCGACTCGTCGAGCGGCACGTCGGCCTGGGACGCCTGGACGCGCAGCAGCTCGCACGAGGACAGCAGGTCGGCCAGGCCGTCCGGGTCCGGGACCTCGTCGCCCGCCGAGAGCACGGCGAAGCCGAGGGCCGGTGCGCGCTTCTTGCGCCAGTCGCTCACGAACGGGATCTTCATGGCTCCAGCGTGGCACGCGACCGGCCGAGCGCACCATGGGGCCGCCGCCGGTGTGAGGTGCGGCTACACCTCCAGGTCGACGACGACGGGCGCGTGGTCGGAGGCGCCCTTGCCCTTGCGCTCCTCGCGGTCCACGTAGGCGTCGGAGACCGCCTTGGCGAAGGGCTCGTTGCCGTACACCAGGTCGATGCGCATGCCCCGGTTCTTGGGGAAGCAGAGCTGGCGGTAGTCCCAGTAGGTGAACGGGCGGTCGTACTTCAGGGGCCGCGGGACCACGTCCGCGAGGCCGGCCTCGCGCAGGTCGGCGAGGGCGGCGCGCTCGGCCGGGGTGACGTGGGTGGCCCCCTCGAAGGCGGCCCGGTCGTAGACGTCGTCGTCGGTCGGCGCCACGTTGTAGTCGCCGAGGACGGCGAAGGGGCGGCTGCCGCCGGCGTCGCCCGCGACGGCCGCCTTCAAAGCCTCGAACCACTGGAGCTTGTACGCGTAGTGCGGGTGGTCCACCTCGCGGCCGTTGGGCACGTACACCGACCAGACGCGGACCGGGCCGCAGGTCGCGGAGACGGCGCGGGGCTCCTGGACGCCCTCGTAGCCGGGGTCGCCGGGCAAACCTTTGACGACGTCCTCCAGGCCGACCCGGGAGAGCACCGCCACGCCGTTCCACCGGCCGGTGGCGTGCACCGCCGCCTCGTAGCCGAGATCGCGCAGCGGTCCGAAGGGGAACTGCTCCTCGGCCACCTTGGCCTCCTGAAGGCAGACCACGTCGGTGCCGCTGCTCTCCAGCCAGGCCAGCAGCCTGGGCAGACGGGCGGTGATCGAGTTCACGTTCCAGGTCGCGATGCGCATGCACCACAACCTACCGGGCGGGACTGACAACGCCGTCCGCCCGGCGACCGCGCTCGCACCTCCGTCCGCGCCCAGGTCTCCGTGGCCGCCCGCAGGTCTCCCTGGTCGCGCAAAGGTCTCCCTGGTCGCGCACAGACCTCTACGGCCGGGCTCGGACCTGTACAGCCGCGCTCAGAGATCCGCGGACCCGCCCGGCGCCAGCCGCAGGTGGTCCGCCGGGGCCAGGGCGCCGATCTGGCGGTCGTAGACGGGGCGCGCGAGGTCCGTCAGGAGCGCGTCGTGCACGTCGTACGCGCGCCGCGGACGCACCTCGCGCAGGTAGTCGATCACCTCGGCGATCTTGTTCCACGGCGCCATCACCGGGAGCATCAGCGTCTCGACCGGCCGGTCGGGGACGGTGAGCGCGTCGCCGGGGTGGAAGACCTTGCCGTCGTCGACCAGGAAGCCGATGTTGGTGATGCGCGGGATGTCCGGGTGGATCACCGCGTGCAGCTCGCCGTGCACCTGGACGTCGAAGCCCGCCGCGGTGAAGGCGTCGCCGTGGCCCACCGTGTGCACGCGCCCCGGGAAGGCCGCCGCGATCTGGTCGGCCACCGACTTCAGCGTCCAGATCTCGGCGCCGGGATCGGCCTCCATCGCGGCGCGCAGCCGGCCCTCGTCGAAGTGGTCCGCGTGCTCGTGGGTGATCAGGATCGCCTCCGCGCCGACCGCGGCGTCCTCCTCGCTGAAGTTCCCGGGATCGACGACCAGCCGCCGGCCGTCCTTCTCCAGGGCGATACAGCTATGCGACTTCTTCGTGAACCTCATACGTTCCATCCTGCCGCGCGGGCGCGGCCGGTGAACGACGCGAGCCGGTGTGCACGGGCGTACGCCGGTCATGTCCGGCGCACGCGGGTGACGTCGGGTGGGCGCCGGTGACGGCGGGTGCACGCCGGTGACGTCGGGTGCACGTCGATCGACGTCCGGTGCACGCCCGGCACTCGACCACTCCGGCCGCCCAGTCCCCCGGTCACCAGGTGCCCTGGTCACCGTCAACCCCGGTCACTCCCGCCACTCCCATCACTCCCGTCACTCCCGTCACTCTGAGGGCGTCGTCTCCTCCTGTATGACGCGCTGGACCACCCGGAAGGCGCTGCCCGCGGCGGGCATGCCGGCGAAGACCGCGGTCTGGAGCAGCACCTCCTTGATCTCGTCCGGGGTGAGGCCGTTGCGCAGGGCGGCCCGGGTGTGGGCGGCCAGCTCGTCGAGGTGGCCGCCGGCGATGAGCGCGGTCAGGGCGACGCAGCTCCGGCTGCGCCGGTCCAGGCCGGGCCGGTCCCAGATCTCGCCCCAGGCGCAGCGGGTGAGGAACTCCTGGAAGTCGGCGGAGAAGTCGTCGGCCTGCGCCAGCTCCCGGTCGACGTGCGCGTCGCCCAGCACCTCGCGGCGGATCTTGAGTCCGGCGTCGTACGCGTCCGGGCGCCTCGTGCCCCGGGGCGGCAGGGGCGCGGGGGCGATCTCGGCGATCGGCGCGAGCTGCGGCGTCTGCGGCGGCATGGCGGGAAGGGGCTTGGCGGGCGCGGCGAGGACCGCCATCTGACCGGTGCCGAATTCCAAGGCGGGCTGCCAGGCGGTGGAGAAGTGCCGCACCAGCAGGTCGGTGACGGCGCCGGGCTGCTCCACCGGCACCAGGTGGGAGGCGCCCGGCACGACCGCGAGACGGGCGTCCCGGATTCCGGCGACCAGGGTGCGGGCCTCGGCGGGGCCGGTCACCTGGTCTTCCGAGCCGACCAGGACGAGCGCGGGCACGCCGATCCGGCCGAGTTCAGGCCGTACGTCGAAGGCGGCCAGCGCCTCGCAGGCGGCGATGTAGCAGCCCGGATCGGTGGTGCGCACCATCTGCACGGCCCAGTCGGTGATCGCGGGCTGGGCGGCGGCGAAACCCCGGGTGAACCAGCGGTCCGGGGAGGTGCGGGCGATGGGGTCGAGCCCGTTCGTCCGGACGATCACCCCGCGCTGGCGGAACTCGTCGGCCGTGCCGAACCGGGGCGAGGCGGCGATCAGGGCGAGGGAGGCCACCCGCTCGGGGCGCCGCAGGGCCAGCTCGACGCCGACCGCGCCGCCGAGCGCGCAGCCCGCGTAGCCGAAGCGCTGCACGCCCAGGGCGTCCAGAGTGGCCAGCAGCCGGGCAGTCAACTCGCCCACCGATCCCGCCGGATACGCGGCCGCGCCGCCGTGGCCCGGCAGGTCGTACCGGAAGACACGCCACTGCTTGGTCAGCTCCGGGACTTGGCGGTCCCACATATGCCATGTGGTACCCAGTGAGGGACCGAGGATCAGGACCGGGGCTTCTTCCGGCCCGTCAAAGCGGTATTGCAGGGCGTTCATCGGTGTCTCACTCACCCGCCTGACCCTCTCATCTGTCATGAGATGTCACCTCGCCGGGGTGGCCCTGGCGATGCGCGGCGCTCCGGTACCACCCGGCTTGTCGACGACAGTCCAGGTATAGGCCATCCAGCACGGCTCCGTGACCACGCCAACAGGGGCTCCACGAGTCCGCCTCCATCTGGCCATACAGCCGAGCTAGGGGCTGTCCCGTAAATGATCTCGGAGTGGTCTCGGGCATGGGGCGGCTGTTCGGCTGTGGCCTATCCGGCGAGAGCGAGGTTGTGCATCCGTGCGATGCCGAGCATGGCGTGGTGCACTCCATCGCCTTTGAGGCGGCAATCGCGGAGGATCTTCCAGGTCTTCATGCGGGCAAAGACATGCTCGACGCGGGCGCGGACCTGCTTGTGAGACCTGTTGTGTGCCTGTTTCCAGCCCGGCACCTCCTCGCCCTTGCGGCGCCGATGGGGCATCACCAGCCCTGTGCCCGGGTAGCCACCGTCAGCGATGGTCATGGTCGAGCCGACGGCATCCTTGGCGCCTGACTCTTCCCACACCTTGCAGCACCCAATGTCGGATGTCGTCGACCGCGCTGAGCGCCGCTTCACGCCGAGCTCGCGCGTGGCCACGCGGTCGATCTCCGAGAGCAGCAACGGGGACATCACCAGGAGCCCCGCAGCCATGATGGCTTCGTTTGACGCACGCAGCTCCCCGCGATCGCCCCCAGCGTGCCTGCAAGATCGCCGTGCCGTCCACCGATTGCGCTCCGCACGCTGACGCACGCCCGGGATGCACTCCCGGCTCACGCTCCAACCCACCTCCGTCGGCGAGTCTTTGGCGACATATCACCAATCAACCTACATCCACGGCGTTTGCTGCTTGGGATGTCATGGGCATTCTGTATGGGTCTGATCGTCGGCATGGGTGCAACCTTGGGGGGCCGATGGCAAGAGGGGACGTCTGGGCGGGAAAGGGCACGACCGGATCGGTCGCGAACCTCGTCGCCCAGTTCGGCCAGGAGGTCAGGACCAAGCTGCAAGGTCCCGCAGGGGCGGTCAGCAGTAAGGAGGACAGCCTGACCGCGCCGGTGGAGCATCTGCTGCGCGGCATGGCCTCGCGGCAACGCCTCAAGCTCATCGTCCACGGTCAGAGTCGCATCAAGGAACTCGGGATCCGGCCCGACTTCGCCATCGCCTGCGGCGGCAGGACCATAGGGCACGTCGAGCTGAAGCAGCCGGGCTCGGGGGCCGACCCGGAGAAGTGGTCGGTGAAGAGCCACGACCGCAAGCAGTGGGAGAAGATCAAGGCACTCCACAATGTGCTGTACACCGACGGATACCAGTGGGCGGTCTACCGTTTCGGCGTACAGGTCGGCCCCACCGGAATCCTGGTCGGAGACCTTGATTCCGGTAGCCGGCAACTCGTCGTCGCGGACACCGGGTTCGAGCGCGCCCTCACGCACTTCTTCCTGCCGGCGCCCATCGTCCACGACAGCATCAACGAACTGGTCAAGCGCATCGCGGGAATCTGCGCCCTGCTGCGTGACGAGGTCACCGAACGCCTCACCCGCGAGGAGCACGGGGAGGCTGACGCTGCGTTCTCGATCCTGGCCGACAACTGGAAGGACCTGCTCTTTCCCGATGCTCGCCCGGAGGAGTTCGCGGACCAATACAGTCAGACGCTGACGTTTGCCATGCTGCTGGCTCGTCTTGAGCACATTGATCTGGGCAGGCTCACGCTTCCCGAGGTCGCGATCCGACTGGGCAAGCGGCATTCTTTGATGGGCAAGGCGCTGGCGGTGCTGACGGACGACGCCCTCGACGATCTGCGGGGCATCATCGACCCACTGATCGACGTCTTATCGGCCGTCCACCCCGAGATGTTCAAGGACGAGACCGGAGACGCCTACCTCCACCTGTACGAGGGCTTTCTGAGCGCCTACGACCCGGAACTGCGACGGCGGACGGGTACTTACTACACGGCTGGCGAGGTCGTCCGCTTCATGGTCGGCTTCACCGACGAGGTGCTGCGTGACCGGCTCGGCCAGGAGGACGGCTACGGAAGCGAGGACGTCACCGTCGTCGATCCGGCCATGGGCACCGGGACCTTCCTCATCAACATCATCGACCACGTCGCCAAGTCCCTGTCACTGAAGTACGGCAGCACGCTCAAGTCCGGGCTTCTCCGGGAGCTCTCGGGCCGACTGGTCGGGCTGGAGAAACAGACCGGGCCGTACGCCGTCGCCGAACTCCGTGTGCACCACGCCTTCCGGTCCCACGACGCCGACATCACGCGCCGCCCGCCGAGGCTTCTGGTGGCCGACACACTCGACGATCCCGCCGTCGAGCACCACCTGGGCTTCATGTACGAGGCGATCGCCCGCCACCGCCGAATGGCGAACAAGATCAAGGCGGACGAGAAGGTCATGGTGGTCATCGGCAACCCGCCCTACCTGCGGGGTGCGAGACAGTCGGGCGTCGGACGCTGGGTCACCGAGGGCAACCCGAACGGCCAGGGCCCGATCCTCGCCCGCTTCCACCCTGAGGACAACGGACGAGTCGGATACGCCCTCGACAACCTCTACGTCTACTTCTGGGCGTGGTCCACCTGGAAGGTCTTCGACCAGTTGACCGCCTCGGGAGCACCGAAGGCCCCCAGCGGGATCGTCGCCCTCATCACCAACTCCGGATACCTGGACAGCGAGGGCTCGGCCGGCATGCGCCACTACCTGCGCGAGGTCGCCGACGAGGGCTGGGTCATCGGTCTCTCCCCCGAGGGCGCCTACTCCGACACGCGCACCCGTGTCTTCCAGGATGTCAAGCGAGAGATCTGCATCGCCGTCTTCGTCCACCATGGCGCCCCGGACACGGGTACACCGGCGCGGGTCTGGCGACTCGACGTCCCCGCGGGCACACGCGAGGAGAAGTTCGACTGGCTGGAAGGGCTTGGCCTCGACGGCCATCGCGGAGGGACCTCCTGGCAGCTCTGCCCCACACAGTGGACCGCGCCCTTTCACGTCACGTCCGACTCCGAGTGGTCGGCAATGCCACCGGTGGACGCCCTGCTGCCCTGGACGAGCTCCGGCAACAAGAACAACCGCAACTGGCCCGTCTCACCCAGCCGGGACGTTCTGGAGAGCCGGTGGCGCAGGCTCGTCCAAGCCCCAGCGGAGGACAAGGCCGCACTGCTGAAAACCACCAGAGACCGCCGTCCGGATAAGCCGGAACCGCCACTGCCCGGGCAGCAGGAAAGGGAAAGCCTTGCCGCGGAGAAGGAGACGGTGCCGGTCACTGTTCCCTACGGCCGGATGACCTTCGACAGGCAGTACATCATCGCGGACAGGCGAGTGATCGACTTTCCGCGACCGGCCTTGTGGTTCGCCCACAACGACCAGCGTCAGATCTACCTATCCGAACTCCACACGGAATCAGGCCGTCCGGGGCCGGCGGTGAGTTTCACTGCCCTACTGCCCGACATGCACCACTTCAAAGGCACCGAAGGCGGCCGCGTTGCCCCTCTCTACCGCCACCCTCACCAGGCTGAACCAAACGTCACCCCTGGCCTGCTGCGGCTGCTCACCAAGACGCACGGCGTGACGGTCACCGCCGAGGACCTCTTCGCGTACATCGCGGGGACAGCCGGCCACAGCGGCTACACCCGCCGCTTCGCCGCGAACCTCGCCGAGCGCGGTGCCCGTATCCCTATAACACGCGACCCGGCTCTATGGGCGGAGCTCGTGGAAGTGGGCAGGCGCACGGTGTGGATCCACACGTATGGCCAGCGCTTCGCCTGCCACCACGACAGTTCACCTGGCTCGTCCCCGAGGCTTCCCCCGGAGGAACAACCGGAATGCGTCGTCGTGATCGGAGAGGACGACGGGTTACCTGAGGACATCTCCTACGACGCGTCCACACGAACCCTCACAGTGGGCACGGGCTGCATACGTCCGGTGGCGCCAGAAGTCTGGGACTATCGGATCGGCGGGGTACAGGTGATCCGCAAGTGGTTCAGCTTCCGCAAACGCAAGCCAGACGTGGAACGACAGACCCCGTTGAACGACATCCTGCCCCCGACCTGGCCTGCCGGGTGGACCGTTGACCTGCTTGACCTCATCAACGCGCTCGGGCTCCTCGTAGCCCTCGAACCCCGACAGGCCCGGCTGCTGGACGCCGTGAGCAGCGGCCCGCTCATCACCACCGACGACCTACGAGGCGAGGGCATCCTGCCCGTACCTGCCTACGCAACCAAGGAACCGAAACCGCCGCGGAAGTCTCGACGCACCCCCGGCCCTGGTCAGCAGAGCCTCGACCTCTTGGACTGACACCCGCCCGGCCTGAGTGCCTGACGCCCGCAACATCAACGGAATATCTGCACGACGACGCCCCGCCGCAGCAAGCCGGCGGGGGGGGCGTCGCATCAGCTCCCCGTGTACGCAGGCCCCCGCCGGAGCAAGCCGAAGAGGGACCCTCACCTGTCACGAGCGATCACAAACGATCACGGGCGGGTCACCAACCCCGCGGACGCACTCACGCCACAGGGCTCTGACCTAGACTTACGCACTCACCCTGGACCGACTGGACGCCCGTGGACGGCTTCTACGACATGTGCCATGTGGTACCCAGTGAGGGACCGAGGATCAGGACCGGGGCTTCTTCCGGCCCGTCAAAGCGGTATTGCAGGGCGTTCATCGGTGTCTCACTCACCCGCCTGACCCTCTCATCTGCCATGAGATGTCACCTCGCCGGGGTGGAGCAGCGGGCCTTGCCCCGCCCCGGCGCCGCCGGACCTGCCGACGAGAGCCCAGGCATACGCTCTTCGACATGTACTCGTGGCCGTGTCGGCAGTGGGCCTTCCGGGCGCGTGCACTCCAGTCGCTCTTGCACGAGCACGGGATTGTCGGCGTCCTCGTGCGCCCGTCGACGCCGCCGAGGCCGGCCATGTCTACGGCTCCTCGCGGCGCAGGGAGGACGAATGCCGGGCGGCCGTTCTGCACCGCCCAGCAGAAGCGTGACCATGTGCATCACCCGTGGTGGCGGACGGACCTCGTAGGCTGTCGGCCTGAGTGTGTGCCCTGCGACGCGTCGCGTCAGCCGAGGAATTCCGTGAGGGTTCTGACCAGGTCCGTCGGACGCTCTTCGGGCACGAAGTGCCCACTTCCTCGCACTACTTCCGTCCGGACAGAGTCTGCGATCGCGCTCAGGCTCTCGCCGAGCCGGGCCCCGGCCGCGTGCTCGCCTCCGATCGCGAGGACCGGCATGGTGAGTTTGTTGCCTGCGTCGCCCCAGGACCGGTTGGTCCGTCCATCGGCCAGCAAGGTGCGGTAGTGCTCGAATCCGCAGCGCAGGGCCTCTTCCCCTGAGTAGTACCGGGTGACTTCCTCGATGACGTCGGCGGTGAACGGGGTGGAGTCGGCGGCCAGGCTGGGGAACCAGAGCTGGAAGAAGGCGTGTTCATGGCCGTCGAAGAGAAGCTCCGGCACCTTGGGCGCCATGAACAGGCCGAAGTGCCAACGGCCGCCATGAGCCACGTCCATGGCCTGCTCCAGACCGAAGCCGGGGACAGCGAGGTCGATGAGTACCAGGCGGTCCAGTTCGTCCGGGTGCAGGCGTGCGAAGGAGAAAGCGACCATGCCGCCGATGTCATGGCCGACGACCCGGACGTGCGGGCCGAAGCCGAGCGCGCGGATCAGTTGGCGCATGTCCTCGCTCTGGTTGTCCTTGTCGTAGCCGTCCTCCGCGTGCTCTGACTGGCCCAGACCGCGGAGATCGGGTGCGATGACGGTATAGCCGCCGGCGGCCAGAGGCTCGAGGACATCCCGCCACGCCAGTGCCGTCTGCGGCCACCCGTGGAGAAGGAGCAGGGGTGGCCCGGATCCACCTCGCAGGTAACTGAGCCGCGTGCCGTTCACATCGGCGTAGTGCCGTTCGAAGTTCTTGGGCGTCGTCATCTCGTCCACGCGTGGTCCCTTCCCTGCGACCGGTGAGGGTGCAGCCCCGCTGTCGCGCGGCGCGCAGACGGTGGCCGACTTTCCCGGTCGACAGACCCGGTCCGCTCTCGCGCCGCTCGTGGACGACCGGGGGCGAGCCTCATGAGGTAGGGGTTCCCTCCTGCGGTGTTCATGGGGAACGGCTGGCATATGCCGCTAAGGCCCGCGCCGCACGTCGGACGCAACCGACAGGACCTTTGTCACGGCACAAGGCGCCTCGCGAGGTAACGCGCGCCGTACGGCCCCACGGTGGCGATCCTCACGAGATCCCGGGAGTCCCACCGGCATCCGGTTGCCGAGGGCGTCGAGTACCCCGAGCCTACACCGATATGGGCACGTTCGTCCGTATCGGATGACGTCGAGACCAGCCGCTGGGCCGACCGGGGCTCCGCCCGCGCGGCACCGGGAAGGTCTTCCTCACGAGGGGCGGGTGGCGGCACTGATCGATCGCACTCGGTCAGCACCCCGCGCCGCCGCCATCCACTCCCGGGTCCTTCAGTCGGCGGAGAAGTCCGAGAAATCGATCCAGATCATGAGGCGGTCGCGTAGGACCTGGTAGTTCTTGTCGCACATGTACGCCCGGCGTTTGCCGGGCATGATGAGCCCGCCGACCGGGGCGTCGCCCCGGCCGGTGTGGCACGCATAGAACGCGGCTACCCCGGCTGGGAGGCGGCTCAAGAGAAGATCGAGCTGGCACTGGGCAAGGAGGACGCCCCGACACTCCGCCACCTGCTCGACCGGCTGCTCGCACACGCCACCCCGTGACCCGCCACGGCCCGGCCCCAGAACTCGCCCGCACGCCCCGCGACGGAAGAATGCCCGGGGTCCGCCTTCAAAGATCGTCTGAGCGCACGATGGCCTGGCTCGCCAAATGCCGACGCCCGCACCGCCACCGCGAGCACGAAGCCGAGCACGTTCTCGCCTTCGCGAGCATTGGCGTGGTGTGGACAGTGGTGAGGGCGCGACCTACGCTTTCGTGTATACGGACAAGAGTGTCCGCTTCGTCAGCAGGGGCCTGTCGACTGTCTTTCCACCTCACTGGGAGTTCCTGTTGAGGCGCAAGCATTCGATCTGGACGTCGGGGTTTCCCCGTCGATGCACCGGATTCCGTGCGTGACGGACTGCGGGCGATGATCGCGCGCTACGACCAATATGGTTTTCGCTGCGGAAACTCCCTGGTCCTGACCACTCTGCTCGGTCGCACGCCCTGCACCGTCGAGGAGTATCTTGCCGAGCAGGTCGCCGCGGGCGCCGCGGGCTCATGGCCCGGCGTCTTGGGTCGTCGGTCGCCTCCGACGGCCTCCGACATCGGCGGAAACCATCGTCGCCGCCCGCGCGACCTCACTACACCGGAGGCAGGCCATGACCAGTCCGGCTTCTGCGCCTACGCCACTGCCCGACGACGACCCCGCGCGAGAACTGCTGGTGGCCGAGCCGGAGTCACCTGATGTGGCTCACATCGCGTTGGCGGGAAACATTTATTCGATCCTCGTGACCGGTCGGCAGACCGCCGGGCGCTACTGCCTCATCGACATGCAAGTGCCGGCCGGAGGGGGGCCGCCGCCGCATCGCCACGACTTCGAGGAGATGTTCACCCTCCTCGAAGGAGAGATCGACTTCATCTTCCGCGGCGAGACGCGAAGGGTCGCCGCCGGATCGACGGTCAACATCCCCGCCAACGCACCGCACCACTTCCGGAACAACTCCGGCCGACCGGCCCGGATGCTGTGCATGTGCACTCCTGCCGGTCAGGAGGAGTACTTCGCACTGTGCGGGGACCCGGTGGACAGTCCGAACTCGCCGCCTCCGCACCTGAGTGACGAACAACAGGACCAGCGACGCAGGACCGCAGCCGACCTGGCGCCTCGCTTCGCCACCGAACTCCTGCCAGCCGACGGGAAATAGCCGCCAGCCTCTCGCTCTCCGCTTCAAGCCCTGTACGCGGGCTGGCTCGCCCGGGTGCACGCGTCGTGTGTCGGTCACCGGCTGGGTGAGGCATGGAGGCGCCGTGAGGTGACTTGCGGAGGCATCCGCACATGATCGAGGCGTGTGACAGCGAATCCAGTCGTTCAGGCTTTCTTGCTTTCTTGTCAGCGCACCTGGTCGCTCTTCGGCCCGATGCCTTCGCCCCCGGCCGGAGTTCCGTCCGGGGCGAACGAGTCGTGGAAGGTGAAGGCGTGCGGCGCGGGGCCGTGGTCGTGGAGGTGCTCCAGCCTGAGAACCCCGTCCTGCCAGGTGGGTGTCACGCCGTCGGAGACCCACCAGAACACGTAATTCGGGTGTCCTGTCCTCTCGAACCAGTCGTAACGCCTGTTCAGCGCCTCACGGTGCAGACCGGTGTAGACGGCGTCGAAGGCGGGGCGCAGGTCGGTCCAGAGCGAGAGGGTCACGGCCAGGGCGGTGGTTTTCGCCGTGCGGCCCTTGCCGTACCAAGTCGGTACGGCGAACTCTCCCCATGCACCCCAGTCCGCCTCGAAGAGCGCGCCCCGGTCACCGTCTGCCGCTTCAGCGCGAGCGAGGTATCCGGGGTGCCGACTGATGTTCCGGTAGACGGTCTCACCGATGTCGTAGAACTCGCGCGTGAGAGGTGCGGGATCGGCGAGAGGTGACTTCAGGACTCCGAATGTGTAAAGAGCGAGATGGGGCATGCGTCTCTCCCTGCTTGGGGCTGCCTGACACGGACCCGGTTCGGTGGCTTACGCACGGGTGCGAGGGTCAGCGGGCCGTGACCGACTCATCCCGTCGCGGCTGGCCCAGCCTGAAAGAGCCCCAGTGCGACCGTGGCGACCGCCGAAGACCAGATGAAGGTAGCTGCCTCTGCGAGCCATGTCGAAGTTGCGATTTCCCTGTCCAAGTGGCCTCGTGCACAGGCCCTTACGGGAACCGAAGCGGTGGCGCTACCTGCCTCCGTGAAAGTCCGCGTCGACCCGTCGAACGCCGAGAATCAGCGTTGACACCCCCGTCAAGCCGGTGTGCCGGAGCGGCGCCAGCGGCGTTGTCGGCGTCGACTGGGCTGGATGGTGGAGCGGCTGGGTTCACCCGCGCTGACTGTGACGCGGCGGCGGTGCTGGAGCCGCTGCGGTTTGTGACCTTCGAGGACTACCCGTGGTGGCATCGCGAGAGATTGCACGGAGCCCCTCCGGAAGAGTCACGGACCTGCGATGGGGGGCTGGCAGTGGAAGTGCAATGGGCTGTCTGCAGACGTGCTCGTGTACAGCGGGATGCGGTTGAGTGAGCCTTTTCCTGTGCCGCTGGAGGAGGTATTCGGCGTCTTTAGACCGTGTCCTACATGGTCAGTTTGAGGAACCGTTTGTAGCAGCAGAGAGCGGCTGCCATGCCGAGGAAGGCCAGGTAGTTGCCTGGTCTCCGCTCGTAGCGGTGGTTGAGTCTGCGGTAGCCAGTGAGCCAGGACATGGTGCGTTCGATGACCCATCTGCGGCGGCCGAGCCGCTCGCTGGACTCGACGCCCTTGCGTGCGATGCGGACGCCGATGTGCTTGCCCCAGAGCCATCGCCGCAGGTGAGGCGTGTCGTACGCCTTGTCCGCATGAAGGCGTTGAGGCTTGGAATCGGTCGCGTGGGATTCGTGTCCCCTGTGGAAACGGGACAGCATCGGCTTCAGGGCCTGGCTGTCGTGAGTGTTGGCGGCGGAGACTCCGCCGCGTAGGGGCAGTCCGTCCGCGTCGGACAGGACATGCATCCTGGAACCGGGCCTGCCTCGATCCACGGGGCTCAGACCTGTGAGTTCGCCCCCCTTTTTTAACGCGGACGGGCGCGGAGTCCAGGAACGCCCGGGACAGATCGATCAAGTCCCGCTCGTCCAGGAGCTGGAGAACCTTCTGATGCAGCCGACCCCATACCCCGGCTCTCGACCAGATGACGAACCGGCGATGGACCGTCGACTTCGACGCCCCGAAGCAGGGCGGCAACGCCCGCCGGGCGCAACCGCTGACCAGCACATAGACGATCGCGGCGAAGACCGCCTCATCGTCGATGTTCGCGACCCCGCCGCCCTGCGGACGCACCCGGGCCAGCGGCAACAGCGGCCTCGCGATCTCCCACAAGCCGTCCGGAACAATCCATCCCCACCGTCCACTCCCCATGCCCAGGACAACTGCCAACTGACCATGTGGGATACGGCCTTAGAACCTGCCCCAGATCTGCCGTCTCACTCCTGTCTTCTTCCTCACCCCGAAAACCTTTTGCGGATCTTCACGAGTCCTGTGACTGTAGGGCCGCCCCTCGCACACAGGTGCGGGAGGAACACAAACAGTGAGGATGTGTGGAGTGTCGGACAACAGGGGTGGGCCGAGACGCGGACGCCGTCTCGGGTTATTGGCGCAGGCCGCGGCGGTGACGTCGTTGGCGGTGCTGGGGGCGCTGACGCCGCTGGGGGCGGCGTCAGCGGCGACGGGGCACCGTGCGCCGAAGCCGGTGGCTCCGGCGGTGCCCGCGGGGGTGACGAAGCCGGGCGCCTCGAAGGCATCGGCGTCGGCTGCCTTCCGGGCTTCGGCGCAGGCCCGGTTCTCGGGGAAGGCGGTGGACGTAGCGTCGGACACGACGGCGACGTCGACGACGAAGGCAGAGCCGGACGGCACCTTCACCAAGACGGTGTCGCCGCTTCCGGTGCGCGTGCGGCAGGCGGACGGTTCGTGGGCGGATGTGGACGCCACGCTCGTCAAGGCCGCGGACGGTTCGTACGCGCCGAAGACGGCCTCTTCCGAACTGGCTCTGTCCGGTGGGGGTTCGGGGCCGCTGGCGGTGCTGCACGAGGAGGGGCGCACGGTGTCGGTGTCGTGGCCGACGGCTCTGCCCGCGCCGAGCGTGTCGGGTGCGACGGCGACGTACGCCGATGTGCTGCCGGACGTCGATCTGGTGATGACGGCGAACGGCCAGGGCGGCTTCTCCGAGATCCTGGTCGTCAAGTCGGCCCAGGCGGCGGCGAATCCAGCGCTCGCGACGCTGAAGCTGACCGCCGAGACCGACGGGGTGTCGCTGGCCGCGGACGCGGCGGGCAACCTCTCAGCGGTCGACGCGTCCGGGAAGACGGTCTTCCACGCTCCGGCGCCGGTCATGTGGGACACGGCGCCCACTGCGACGCAGGGCGGTGCGGCCGCCCGTGCCGCGTCGGCGGTCGCCGCCGGGGGCCCGGAGCCCGAGTCGGGTGAGGCGACCGCGCCGGTGAAGGTGGCCCTCGGCGGCGACGGCTCGATCCGTCTGACGCCGGACGCGGCGATGCTCGCCTCGCCGAAGACTCGCTACCCCGTGTACGTGGATCCGTCGTGGCAGCCGGTGACGGAGTCGAACCCGTCGTTCACCTACGTGCAGCAGGCGTATCCGAACACGTCGCACTGGAACGAGTCCGGCGCCCGGCTCGGCGTCGGCTACCAGGGCTGGTCGTCCCCGACCGGGATCGAGCGGACTTTCTACCAGTTCGACGTCAAGAACGTCCAGGACACGGACATCAAGACGGCCACGCTGAACGCGACCGAGGTGTACTCCTCGAACAACGCGTGCACGAAGTACCAGGTCGACGTCCGCAACACGGACCACATCAGTGCGAGCACGACCTGGAACCAGCAGCCCGCCCTGTTCAGCCAGGCGTCTTCCGCCCAGGTCGGTGGCGCCAACGGCGCCGGGTGCGACGGGCCGGTGAACTTCACCGCCGACGTCACCCCCGCGGTGGCGACCGACGGGGACGGCACCGTGACCCTGCGGCTGACCGGGCACAGCGAGACCGACAAACTCCAGTTCAAGCGCATGTCCACCAACCCGACCCTCAGCGTCAACTACGCGCCGACGCCGCACGACCAGGGCAACATCCCCTGGGAGAGCTACGGGACAGTGCGCTTGGACGACTCCCTGGTCGCCTCGCCGAACCTGTCCAACGGCGACCTGGTCCTCAACGCCACCGACCTCGACCTGAGCGCGGTCGGCCAGTCGTTGCGGCTGACGCGTTCGGCGTCCTCGTTCCCGATGCCCGCCGGATCGCTCGGCTCCCAGTGGTACGCCGACTTCGACCGCACGCTCGACACGGCCGGCAGCCGCAAGGTCACCGCGTACGGACCGGGCGGCGAGGAGCTGGTCTTCAAGCAGAACAGCGATGACTCCTACAAGAACGCCGCCGGCTACCACGCCTCGCTGACCAAGAACAGCGACGGCACCTGGACGCTCACCCACACGCAGTCCGGGGCGAAGGACACCTACAACGCGTCCGGGAACCTGACCGCGGTCACCGACCGCGACGGCGACAAGATCACCGTCGCGCAGACGCTCGCCTCCGGCGCGGTGACCGGGTTCAAGGCCACCGACACCCGCTCAGGCCGCTGGCTCTCCCTGACCCGCGGCGCCGACGCGCAGCACGTGAGCGCCACTGACAACTCCGGCCGCACGGTCGCCTACGTGACGTCGGGCGCGGTAGCTTCCGGCACGGCGAAGATGACCGTCACCGACGTGACGGGCGGGACCACGGTCTTCGCCTACGACACCTCGGGACGCGTCAACCAGGTCACCACGCCCGAGAGCCGGGTGACGAAGTTCGGCTACGACAGCCAGAACCGGATCACGTCCCTCCAGCGCGTCGCGCCGACCGGCACGGACACCTGGACGTACGCCTACTCGGCCACGACCAGGGCCACCGCCGGCACCACGAAGGTCACGGACCCGAACGCCCACACCACGACCTACACGGTCGACGACTCCGGTCAGGTCACCAAGGTCGTCGACGCGCTCACCCACACCCGGTCGACCTCCTACGACGCGAACCACAACCAGCTCACGGCCGTCAACGCCCAGGGCACGGGTGCGCAGAACACCACCACGTTCGGCTGGGACTCCAGCGACAACCTGACCTCGGCGAAACTGCCCACCGGCGCCACCACGGCGCTCGGCGCCTACAGCACCCACTCCGGGGCCGACCTGCCCTCCAGCCTGACCACCCCGTCCGGCAAGAAGACCACCTACAGCTACGACACCTCCGGAAACCTGATGTCCTCCCAGGACACCACCACCGGTGTCTCCAACGGGGCGAAACTGTCCTACGGCTACCAGGGCGACTCAGGCGTCGCGGACTGCGGCGGCTTCGACGGCCAGCGCTGCACCGCCACCGACGCCAACGGCAACAAGACGTCGTACTCCTACGACGGCCAGGGCAACCTCAGCAAGACCACACCCCCCACGCCGCTGGGCGCCACCACCTACACCTACGACGCGCTGGGCCGCCCCGCCACCGTCACCGACGGACGCGGCGTGACCACTGCGTACACCTACGACGACCACGACCGCGTCACCAAGGTCGCCACGTCCGGCGGCAGCGGGAACCTGACGGTGGCTTACGGCTACGACCGCGACGGCAACCTGCTCACCCAGACCGACGCCTCCGGCGCCCTCACATACACCTACGACGGGCTCGGCCGGGAGGCCACCCGCACCCTCGCCGACGGCGCCTCCTACACCCAGGGCTACGACCCGGCCGGCAACCTCAAGACGCTCACCGACCCGGGCGGCACCACCGTCTACGGCTACGACGCAGCCGACCACCTCACCTCGCTGAAGGACCCGACCGGCGCGTCCACGACCTTCACCTACGACGAGGACGGCAACCGCACCGCCACCAAACTCCCCGGCGGCGCCACGCAGAGCGCCCAGTGGGACAACGCCGACCGCCCCACCCAGATCAAGGCGACCACCCCGACCGCGACGCTGTTCACCTACAACTACAGCTACAAGCTCGCGGACGGCACGGACACCGAGCAGATCCAGACCCGCACCGACCCCGGCGCGGGCAAGACGATCTCCTACACCTACGACAGCCAGTCCCGCCTGAGCTACGCCCAGGAGGACGCCGGCTCCACGAAGAACGCCTCCTGGCTGTACTGCTACGACAAGGCCGGCAACCTCACCGCCGCCTCGGGCACCGCCTCGTCCTGCTCCGCGAGCAGCGGCCTGACCAGCTACAGCTACAACGCGGCCAACCAGATCACCGGCATGAACGGCGACACCACCGGCTGGTCCTACGACAAGAACGGCAACGAGCTCTCGGCCGCCGGGCAGCTTCCGCGTACCGGTGAGACGTACAACGACTTCAACCAGCTCACCGCCCTCACCGCCGGCGGCACCACCAGCCGCTACACCTACGCCGGCACCGACAGCTCCAACCGCCTCACCGCCGACACCACCCGCATCGACCAGGGCCCCACCGGCATCTCCACCACCACCGCAGCCGGCAAGAGCACCGGATTCGTCCGCGATCCCGCGGGCACACTCATCGGCATGACCAGCGGCGGCAACCCGTACTACTACCTCACCGACAACCAAGGCGCCCCATCCGCCCTGGTCGACAACTCCGGTGCCAAGCAGGGCCGCTGGGACTACAGCCCCACCGGAAACGCCCGCCCCGGAAACACAGCCTCCGTCGACCAGCCCTTCGGCTACGCCGGCGCCTACCTCGACCCGACCGGCCTGTACAAGATGGGCACCCGCTACAACGACCCCACCCTCGGCCGCTTCACCCAACCCGACCCTTCAGGCCAGGAGAACAATGCCTACCTCTACGCCGCTGGCAATCCCGTGAACGCCACCGACCCGACCGGCACAAGCACCCTCGGTTGTATAGCTGGAGGCATTTCGATCGTCGGCGGGGTCCTCAGCGTCGCCGGAGGTCTCGCTGGAGCGGTCGGCAGTGGTGGGTTGGGTACTCCCGCATCCGTGGCAGCCATCGGAGGCGGCATCGGCCTGGTCGGCACAGGTCTCGGCTTCGTAGATGCGTGCACATCATGATGGCGGGCAGGAGGCAGAAGCTGCCCGTACGGCTCATCCAGGTCGGCATCGCCCTTGGTCTGATCGGCGTGGTGCTCTTCGTGATCGATATCCTGATCCATGGCTGACGATCAATCAGCCTGATCAGTGCACCTCGGTTCGTTGGGTAGCCAACTGCTGAGCCTGGCCCGGTCGGCTGCAAGGCGATCACGCCCGCTGAGAAGCAGCGGGCGTGATCGCCTTGTATTCGGCCGCTGCTGTCGCCGTTCAGCTTGTTCTTTATCCACTGGTCGGTGCGGAGTCTGCTGGCTCACGAAATGCGGTGCGCGCGCTGACGGCTCGGCCGTCAGACTCACGTGCATGAGCCCGAAGATCACCCGCATCAATCCGGAGCAACTGCATGCGACGCCCGGCTATCACCACATCACCGTTGTCGAGGCCGGTAGAACGGCTTACCTGGCAGGTCAGTGCCCGCTTGATCGGGAAGGTTCGCTCGTTGGGTCTGGGTCGCTGGACGTCCAGATAGACCAGGTCGCGGCGAATGCACTGGTTGCTCTGGGGGCGGTAGGCGCTCTTCCTGAGCATGTCGTGCGCTCGGTGATCTACGTATGCAGCGGTGATACGGGCGCCCTGGGCGCTGCGTGAAGGCGACTCACCGACTCGGTCATCGGCCCGGCATTCAGCACCGCCAGCACGCTGGTTGGCGTCGCGCAACTGGGCTTCGAGGGCCAGCTCGTCGAAGTGGATCTCACTGTGTCGCTGCCCCGTTGAGGGTGGGCTCCCCGCCTCGAACGGTGTCCCGAACTTGATCCCTCACCTGGTGGTTCGCCAGACGCGGGGGCGGCCTTCGTCTGATCATGTGCTCCGACCAAGCTGCACGGGACCGAGACGAAGGCCGCGAGAGTGAGTCTGCTGCCAGAGGCTGTCCGAAGCGAAGCATTCGCAGAAGCGTCACGCTTCCGGGGCCGAGTTCTACGAGTGTCTGACCGCCCGGCGCGATGAGTTGTTCGAGCTGGCGGATGCGGTGCTGTGCGCGGACGGTGCGGTCAAGTCCCCGGTTGACCTGACGCTGCTGCCCGAGCACCGTCGTGGGCACGGAGCGATGTACGGGGGCCTGAACCACGGTCGGATCGACACCGATCGGCTCCGGGCGGTGCTGGCCGGGCTGCCACTGCCGCGCTTCGACGGCGGGCGCCGTGGCGTTCGACGCGACGGCTAGCCTCCTTGAGCACATCGCCGGGACCTGGGACCAGCAGGACGACCCGACGCGTCAGCGCGTCGTGGCCCTCGCCCTTGCCCTGGTTCTGTAGGGAGACGAGATGCTCGCAACGGTCCCCACATCGGCCGGTTTCGGCGTCGCGGAACTCCAGCTCGACATCGACGACGCGGAACACGAGCGGCGTCACGCCGTCGGTTCGGGCGTCGCCACCGGGTACGGCTTCGGCGGCCTGGACGTGCTGATGGCGCTACCGCACAGCCTGCCCGTCCCTCTGGAGTCCCTCTCCAATCAGCAGCGCGCCCACGTCCGCGGGGCGCCGACCGGGATCTGCACCGTCACCGGCGGCCAAGTCGTCCGGCACGTCGTTCGTCCGTGCCAGGCTCGGCTGGCCACCGTGCGGACTGCCAGCGCCTCCCATCTGACCATGGACGCAGTGCAGAAGTTCATAGAGTTCTGCACGCGCCGGGTGATCATCACCCGTGCTCCCACCGTGCACTACCCGGAGAAGCTGCTGGAGTTCGGCGTCTACGGCATCGGCGTCTGCCTCCAGCACCCCGACGGACAGATGGAGACGCTGGAGGAACCGCGGCCGTGGCGCACGAAGCACTCGCCCACCGGCTGGCGGTTCGCTGAGACCGCGCACGGCCAGTTCCTCGGCCAGCAGTCCTCCCCGCACGCCCCCACACTGTCGCCGGCACCCTGACCCGGCAGAAGGGATCTGTCCCATGCCCGCATCCACGCCCACCAGGCACGCGTACCGTGGCGGTACGACCTGCCGGGAGGACCAGATGAGCGCGCAGCCCGACCACGCCCCCGTCACGCCGTACGCCCCCGCGCCCGGGGCGCCGGCCGAACTCCTCGCCAAGCTGCGCGCCGACAAGCGCGCGGACCGGTGGGTGCCGGCCTTCGAGCGGGAGTGGGCGGCCGCGCTCGAGGAATCCCGCCGCACGTTCTCCCTGGCCGGGCTCTACGAAGTCGTCCAGGACTGGCAGGGCCGCATCGCGCACGCCCCGGCCGTCGACGCCTTTATCGCCTCCGGCTACGACGACAGCGACGCCGTCGACCTGGCGGAGCTCCGCCCACGGCGCCGGTGAGCCCGTCGCCGTACGCGGTCCGCGTCTCCGCCCCGGCCGCCAAGGTCCTCGACGCCCTGCCCTAGCACGCGGCGGACACCGTGTGGGACATCCTCACCGCGGCCGCCGCCGATCCACGGGGCTTCCGGCAGTTCGACAGCAACGACGACGAGGGCGAGGACATCCGCTACGCGGCCATCGGCCAGCTCTCCGTCACCTACTGGATCAACCGGCCCCTGCACAGCCTGACGGTCCTGAACATCGTCTGGCTCGGATAGCCGCCCCGTGACAACGGCCCGGCCCCGGCATCGCAACTGCCGGGGCCGGGCCGCTGCGCATCGTAGCCACCGCCGTATCCACCCGTTGCCACCCGGTGGCAACGGCGGTTGTCACCAGGCGCCGCGGGGCCGGTCGGCACCGAGCTGCACCTCGCGCCGGCACTCCGGGCACTCCGGCAGCCCGTCCATCCGGCGCGGCCGGTCGCTCTTCGCCCAGCTGAACCCGCACAGCGCCTTGTGCGTGACGCCCCGGGAGGATTCGTCCTTGGTGGCGTGCGAGCCGTAGCCCGGCACCATCCAGGTGAACGTCGCCTCCACGTCGTACGGGGCGCCGCCCGGCCACGTGTAGGCCGGCTCGGTCGTAGTGCAGCGCACCCGCAGATCAGGCCCTGTCCAGCGCTGGCCGTACCGCATCTGCGAACTGGCGTCGACCGCGTCCGCGAGGCGCTCGAAGGACAGGTCGTAGTCGTGCATGTGCTTCCACTTGACGGGCGGCTGCTCTCGCATCACCTTGCGGAACATCAGCAGCAGCCGCGCCAGGTCGTGCTGATCGACCCGGACCGTGTTCTTCTCCGCGTCGAACCCGTACGTCGGGTCGTGGGGCTTCTTCGGCATCGGTCCTCGCTCGCGTCGCTCCGGCGGCCAGCACCCCGCCACAGGGCGGCCGGGTGCTCAACGACCCGGACCCGCCGGAGCCACGCCGACCTCCGCGGTCCGTGCGCCGGCCGACCGCGGCTCAGGCTCGCGGCGGCGCGGCGCCGGGCAGCTCCCCGGCGAAGGCGTGCCACTGCTCGACGGTCCACACGGCGACGCTGGAGCGGTCGGTGGACATCCGCAGCCACACCTCCTCGCCGCCGGGCGTGAGCGCCACCTCCAGGTGCGCCTCGTCCCACGTGCCCACCGGGTACATCCACTCGATGCCGTCGGGCCAGGTCCGCATCGCCACCGTGCGCACGCTCAGCGCCGCGGCGACGGCGTTCAGTGCCGCCTTGGGTATCCGCACCCTCCGCTGGCTCCCGCTCGATCCCCGCCACCGGGCCCCCTTCGCCTCGTGCGGCGGGCCCGCGCCCGTTGTCCTGTGTCATTGATCCTTGACCGATTGCCATCGAAGTTGGGCTCCTGCGCGGTTCGCGCCATCGAACCTTGACCGCCCTGCTCAGCCCGATTCCGCACTGGTCGACTGATCTGTGTCGCTGGACGACTCCGGAGCTTCCCGGTCGCTGGCGCCGAACTGCTCAACGGTGTCATGGTCATCCCGCCCCGTAGCCCTGGATGCTCTCGCAGGCCGCAAACGGGATCCACTGGGAGACCGCTGCGCGTCGTCGCGGACTGAGCGCCCCCGGTCCCAGGGGACCTGAGCGGCCGATACCACTGGCTGATCATTCCTGCACCGTCGCGGAAGGGGTGTGCCCGTCCTAAGCCTCTTGGGCGCGTTGCGCCATCATGTCCGTCAGCGCCTGCAACACATCTAGCTGGTAGTCCCCGAAATACTCTGCCTTGTCCGCCTCGAATACCACGATGACAACGGTGCCCACCTGCACCATTGGTTCGCCCCGTTTGTTCGAATTATCATCCGTTATCTGGATGGCGATCGACTGGTCACCGAAGGCTGGCATGGCCACGGGCTTGAAGTGTTCTTTCCCCGTCAGCAACTCCTCGGTGACGCGGTCGTAGAAGCCTTGTGCGTCGTCGGCCGAATCCCAAGCGGCCACCGAGAAATCCGCGAAATGGTCGTAAGGGTCGTCGAAGGCGCCATGGGCCACGCCGAGGAGCCCCGGGCACCTGTCTGGCTGCAGCTTCTGGCAAGCGGCAGGTCCCTTGGTGCGAGATGTCGAGTCGCTGCTGGTCCAGCCGCTGGGAATGCTGTGCAGATCGGGTACGACAGCCTTTACCATCGCGGAGTCCTTGAGCGCGGTGACCCTGGGCCCAGGATCGGGTGACGGCGGGCCGTCGTCGCCGGTGGCCAGCCGAGCAATCCCGTAGATCAAGAGAGCCATCACGGCGACAGCCGCGACTACCGCTAGCAGCGCCCAGGGATCGCCCTTGCGGATCTTGGTGATCGCTTGATCGCCGAGCACAAACACGGCAGCTGTAGTTCTTGGTCAGGGTTGGTCGTGACGGTGGTGTCGTTGCTGGTGGCAGGCGGTCGCGACGGCTTGGTGATGGCGCCGCCAGGCGGTCCAGTGCAGGACGTGGTCACGCTCGCGGACGGGTGGCGGCAGCACGAGGGCTCGCAGGAGCCGGATGAGCTCGGGGCAGCTCAGCGAAACGAGTGCGGGCTCGTCCTCGGCGGCGTCGTGGACGACGGTGGCCGTGAGGGCGAGGACAGCGGCGGCGATCAGGGAGAACAGTGACCAGCGCATCCATGAGTTCCAGCAGGTCACCTGACCCTGGTCGAGTCCGGTGAAGCCCTTGGCCAGCTGGAAGGTCTCCTCGATCCGCCACCTGAGACAGATCACTTCCACCAGCGTGCCGAGCGGGACGTCGCCGGGTGCCCAGCAGCGGAAGTAGGACACCTCACCGGTGTAGCGGTGCCGCCGCGCGACCAGCACACTCGTCCCGGCCTCCCTCTCGTTCTCGTTCTCGTTCTCGTTCTCGTTCTCGTCGGGAGCATCGTCGGGGCGGACATCGAGCCAGGCCCAGTCGTACTCGCGGGTGCCCTTGGCGCCGTGTCCTGTCCGCCGGCGCATCCACTGCCCGGGCCGCACCTTGTTGATCAGCTTGCGCGCCTCCCCCCGACGACCCGTCCCGTCGGTGACTTGATACGCAGCGGCGATGCCGACCGTGTAGCCGAGCCTCAACGCCCTTATGCTCGGCGTAGTTCGCGCCCGCAGTACACCTCGTCACCCGTGAACCAGTGGGTCTTCAGCCCGGCGGCCAACGCGTCGGTGACCATGGCCAGCGCCTGCTGCGGCTTCGTCGCGAAAGCGATCTCCTCCGGTACTCCGGCGACCTCGCGGCGTTCCTCGTCCGCGGCCCAGTCCGCCGGGAGATACAGAGCCCGGTCGATGATCACCTTCGTCGTGGAGGTGACCGCCGCCAGGTGCACCGCCACCTGGCACAGTCCGACACCGCCGATCGCACCGGAGTACTGCCGGCCAGCGCCCACGCAGTCCGTGGACGACTTCGCAGCCCCTGTCTCGTCTGCCACCAGCACCACGCTCTGACTGGCGAGTTCATCGATCACGAGGCAGGCGATCTCCTGCCGAGCCCGCTCATGGTCGAACCGGGCGCGCGAGAGCAGGTGCTGCAGCCGGTGCGGGCCCGGATGACCCAGAACCTGCGCGAGCGTCCAGCAGTTCCGCGTGTCAACCTCCAGCAACAGCCCCGCGACCAACTCTGCCGCCGTCGCCCGGACTTCACGTCGCGCGAAGCAGCCAGCGACCACGCGCATCGCCCTCCCGAACGCCTCACCCCACGCCCGCTCGGCTATCGTTGCTTCCACGGCCACCACGTCTTGATACGTCGTCACAAACGTTCATGATCACGGTGGCCGTACTCATGCCAGCACCCGCCCCAGGGCCCCGGCGTTGCCCGGATCGCCTCGGTCTGGGGTGATTGATCTCGGTGGTGGGCCCCGGAAGCAGGTGGACACGGCACCTGTGGATCATGGAGTTCTCTACGCTGCAAGTTCCACGAAGGTGCTCGCCGACACCGTGCGGATCCTCGCCACACCCGACGGAGTGAGCCGGCTCCCGGAAGCCGCACGATCCAGCGGCCACTTCGCGGGCACCCTGCGCACCATGATGATCGGCTACCGGCACGGCGGGCCGGCCGGTAGCCACGCCGCTCTCCGCGCCGCTCCGACACCGCCGTCCGTGCTTGAGCGCGCCCGCGACAGCATCCGGGCCTCCCGCGCCCTCGTCCTCGGAGACCTCGAACACCGCCGACGAGGCGCTGACTGACACCACGGCCGGGATTCAGCGGCGCCCCGGGCCCGACGGACGCTGGTATCCCTTCACCTTGGCCGGTGGCCGGTGGCGCCCGGCCCCGGGATGCTCCGACGACCCGGCCAGCGCCTACCAGGCGGCCCGGCGAGAGAGGGCCGCCAGGCCCGCCGCCCGATGACGACTGTCCGCCGGGCCGCGTCAGAACCCGCTGTTAGCCGGGTCGAGGTTGCCGGGGATCTGGGCCCAGCCGCCCTGGACCGGGGTGAGGGTGTTCGTGCTCTGGTTCAGACCGCCGTTGATGTCGTTGCGGAAGATGTTGCCGCTCGGGTCCAGCCCGATCATCTGGACGAACCCCTCGGGGCCCGCCTCGACCGCGGCGGTCATGTGACGCCACGTGCCCGGGATCTGCGCCCACTTGCTGTAGTCGGCGTCCACCTGGTTGTCGCCGACCTTCAGGACGTCGAACACCTTGCGGTCACCGGTGGTGGCCGTCAGCAGGATCCGGCCGATGGAGTTGGTCGTCGCCGTGACCTCCCACAGGTCGGTCGGCGCGCCGTTCACCTTGGTCCAGCCCGACCAGACGATGCCGGCCGCCGGGTCCGCCGTGTTCACGAACCTCTGCTCGCGGTGGTACAGGACACCACCGATCCCCAGACCGAACAGCTCGACCACGTTCGACACGTCGGTGACGGCCACCACCTGGCTCATCCAGCCACCGCCCATCAACTGCCAGCCACCCCACACATCGAGAGCCGGCTTGGCGTTCGCCGGCTTCGGGAAGATGTCACCGCCGAGGAGTTGGGAGTTGGTGAACATCTGCCCGCTGCTGTTGGTGGCGAACAACTGCAGCGCGCCGTCATGGTTGCGGGTCACCGAGATGCTGTTGAAGTCGCTACCGGGCATCTGCGCCCACGACATCCAACTGTTGTCGTTGCCCTCGGACGTCTGGTACCGGTACCAGACCTGACCGATCCGGTCGGTCGCGAACAGCACCGTGCGACCCTGGTAGTCAACCGCGGTCGCCACCGACCTCATCTGCGGCTCACCGTTGAACGAGGAGAACCCCGAGAACTTGCCTTGGCCCTGATGACCACTCGTGTC
Source organism: Streptomyces sp. NPDC046985 (assembly GCF_040644415.1). NCBI lineage: Bacteria > Bacillati > Actinomycetota > Actinomycetes > Kitasatosporales > Streptomycetaceae > Streptomyces > Streptomyces sp. NPDC046985. The sequence goes on from NZ_JBEYWK010000004.1 coordinate 255,318, forward strand.
TGGCTGGAACGTCCCCTGGTTGAGGTTGCCCGCCCCGCTCACACCGAAGACGTCCAGCGGCTTGAGCGGCTGGTTCGTCGCCGTCTCGGCCACCATCGCGACCGGCGCACCGGTCTGCAGCCTGACAGCGGGCTGGAGGGCCAGCAGCGACGCCTGGGCGATGGGGTAGCTGGTGGCGGCCGTTGCCGTCGCGATGGCCTCGGAGTAATCGGTGATCTTGGGGGCGGTGAAGTCGAACCCGTCGTAGTTCCCGGTCACCGACCAGTCGTTCTGACCAAACCCGACCCCCTTGAAGAACTCGGGGATCTGCGCTTCCGGGTTCGTGGGGATCTTCACATTCGAGTCGTAGGCGAAACAGTCGCCCTTGGCCAGTCGCGGGCCGGTGAAACTCAAGTCGAACGCGAAGACACCGCATTGGGGCGTCAGCTTCTGGATGACGGTCTGGTTGGCCTGGATGAGATCTGTCGTGAGGATGTCGGTCGCCTGGCCGGCCTTGAACGACGCCGCCAGGGCGATCGGCCCGACGATGCTGAGGTCGAAGCCGAGTTCGTCCTGGGCCGGCGCCGTCTGCTCCGCGTTCAGGTCGGCCGCCGCGTCCTCCACCGTCGCGACCGCAAGACTCACGAATGCGGCCAGCGCGTCGGGCGACATGGAGTCGATGCTCTCGAACTGCTCGACCGTCCGCCGGGCCTCGGAGTTCACGCCCGCCGTCGCGATCGCGTCGATCTGTCCGACGATCTCCGTCTGCGACTGCTGGATCAGCGCCTTGATCTGGTCCAGCTCACTGGGCGCCCCCAGGACGTATTGTTTGTAAAGGCTGTAGAGCGTCGCGACCTTCTGGGCGTACGGAACCACCTGCTCCGCGACACCCAGGATCGGCCCGACCGGCACATCCGCCTGCGCCGGCTGCGCCGCCGGCAGAGACGACGCCGTCAAGGCCGCGGTCGCCGCGAGGGCCACAAGCACCCCGCTGGCCCTCAGTCTGCGTCCCGACCCGGACCTGGGCGTCCGCCGCGAAGGCGTCCCCGAATGAGTACTCACTTTTCTCCTCGGCTGGGCGTGCAGATACTTAGCCTTGTTGCACAGGGGGTTGTCAGAAAGTGCTGACGACCGCGGCCTCCACGAGTTCACGGACGCTCGGATCCGGCACGCGACGGCCCACCTCGAACGGCCCGAGGAAATTACGGGCGAAATGCCGAGCAGGCCGCGCCACAAGCGCATCACGGCCACCTTCCTGCCACGCCCCATGCCACTGCCCGACTGCCTGCCGGAACACCCCCAACAACCGGGCCACCTGCACCTGCCTCACACCTTGTTCGAACAGGCTGGCGGCCTGCATCCGCCGCGCCTCACGCTCAGCCGGGCCCCAACGAACGGCATTCGAAGTCCCCATACCGCCCATGTACCCACCCTGACAGATCGTCAAGGGCAGCCAGAAAGATCAGTACATGAAGAGATAGCGGCGCGGGGTTACAGCAGTCCCCGGCCTCAAGGTGATTGCAACGTCTGATGATCTTGGACAGGTGCTGGTCGGCTGAGCCCGAGGAGGGTCATGGGGCCGCTCGAAGGGGCGGAGGAACTTCTTGCGGGGGGGCATGGGGCAGGGTCCCGGCGAGTGCCTGGATCGTCTGGTTTGATCATGTGATGCGGTAGAGGGCGAGGACTCGGGGACGTTCGGTGTGGGCTCGTCGTCCGGCGGCGGTGTCGATGTAGCCGGCGAGCTTGAGCGTGCTGCGGATCAGGTCGCGGAGGACGGCGAGTACGGCGGGCGCGTTGTGGGTCCTGACTCGGGACCTGTCCTCGTTGAAGGTGACATCGCGGCACCAGTGGACGGTATGTTCCACGGTCCATTACCCGCGAGCCCAGGACGCGACCTCGGCTGCGTCCGCTTCCCCGGCGGGCAGGTCGGTGATGGCCTAGACGGTCTCGCTGGACCATTTCTTCGCCCCGTAGAGACGGCGACGGCGCTGGATGCGCAGGACCTGGGCTGCGTGCGGGAAGAGCAGGCCCTCGACGGTGACGACCTGCACGAGCCGCTGCTCGTGACGGCCGTGGCCCCGGGCGTCGTCGCGGTGGATCACGGGGATCTCCTTCCAGGGCGGTGCGTGGAGCTGACGGGCCTGGCCGCGCTGGTTGTTCTTGATGGTCAGCAGGCAGTGAGCGCCGCGTTCGCGCAGGTAGGTGGCGTTGTCGCGTTAGGCGTGGAGGGCATCGGCGGTAATGACCACCCCCGCGAGGTCCTTGCCGCCGATCTGGTCGAGGAGAGGTGTGAACTCGGGGATTTCGTTGGTCTTCGCGCCGATCTCGCGGGAGGCGAGAGTGACACCGTCGCCGTGGCGGACGGCGGACAGGACGAAGACCCGGCTGCCGTCCGGGCGTCTCGCGCCACGCAGGCACTTGCCGTCCACCGCGATCGCCCGCCGCCGCAGCCGTACCGGCTCGGCACGGGCGCCCGCCCGGTGGGCCCGGCGCTGTTCGCGCTCAGTGCCGCCGTCGGGCATCACCGGCTCCGGCCGGTGGGGCTGTGCGGACAGCAAGGGCCGAAGGTATGCGTAACCGGCCGTGCCGATCTCACCGGGATCCAGGCGTCCCAGGACGCTGCGCAGGGTCTTCTCGCTCGGCACCCGGTAGCGGCCAAGGAGTGGCTGGTAGGGCAGGCCGAAGGCTGCCAGTTCCTCCGGCGTCGCATGCCGGCACCACTCCGCCGCCGCGGTGATCGAGTCGTGGCCGGCGGGTGTCATCGCGCAGACCACCAGGGCCAGCAGCGGGGAGAGCCGGGACCGCACTCCGCAAGCCCCTCGCGATCGGTGACCGACTCGAACCCGGCCACCAGGTCGCGGACTTGATCCTTGGCGGCACCCTCGCCGAGGACTTCCAGGCAGGGCGCATGAGGCGCGGGGGCAGCGACAGGGGATGATGGAGGAACGAACACGGCACCTTCATGGATCTTGCAGCGTAGAGAACTCCATGATCCACAGGTGCCGTGTCCACCTGCTTCCGGGGCCCACCACCGAGATCAATCACCCCAGGTCGAGACGATCCGGCAAACGCCGGGACCCTGGCACCCGCCCCAGCAACACACCGACCAGCACAGACGCTGGAACTACATCTGCCGTGACAAAGGTACCGCGGGCCCGGCTGCCGCGGTCGACGTTGATGCTGTGCGTAAAGGTGGGCGCATAGGTTGGTTTGGGCGGGAGCAGCACGCGCGCCAGATCCGCGGCGAACGCCGGATCTTCGGATAGCGCCTCCAACAGCCTCTCGCGCAACCGCGAGCGCGCATCGGGATCGTCCGGTGACTCTTCCACCGCCAAAACGGCTTCTTCTCCCTGGTGCGCCGCCGCTTAACCGGTGGCGCACCAGGTCGACGGCCGTTCCGCCGATCGCGCCGCCAGCCGCGGTAGCCGCAGCGGCAGTCGCCTGTGCCACTGCCTTCACCGCAGCATTCGCCAGGTCCATCCCGTCCATTACGGCCGTCCCCCAGACTGTCAGGTTCCCTCAACTATGGTATTTCGCAGACCAGTTGAGGGATCGAGTGAATCGCGACTTTGAAAGCCCTCGACGAGGCCCACCGAAGTGAGCGCTCAGGCCAACTCGCCCCCCTCATTGCCTGGGAGCGAACCAGCGAACTATGGCCGCTCGTCGGCGGCAATCAGCAGGGCTAGATCATCCGGCGAAGGGTGGGACACCGCCCAGCGGGCACCTGGCCAGGGCGGTCAAGGTTCGATGGCACGAACCGCGCGGTGCTCCGACTTAAGCAGCGTGAACCTGTCGCCGACCAGGCCATCGTTCATGCGTCTGAGTGCATCCTGGCCGCTCGGCCTGAACACGCCAGCGGCACTCTCACCGTCACGACTCTGGGCATGGAGGCCAGCATCTCGCATGCCACCCAATGCCGCTCCCCAGTGGCAAAGATCGTCGCAGGGCGGAGGGGGTTCCCCGCTGAACCAGACCAGGGCGTCCCAGGCGGGGGCACCATGTCACCAGTGATCGAGGTACCATTTCATCAAGTCCCTACGATGTTGGGCACTTGGATTATTCGGATCTGCAAGCGCTACCGCCGCGTAATAATCGTAAACTCTGGCAATGTCTTGCTTGCTTATCTTCTCCACGCCGCGGCTTGTTGTTTTTTCCATTGATTTGACGCGATCGAGTTGAGCCTTTACTTTTAGGTGATCATTATTTTCCTTATTTGCCCACAGCCTACCCCCACCCAAGGGCTTTATGCTGGCTTTCCCCTTGCTGTCAAAGTGCCCCATTTCGGCGGCCAAATTCTTTACATCGGCCAGCCCTCGTTCTACTTGCTGAGCCACCGTCTGCGCGAAATTCAGTCCATTTGGGGCGTGTTGCGACTCGATCGCTTCCGTTGAATGCACTTCGTTCACGTTAGCCTGGTCCTCCCCGCTCGCCGCCCCTGTATCTTCTTTCTTTGAATCGACCGATGAATCATCACGGTCGAATGGATTCTCATCCGCAAGCTGTTCGGAATGATCTTCGAGGTTATGGACCCCGGTGTTGTCTGTGACTTCATGGTCGCCACCCACGGGCGGAGGCATGTCAGGCCGCTGACGGGTCTCGTTCTGACCGGCGGAGTCGACGCCCTCCTGCCGGGAGCCGGGCGGCAGCCCCAGCTCCGACTTCCGCCCATCGGACTGGTCAGCGCTCGAATCGCCCCCCGGCCCAGGCGGAGGCATGTCAGGCCGCTGACGGGTCTCGTTCTGACCGGCGGAGTCGACGCCCTCCTGCCGGGAGCCGGGCGGCAGCCCCAGCTCCGACTTC
>NZ_JBEYWK010000004.1:260194-356737 GCF_040644415.1 Streptomyces sp. NPDC046985
TCCGCCCATCGGACTGGTCAGCGCTCGAATCGCCCCCCGGCCCAGGCGGAGGCATGTCAGGCCGCTTACCCGAATGATCTGCCTGACTCGCTTTTTCTCCGGGAAAAGTGAATTCGGTATCACCTTTGATGCTTTTTTCTTCGCCGTGCTCACTCACGGTATTTCCTTCCACTGCTGATTTCCTGTACTAGATCCAATTTCGCGACAGACCCAAGATCCTGCAGAGCTCACGATGTGTGTTTCCGGTAGAGCCGGATCCAGGGCAGGATGTCGTTCCGGTAGGCGGCGCGGCTGGTGTGGACGAACACGCAGGCTTCGTAGTCCGCTGTCTCGGCGGGGGTCGCGTCGTGGGGGGCGAGGGGGTCGGCGGCGTCGCGTATGAACGCGGTCATGTCTGCCCACCAAGGGCCGCGATCTTCGGCCCGGTCCGGATAGCCGCCGATCCGCTTCCGGAACGCGAGTGCGTGTTCCGCGGTGGTCACCGTGGCGGCGCGGGTGCGGAATTGGCAGCGGTGGGTGCAGCCTTCGCATTCGGGGAAGGGGGCGAGGGCCTGGTCGATGGCGGGTTCGCTGGTGGTGACGGCTTCGAAGCGTCGGCGGAGTTCGGTGTCGTCGGCGAGGGGTGCGCGAGGGAGGCCGGCGGTGCGGGCGGCGTCGGCGCGGACGTCGGGGACCTGGATGAGGGCGGGCCGGTCGAGGGCGTCGTGGTGGGCGAAGGCGGTGAAGGGGGTGAGGGCGGCGGCGTAGCGTCTCTGGTCGTCGGAGAAGCGCATGGCCGATCCGACGACGGTGCGGTCGTCGTCGGCGGGCAGCCGGTGCATGATCTTGAGGTTGGTGTTCTTGTAGGCGTCCTCGACGAGTTTGCCGGGGACCTGTTCGACGATGACCAGCGCTTCGCCGTACTTGCGGTTCTCCGCGAGGGTGTTGACGAACGCCTGGGCGGCGCGGGCTTGGGCGTTTCCTTCCTTGGCGTCGCCGCCGGTGACGGGTTTGCCGAGCAGGCGGTGGGCTTCCTCGATGACGGTGACGTGGGCGAGTCCGCCGCCGGAACGGGTGGCCTTGTAGTGCTCGGTCATGGTCTGCAACAGGAGCGCGGTCAGGAGGGACTGTTCCTTCTCGTTGTCGCCGACGCCGGCGAGTTCGACGACGACCGGTCGCCGCAGCAGGTGGTCGACGGGGTAGGAGTGGGTGCAGTCCAGGGTGGTGGCGCAGGCGCCTTCGGCGAGGGACTCGGCGCGCAGGCGGGAGGCGGCGATGATGTTGGAGCGGACGTCGCCGGAGTAGTCGAGGTTCTCGGTGGCTTCGTGCATGCGGGTGACGAAGTCGGTCAGGGTGGGCCAGTTGCCGTCGTGGCGCGGTGCGGAGATGTCGGTGGTGACGATGCCGCGGCGGGCGTAGGCGGCGCGCAGGGCGCGGTTGTAGATGGCCGGCAGCGGGTCCCACAGGCCGAAGGCGGCGTCGAAGCAGGCCAGCAGCGCGGCGATGTGCCCGCTGATGCGGACGCCGTGGGGTACGGCGAAGGGGTTGAGCCGCAGGGGCGCGACGCTTTCGTCGCCGACGGTGAGGACCAGCAGGTCCTCCATGCCGGGGCGGGTGGCGAGCCAGCGGTAGTCGTCCAGGGCGGTGTTGACCGGTTCCAGGACGAGGAAGGGGATGCGGTGGTCGCGCCAGAGCTGTTCGCACAGGGCGAGGCTGGTGTTGGTCTTGCCGGAGCCGGTGGCGCCCACCAGCAGGGTGTGGCGGGTGAGGGAGGGCAGTTCGACGCCGAGCGGGCCGGTGGGCCGGTCGTCGACGAGTTGGCGGCCGAGGACGAGGTGGGGGCCGGTGGGGGTGTAGGCGGTCTCCAGAGCCATGCCGGGGCGGCGGACGGGGAAGCCGGGCATGTGGCCGTGCACGGCCAGCGGGAAGCGCAGGACGGCGCCGGCCTCGCGGGTGTCGGCCAGTTCGGCGGTCAGCCGGATGACGGGGGGCGGCGGTGCGGGCAGGTCCCGCAGGTAGGCGGTGTCCCAGCGGCGGTGGTCCAGGGTGACCACGTTGTGCCGCGCGATGCCGACCTCCTCGCCGACGGGCCGGACGACGATGTGGGCGGGGCCGTTGAGTGCGGGCCTGCGTTCGGAGTCCTCGGTCGCCCGCTCCGGTGGGGACATCACCGAGGCGACGAGTTGGGTGAGCGCGTCGGTCAGCGGGGCGGGCGAGGCGAGGGTGACGCGGGTGCGGAAGGCGCGGGCGGGGTAACGGCGGGCGGCGTCGGCGTACCAGCGGGCCGCGTCGACCGCGAACGCCTCGGGCGCCAGGTCGGCGCCCTGGGACCACAGGCCGTCGGGCTGCCGTCCGGCGGTGGCCAGCCGTCCGTAGGCCGTGGCCAGTTCGTGCAGGGCGATCCCGAGCTCACCCCGGTCGTCGTAGGGCGCCAGCCCCACTGCCAGCAGGACCGGTTCCGGGTGTGTGGCCAGTACCTGCCACAGGGGTTCCCAGGAGGGGGCGGCGGCGGAGAAGGGCTGGACGGCCAGGTAGTGGTCGACCCCGGCGTCCGGCCGGTTGGGCCGGCCCGGCCGGATCCGCTTGCGGATGTCGGCCAGGCCGGCCGGGTGCGGCGTGAACGGGGCCAGCCACGCGGTGAGTTCGTCGGTGTCGGTGATCTCGGTGGCCTGGACGTGGCGCGGGGTGCGGGCGAGCCGGGCGCGCAGAGCCGAGGCGGCGGTGACCGCCTCGGGTTCGCTCGGGGCGGTCACCCGGCCCAGCAGGGCGCACGAGATGCGCTGCGTCGCGGGGTCGTTGCGGTAGCGCAGTTCGACGCGGGCACGGCGTGCGTGCTCCCACTGGCCGGCCAGCCACGCCGCCTCCGCGGCGGCGGCCTTGACCAGGCGTTCCTGCTCGGGCAGGTCGGCGTACTCGCGGGTCTCGGTCAGGTCCGCCGCGGCGTCCACTCGCACCGCGACCCAGGCCGTGACCGCTCCCTCGCCTTGGGCGAGCAGCAGGCCGGGCGCGCCGGCGGGAACCGCCCCGCCGGCCGGGCTCGGCGCGAGGGCGGCGGGGCGCGGTGGGACGGCCGGAGGCTTGAGGGCCGGTGCGCCGGTCGTGCGGGCGCCGTCACGTCGTAGGCGCATCGGGGTCGTCCAGGTCGAGGATGGGCAAATCGGTTCCGAAGGTCGCGGCCAGCGGGACGTCGACGCCGTTCATGGCCGCCTCGGCGCCCTCCAGGACCGCGGAGTGCACCGCTTCGCGCATGGCCCGCACCTTCTCGGTGCGCAGCATCTGGTTGACGTCGCCGGAGCGCCCCCCGATGCCGCCCAGGAGGTCCTTCCAGATCAGGTCCTTCCAGTAGGTCCGGATCAGGACGTGGCGGCGGCGGTTGCGGTACATCGACCAGCCGATGTAGAGGCTGGTGCCGTAGGCGAAGACGGTCACGTAGATCTCGTAGGACCGGTCGCGGACCAGCAAGCGGTTGTTGACGACCTCGCGGGTCAGGATGTCGCTGCGGATCCGGGTGGGCTTGGCGCGGACCGGGATGTGCCGCCGGTCCAGGGCGGCGAAGACCGCCGCGTACGCCGAGGCCGCCGCGTCGGCCCGGTCCTCGATCACCGCCCGGTACTCCGAGATGGCGTCGGTCTCGATCGGCAGGAACTGCAGGATCGTGATCAGCAGCCACCACACGAGGAGCTGGTACCGGGGGGCGGTGGGCACGAAGGTGAGGCCGTGGGCGTGGAAGGGGACCACTACCAGGTTGACGACGATCGCGACGGGCAGGAAGGCGAGCGTGCCCAGCACCAGTGAGGACAGCGCGTTGTAGAGCACCCACTGGAAGGAGACGGCCTCGCTGAGGCCGGTCTCCACCGGCAGGTATCCGGGTCGCTGCGCGGGGAAGGGGCTGGCTCCGGCGGCGGCCCATCGGCCGGAAGGCGGAGCTGTCGCGGAGGGCGGCGGAGGAGTCATCGGAGTTCTCCTGTCGGTTGCGCGCGGCTGAGGGGCGGTCGGGTGGCGCCGGCGGGCAGCGCGGTCACTGGAAGGTGACGGCGATCCCGTCGGCGGCGGAGGCCGCGGCGCCCTGCACGTCGAAGTCCAGGTCGCCGGTGGTGTGGGCGGGTGTGCCGAAGTCGTCGTAGGCAGCGCTGTAGTGGACCCGCCCCTGGTGACCGTCGTCGCTGAAGTCGGCCTCGCCCGCGTCGCTGGACATCGAGTCGGGATCGGCGGCGGTGACGGTCAGGGTGGGGTAGCCGGAGATGCTCCAGGTGATGGCGGTGACCTCGCCGGGAACGGCGGTGAGCGCGTTGAAGGGGCAGCCCTTGGGGGCGCCGTCGTGGGAGGCGGCGCAGGCGTCGAGGGCCTGTCTGACCTCGGTGGTCACCAGGGCCTGTGCGCCGGGGAGCAGGTGCGGCTTCCCGAGGTCGGCGGTCAGTCGCGGGCGGTCGGGAGTGCTGTCCGGGTCGGTCCGGGCGGTGGCGCGCTGCGCGGCCAGCAGGGAGGTGGCGGGAACGGACGCGGTGTAGGCGCCGGGCAGTACCCGTAGCGGCGAGGAGGCGGCGTCCGCGGGAACCGGGATCCCGTTGACGGTCACCGTGCGGCCCGCCGCCGCGGTGAGGTCGAGACCGAGGAACGGGTCGTCCAGCCGGTAGCGGGAGTCCGCGGCGGAGCCCTTGCCGACGCCGAGGGTCTGCCGGACTGTGCGTCGGTGCACCTGGTAGGTGACCTCCACCTGCGTCTCGGACATGCCGCCGAAGCCGACCTCGGTGCTGCGCACGACCTTCAGCCCGGTGGGGCGGTCCGACGCCGCGGACAGCGCCTTGTCCACCAGCAGCGGGCTGTCGCCGGTCGCCGGCGCGTTCGACGGGTCCACCAGGGCGAGGGCGTCTGCGACGTCGCCGCGTGCCAGGTCGGAGAAGTACTTCTGCACGGTGGACGTCGCGGTCACCGGAGCGGGACGGGTGATCTCGTACGCGCTCACACCGGCGGTCAGCGCGACGGCCGTGGCGGCGGCGATCAGCGCGGTGCGCCGGCTCGGCCTGCGCAGCCGCAGGGCCGGCCGCGCGCTGTGGTCGGACAGGTCCAGCACCAGCCCGGGACTCGCCTGCCGGGTGGCCGGCGCCTCGGCGGCGAGCCGCGGGCCGGGGCCCGGCGCCGGGACGGCCGGGGTCGTGGGCGCCGCGGACGGCGCGTGGGCGGGCAGAGGAGGAGGCGTCGGCACGTCGCTCGTCGTGACGTGGCCGCACGCGGGGCAGAGCTTGTCGTGCGACGCCAGTGGCGCCTGGCACCGGTCGCACCTCAGAGCGGTGTTCGGTGTGGTGTGGTTCATGGCTCCCCCTCGCCTGTACGTCATCGGGTCGTCGAAGGACGCGCGGTCTGTTCCGGGCGGCGACCGAAGGCCGCGGCGCCCGCCTCCGGCCGCGATCCGGCGTCTGGAACTGCCAGAAACGTACGAGCGGGGCTGGTCGCGGAAACAGTCGGCCGGGTGTCGGCTGTTCGCACCACAGCGGTCGCACCACAGGGGCCGAGCGGGCTTGTGGCGCATTCTGGGATGAGGTCCTTGCGTCTAGAGCGGGCCCGTGGGCGGGGCGGGTCGCGTCTGGGAGTCGAACGCCTCGGGGTCGTCGACCGCCCGGCCGTAGCGGGTCGCCGGGTCGTCGCTGTGGGCGCCGTGGAAGCAGGAGACGGGCATCCAAGTGCGCAGGGCGGTGAGGGCGGCGGGCAGCCAGCGGGTGTGCCACTGGATCCGGGCGGTGCCGCTCGCGCCCTCGTCGGCGGCATTCCAGGCGTCGTACAGCGCGAACACGACGTCCGCTGCGGCGCGGTGGCGCCACCAGCACGCGGGCAGGTCGTCCGCCAGTGGGTAGCGGGTGTGCAGCCACTCCAGCCATGCGGCGACCGCCGGCCACGAGAGCCGAGCGTCCGGAACACGCCGGTCCGGCCCGGCGCGTGGTGTGCCACGCGCGCCGCCGCGGTCATCCGTCGCCCCCGCGACCTCGTCCAGCCGACTGGTGAGCGTGCCGAACGCCCGGTCGACCTCGGACAGCAGCAGGTGCACGTCCTGGCGTAGCTGGTCGATCTCCGTCTGCTGCCGTTCGCTTTCGCGTGCGACCGCGTCGAGCCGACGCAGCGATGCGGCGTGCAGGTCGTCGGCGTCCCCCGTGCCGCGGCCGGTCACCGTGCTCCCCGGCGCCCGGCCGATGGCCGCCGGACAGCGTCCGGTTGGGCCCGCCCCAGGTGACGGCGGGTGCACGCCGCGGCGGCCGCGGGACCAGGGGACGCCGGCCGCGCCCTGCCGGGCCCGCCGACCCGGCGGGCGATCGACGACCGGGCTGCCCGGGGAGGCGTGCGCGCACCGCCGCGCCCGGCGCCTTCCTTCATGGCTGGTCTTCGGTGGCCGGTGCCGCGGCGGTGCCGACGCATCGCATCCCCTGTCGCGCTCGGGTGGTCGGATCGAATCCGCTCAGCGTGGCGCGCTCCCCACCCGTGGCAACAGTCGGCTCTTCACAGGACACCTGGCGTGTGGTGCACCTGTCGTGCGCGCCCTTCGCATCGTCGTCTCCGTCGGGTCAGGGACGGCCAGGGGCGTGAAGCGGGCGCTGTGCGGCGGCCGGGAGAGAGCGGGGGCTGTGCGGCGGCCGGGAGAGAGCGGGCGCTGTGCGGCGGCCGGGAGAGAGCGGGCGCTGTGCGGCGGCCGGGAGAGAACGGGCGCTGTGCGGCGGGCCGGGAGAGAACGGTGAGACCCGTCACCGGCTGTCCCGGGGCAGGAGCGCGCGAGCGGTCGGACTCGTTCTGAACTCGATTGCACATCATTGCCGTTGGGCGTAGCGGACTCTTGCCCTGCCGCTCATCGCTCCGCCAAGGTGACCTCATGTCAGATGTCATTCGGATAGCGATCGTGGACGACCATCCACTGACCCGTCACGGGGTGGAGTCGATCCTGCGGGAGCAACCGGACTTCGAGGTCATCGGCTCCTACGGCGACGCCGGGGCGCTGCCGGACCCGGCACGCTTCGACGTCCTGGTCCTGGACCTGTACCTCGGGACCGACGAGCCGTCCCTCGACGTGGTCGAACAGTGGGCGGGACAGGCCAGGGTGCTCGTGGTCTCGGCCTCGGGCCGGGCCGCCGACGTCGTGGCATGCATCCGCCTGGGCGCGAGCGGCTACCTCACCAAAAGCGCCGGCACCGCCATGTTCGCCTCCGCGGTCCGCACCGTCGCCACCGGCGGCTTCGCCCTGTCACCTCAACTGGCGGACATCCTCAGCGGGGAACTGGCACGCGAGCGGCGGATGCGCGGCGGCCGCCCGGCGGCCTCCGCCGCGGCCGGCGGCACCGACCGCCCGGAGCTTTCCCCTCGGGAGGAAGAAGTCCTCGGGCACATCGCTCACGGCTACACCCACGCGCAGATCGCCACCCGCATGAAGCTCGGCAAATCCACCGTCGACACCTACGTCGAGCGCATCCGTCACAAACTCCAGGCCGGCAACAAGGCGGAACTCACCCGGCTTGCCATCGAACGCGACAGCGCAGGGCACGGGCCACCCGCTCACCCGCAGGCCACGGCCATGGACACGGACCCGCGGTGACCACTTCTCCAGCCGGCGCCCTCCGCTGCGCCCGCCTCGCGCGGTGACCGCTCCCGTGACCCAGGCCGTCACGCCCTCCGCCGCCCCTGCCGCCGAGTCCGCGCTGGCGCGGGTGGACCGCCTCGAAGTGCTCATCGCGATCCTCGCCAAAGCCTCCGGACTGGCCAACATCCTGATCGCCCTGCTGTCGGTGGGGTCGCGATTCCCCACCCTGACCGGGCCGCTGCTGCTCGCCCTCGCGGTGACCGCCGAGACGATCATCCTCTGCGGCTACGTCCACCACCGGGGCCGTCTGCCGCCCCGGCCGGTCGCCGCCGACACCCTCTTCTGCGCCACGGCCCTGACCGCCAACGCCGCGCTGGAGGCATCCGACGCCCAACTCCTGCACACTTGGGGCTTCTTCGTCTATCCCTTCAGCGTCATCAGCCCCGTCCTCATCGGCGCCTGCTTCCGCCGCTTCCCGGTGATGTACGCCTGGAGCGCGCTGCTGGGCCTGACCTACATCACCGTCTCCACCATTCTGACCGGCGAACCGGCATGGAACGCGGCGCCCAACTCCGTCACCTACTTCGTGGTCGGCCCGATCGCCTGGCTCATCGACCGCGAACTGCGCCGCACCGCCCGGTCAGCGGACGACAACCGGGCCGAGGCCGTCGCCCAGGCCGCCATCGCCGCCAAGGAACGCGAACGCGCCCGGCACCAACGCCTCCTGCACGACCGCGTCCTGCAGACCATGGAACTCCTCGCACAAGGCCGGCCCCTGCCGCCCACCAGGATCGCCGAGGAAGCCGTCTGGCTGCGCGCCCTGGTCGACGGCGCCGACCCCGAACAGCCCGGCGACCTCCTCACCGCCCTCAACGTCCTCGTCCAACGCCACACCCGCGACGGCCTGACCGTCGGCCTGCTCGCCTCCGCCCTCCACCAACCCGACAGCACCCACCACACCCTCACTCCCGACGCCACCGCGGCCCTCCTCGGCGCCACCCACGAAGCCCTCACCAACATCCGCAAACACGCCGGCGCCGACCACGCCGTCCTCCACGCCACCGCCGACACCGGCCACGTGACCATCAGCGTCCTGGACCACGGCCGCGGCTACGACCTGGCCACCACCACCCCCGGCACCGGCCTCACCCACTCCGTCCACGCCCGCATCCACGAAGCCGGCGGCACCGTCACCATCGACACCGCCCCCGGGGAGGGAACCCGCATCGAACTCCGCATCCCCTTGACCGACCCACTTCGCCCCTGATCACCCGTCAGCCCGAGACCATCACTGGCCGAACTGAGGGTCGGGGGTCATGACGTCGATGACGATGTCGGGTGCCGGATGCCCTGCGGCGCGGATGTCGCGGACGAGCGCGGCGACCGCGGATTCCACCAGGAAGGTGCGGCGCGCCCTCACGTGGGGGGGGCGAGGTCGTCGGCAGCCAACAGATCTCTGCGACCTGCGCGACCTGTTCAGTCGCGACGCGCACCGCTGCGGGTGCGGTCGAGGAGGTGCGACTCGATGCGTCGGAGCGTGGTGATCACCGCGTCCGTCTCCGCGGGGTCGGGCACGGTCTCGTCCAGGAGGCGGCTCCAGGCGTCCTGAAGGGAACCCAGGTTCTCGCCTGCCTTCTGCGTCGGATACAGGCGCACCCGCCGTGCATCGTGAGGGTCGGCTTCGCGGCGCACCAGGCCCTTCTCCGCCAGCTTGCGCAGCGCCCGGCTGAAATTGCTGGAGATCAGCTTGGTCGCCTCGGCCGCCTCGGTCGCCGTGGCCCCGGGCTGGTGGTCGATGAAGCGCATGACCGCCGCCTCCAGCGGCGTCCAGGGCTCCGCTGCGTCCGCCTTGGCGGCGTGAAGGTGCCGACCGATCGCCAGGATCAGGTCGGCCAGCTCGAACAGTCTGGCTTTCTGCTTCTCGTCCACGTCCTCAAGTGTAGGTTAACTGTCATTTAATAGGTATCATTTGACAGGCAACTGAATTTCGCCTAGCTTTACACCCGTATGGAAGGAATCGCCAGACAGGAGATGTGCGGTGCCGGTGTCCTCACAGGAGTCTGCGGGAAGCGAGATCACCGTTGCGATGCTCGCGACGCTCGCGGTGCTCGCCAGCGTCGCTCCGTTCGGGATCGACATGTATCTGTCGGCATTTCCGCGCATGGCGGTGGACCTGCACACGAACGCCTCAGCCATCGGACTGACGTTGACCGCATTCCTGCTGGGGCTGACCGGCGGGCAACTGGTGTTCGGACCGGTGTCCGACCGTCACGGGCGGCGGGGGCCGTTGCTGGTCGGTTCCGCCGTGCTCGTCGCCGCGAGCGTCCTCACGGCGTTCGCCCCGACCATCGGCGTCCTCTTGGCAGCGCGACTGCTGCAAGGAGCGAGCGCCTCGGCCGGGATGGTCATCGGCCGCGCGGTCATCGCCGACCTGGAGACAGGCCGTGCCGCGGCGCGCGCGTTCAGCATGATGATGATCGTGAGCGGGGTGGCGCCGGTGGTCGCTCCGTTGCTGGGCAGCGTGCTGATCGGTGCGATCGGATGGCGAGGCGTACTCCTGGCGGTGGCCGTTCTGGCCGTGGCCATGCTCGCCGGTTCCGCCGCGATCGTGCGCGAAAGCCTGCCGCCCGAGAAGCGCGGCACGGGCCGCCGAGGCGGATTCCGCCTGCTGGGGCGCCGGGCCTATCTGTCCGCTACGGGGACGCTGGTGTTCTCCTTCGCGGTCCTGATGGCGTACATCTCAGCGTCGCCGTTCGTGTATCAGACGGTCATCGGCGTCGGCGCCGTCTCCTACGGTCTGCTGTTCGCGCTCAACGCGCTCGGCCTCGTGGCGAGCAGCGCGCTGTCATCCCGGCTGCTGCGCCGCGCCGACCCGCACCGCGTCGTGGCCGTCGGCATCGCCTGGCTGCTCCTGGCCTCGCTCGCGCTGCTCGCGCTGGCGCTCCTGCCCATCGGACCCGTCTGGCTGACCGTGCCCCTCTTCTTCGCGGTCGCCTCGCTGGGCTTCATCCACGGCCCGGCCACCGCCCTCGCCCTCGATGCCGTGCCCCAGGCGGCCGGCGCCGGATCGGCCGTCGTCGGAGCAGCCCAGTTCGGTCTCGCCTCCCTCATCACCCCGGTCGTCAGCCTCGCAGGCCCCCACACGGCCCTTCCCATGGCGGCCGTGATCGCCGCGCTCGCCGTCCTCGCCGCCGCCTCGTACGCGCTGATCCCCCAGAGCGCGCCCGCCTTGCCGTCCCCCTCCACGGCCGGCGAAGCAGCCGACGAAGTCCCTCGCCCTCGACACACCTCCACCGACGCGCAAAAGCTCGCTACCGTGACACGGAAGGAACGCCGACCATGACCCTCATCGGCATCGAAGAACACTGGATGCTGCCGGAGCTGACCTCCGCCCTCAAAGCCGTCGCCCATCCGGATGAGAGTCTCGCGTTCAATGAGCGGGGCGACGCCCTCCAGCGGCTGGAGGACCTCGGCGCCGGCCGGATCGCCGCCATGGACGCCCAGGGCATCGACCTGGCCGTCCTCGCCCTCACCCCGCCGGGAACCCAGGCGCTGCCCCCTGAGGAGGCAGTGGCGCTCAGCCGCCTGGCGAACGACACCGCCGCCGAGGCGGTCAGCGCGCACCCGACCCGGTTCCGGTCGCTGTCGACCCTGCCGATGTCGTCCCCGCGCCACGTCGCCCAGGAGCTGGAACGCGCCGCGGCCCAGGGTCACGTGGGAACCATGGTCTACGGCCGGTCCGGCGACCGGTTCCTCGACGATCCCGCCTACGAGGACTTCTTCGCCGCCGCCGCCGACCTGCGCCAGCCGGTCTTCATACATCCGCAGATCCCCTCCGACGCGCTGCGCGACGCCGCCTACCGGGGCTTCGACCCCATGACCGACCTCGGGCTGGCCACGTTCGGCTGGGGCTGGCATCTGGAAGCGGCGACTGCGGCACTGCGGCTCATCCTGCGCGGCGTCTTCGACCGGCGCCCCGACTTGCAGATCGTGCTGGGCCACTGGGGCGAGCTGCTGCCGTTCTGGCTCGACCGGGCCGACAGCCTCTCCCGGCTCGCCGGCCTCCAGCGCCCGGTCTCGGACTACATCCGCACCAACGTCTTCCTCACGACCTCGGGAATGCTCAACCCCGCCCTGCTGCACCACGCCCTGACGGTGACGACCACCGACCGGCTGATCTTCTCCACCGACTACCCCTTCCAGCAGCCCAGCCGAGCGGAGATCGACGCCTTCTTCGGCCACCTCGCCACCGACGCCGACCGGCACAAGGTCCGCTCCGCCAACGCCGCCGCCCTCTTCGGCATCGACCACACCGCACCCTGACCGCCCGCCCAGCCCACCTCGGCACCACCCGCCCTCGACACCACCCGCCTGAGACGACGAAGCCCTCGCGAGAGATCGCCCCACCGGCACGGAGACGACGCGACATGTCGCAGCACGTGCGGGGACCGGCCTCCCTCCGGTCAGATCCCCAGCACCGCACGGGCGGTGAGGAAGTAGATCACCAGTCCCGTGGCGTCCACCAGGGTCGTCACCATCGGGGCCGACACCACCGCGGGGTCGATGCGGAGGCGTCGGGCCAGCAGCGGCATGGCGCCGCCGACCGTCGCCGCCCATCCGCAGATGATCACCAGCGCGACGCCGACCACGACCGCGATGCGCGCGCCCACGAACAGCGTGCCCAGCACCATCCCGAGGGCCGCCAGCATCGTTCCCAGCACCACGCCCACCCTGCACTCGCGCCAGATGACCGCCGGCAGATCGGTGACGCGCACTTCGCCCACGGCCAGCGCCCGGACCGCGGCGGTGGCCGCCTGCGCCCCCGCGTTGCCGCCGGTGCCGATCAACAGCGGGATGAAGATCGCCAGTTGGGTGACCTTCGCAAGGGTGTCCTCGAAGACCTCCGTCACCGTCACCGTGAGGGTCGCCGCCAGCAGCAGGAGCAGCAGCCACACGACGCGGTAGCGCGCCAACTGCCACACGGACGCCGCCATGTAGTGCCCCATCCACGGAGCGGACCCGGACTGCAACGCGACGTCCTCCGTGTCCGCCTCCTCGATGACCTCGACCGCGTCGTCGATGGTGAGCAGCCCCACGAGCCGCTCCTCGCTGTCGACCACGGGCAGGGCCAGTGCGTTGGTCTCACGCATCAGACGCGCGGCCTCCTCGGCGGAGTCAGCGGCGTGCGCTCGGGCGGCGCCCGTGACGACGTGGTCCGTGACGACGTCGGCAGGCGCGCTGAGCACCAGCTCGCGCAGGGTGACCACGCCGGTCAGGCGGCGCCCCGAGTCCACGACCGGCAGGGTGTAGACCGTTTCGGCGTCCGCGCCCCTGCTGCGGACCTCCCGGAGTGCCTCCCGCACCGTCATCCGAACATTGAGAGCGATGACTTCCGGGGTCATGTACCGCCCGACCGATCCCTCGGGGTAGCCGAGCAGCGCGGCGGTCACCTGCCGCTCGCGCACGCTGAGCCCGGCCAGGACCCTCCGGACCACCTTGGCGGGCGCCTCGCGCAGCATGCGCACCCGGTCGTCGGGGTCGAGCCCCTCCACCAGTTCACGGAACGCCACGTCCCGCAGCCCCATCAGAATGGCCTGCTGGTCCACGGGCTCCAGTTCCTCGAAGACCTCGATGGCCTGGTCCTTGCCCAGCAGCCGGAACGCGACGACCGCGTCCACGGCGTCCATCCGGGCCAGGTCGTCGGCGATCACGTGCGGAGGGCGCCGCCACAGCAGGTGCTGTGCGTCGCGCAGGTCGTGGCGTTCCAGGGCGTCCTTCAGCTCGGTGGACGGTTCGTCGGGCAACTGGGTGTGCGTCATGGCGGGATCACCTCGGCGGGACGGAGGGGCGGGGCATGCTCTCCTGCTCGAAGGCGCGCACCGGAGCCCGTCACCCGCCCGGACGAGGTTCAGCCGTGAACCGTCACGGCACGCCCAGGTGTGGGGCGGCGGTACGCGGGCGCTGACTGGGAGGCTCGCTCTGCACGGCGAACCACCTCCTTCCGCGTACGAAACGTCTTGGACCAGCCGCGGACCAGCACCGGACCACCAACGGACCAGCAACGGACCAGCAACGGGCCCGCAGGCAGATCGTGCTCACGACGACGGACACGCGCGAGCTGTGCGGCCGATCTGCGGGGTTTCTTCCGTGCCGGATCGGTCGGCTGAAGGATGCGTGCAGATGATCAGGGCCTCGAAGCGACGACGAGCCGCGCCGCACCCCCACCCCCACACCCGCATGGGCAGGCAAGCCCCAGCGACAGGCAGGCGGCACCCCGGCGGGACGGGGCGCCCAGGCCCGCCGGGGCGGCCCGCCGCCGTCAGGCGTGTTGGACCAGGGCGAACGTCACGCCCGCCGGGTCCTTGAGCAGGACGACGCGTCCGACGCCAGGCGTGTCGGCGGGCTCGGACACGACGGCGCCGCCCAGTGCGACCGCCTTGGCCGCCGCGCCGTCGACGTCCTCGACGCCGAAGTGCAGCGTCCAGCCGACCGCGCCCTCGGGCCCGCTCGTGATGCCGCCGAACGGCGCGACTCCGCCGACGAAGGTGAGGTGAGCGGCGGCGCCTCCGGCCGGGGGCGCGGCGGCGGTCCAGCCGAAGACCTGGGCGTAGAACGCCTCGGCGGCGTCGGCGTCCCCGGTGCTCAGCCCGAACCAGGACAGCGCGCCGGGCTCCCGCACCAGTCCGGAACCGGGGTGCTTGTCCGGCTCCCAGGCGCCGAACACCGAGCCGTCGGGCGCCTCGTAGACGGCGGCGCTGCCGGCGACCGAAACCTTGCTGGGCGGGCTCACCACGCGGCCCCCGGCCTCCTCGACGGCTTTGGTCGTCCCCTTCAGGTCGTCCGACATGAAGTAGACGCTCCAGCCAGCCGAGTGCTCCTGCCCTTCCTTGAGCTTGACCGCTCCCACGATCTTCTCTCCGCGCAGCGTGAAGTTCACGTAGCCGCTGGGGAGTTCGACGGCGTCCCAGTCCAGCAGGGCGCCGTAGAAGGTGCGGGCGGAGGCGACGTCGGGGGTGTCGAGGTCCGCCCAGCACGGTGCGCCGGCAGGGTGACGGGTGATCTTCATCGGTTCTCCTCGGGTCGCGACGGTCGATCGTCAGTCAGAGTGGCCGCGTCGCACGGCAGGGCTCCAGCGACAGCCGGCAACTCGTCGGTTCCTTCCGTCCCTCGGGTCCTTTGCGAAGAATTCGTCCGTCGCCCTCCGGCGAGTGCGTCGACGACGACGCGAGCGACTTCGTGGGCGGCACGCTGTGCGGCAACCGGGCGGGGCTCGCTCCCGGGCGCCGCGATCCGGTGAACCCGTACGGTCACAGCGCTGGGACGACCACGGGCGCCGGGCTCATCGGATGGCCAGGGCGTCGAGGTACGACCGGACGTTGCGGCGGGTCTCGGCGACGCTGTCGCCGCCGAACTTCTCCGCTACCGCGTCCGCCAGGACGAGGGCCGCCATCGCCTCGGCGACGATGCCCGCGGCGGGGACGGCGGACACGTCGGAGCGCTGGTGATGCGCCCGTACCGCCTCGCCGGTGGTGACGTCCACGGTCCGCAGGGCCCGAGGGACGGTCGCGATCGGCTTCATGGCCGCCCGCACCCGCAGCAGCTCGCCGGTGCTCAGCCCGCCCTCGGTGCCGCCGGAGCGGCCTGAAGCGCGCTTGACGCCCTCGGGCGTGCCCACGATCTCGTCGTGCGCCTTCGAGCCGGGCGCCCGCGCCAGTTCGAAGCCGTCGCCGATCTCCACGCCCTTGATCGCCTGGATGCCCATGAGCGCGCCGGCCAGCCGGGCGTCCAGCCTGCGGTCCCAGTGCACGTGCGAGCCGAGGCCCACGGGCACCCCGTAGGCCAGGATCTCGACCACGCCGCCGAGGGTGTCGCCGTCCCTGTGGGCCTGGTCGATCCGCGCGACCATCGCCTTCGACGCGTCCGCGTCCAGGCTGCGCACCGGGTCCGCGTCCAGCCTGTCCACGTCCGCCGGTGTGGGGTACACCCCCGGCGGGGCCTGCACCGAGGCCAGCTCCACGACGTGGCTGACGATCTCGACGCTGGCCGTCTCCTTCAGGTACGACCGGGCCACCGCACCCAGCGCCACCCGGGCCGCGGTCTCCCGCGCGGACGCACGCTCCAGGATCGGGCGGGCCTCGTCGAAGCCGTACTTCTGCATGCCCGCCAGGTCGGCGTGACCGGGGCGGGGGCGGGTCAGCGGGGCGTTGCGGGCCAGGCCGCCGAGGACGTCCGGGTCGACCGGGTCGGCCGCCATGACCTGCTCCCACTTCGGCCACTCGGTGTTGCCCACCATGACCGCGACCGGGGAGCCGAGGGTCAGGCCGTGCCGGACGCCGCCGAGGAAGGTCACCTCGTCGCGCTCGAACGTCATGCGCGCACCGCGTCCATGGCCGAGCCGGCGCCGGGCCAGGTGGTCCGCCACCATCTGCGTGGTGACGGGCACCCCGGCGGGAAGGCCCTCCAGCGTCGCGACAAGGGCGGGACCGTGGGACTCGCCCGCGGTCAGCCAACGCAGCCTGCTCAACGATGCTCCTCATTCGACTCTTGTACAGAAAACGGAAGTTGCGGTGCCGGACGCGGTGTCCCGTGATCAAGTGAGCGATTCCGGGGTGCGGGGCGGTGTGCGGGGCGGTGCGGGCAGGCGCAGTCCGCGGTGGATGTCCATGGCGGCGGACGACTGGTTGAGGGTGATGTAGTGGAGTCCGGGGGCGCCCTCGTCGAGCAGCCGCTGGGCGAGTTCGGTAGCGTGGTCGACGCCGATGCGGTGGGACTCGGCGGGGTCGTACTGCGCGGTCCGCAGGCGCAGCGCGAGGTCGTCGGGGAACGTCGCGTCGCTGAGGCGGGCGAAGCGGGCGATCTGTGCGTAGCGGGTGGCGGGCATCAGGCCGGGGATGACCGGGGTGTCGCACCCGGCGGCGGCGAGCCGGTCGCGCAGCCGGAGGTAGTCCTCGACGCGGAAGAACATCTGGGTGACGGCGTAGTCGGCGCCGGCCCGGCACTTGGCCGTGAAGTGGCGGATGTCGCTGTCCCAGTCGGGTGACCGGGGGTGGCGTTCCGGGAAGGCGGCGACGCCGATGCTGAAGGCGCCGCACTGCCGGATGAGTTCGACCAGCTCGGCCGCGTGCCGCAGGCCGTGGGGGTGCGGGGTCCACGGGCCCTGCGGGTCTCCGGGCGGGTCTCCGCGCAGGGCGAGGACGTCGCGGATGCCGGCGTCCGCGTAGCGGCCGATGATCGCGCGCAGTTCGGCCGTCGAGTGCGCGACGGCGGTGAGGTGGGCCACGGGGCGCAGCGTGGTGTCCTCGGCGATGCGCTGGGTGAGCGCCGTGGTGCGTTCGCGGGAGGTTCCGCCGGCGCCGTACGTCACCGACACGAAGGACGGGTTGAGCGGCTCGACCCGGCGCAGCGCGTCCCACAGCGCGCGCTCCCCTTTGCCGGTCTTGGGAGGGAAGAACTCGAAGGAGTACGAGCGGCGGCCTGCCGCGATCAGTTCGGCCGGGCCCTTGCGGGCCCGCTCGGTCACCGGTGCGGGCGCTGTCATACGGTGTCGCCTCCCGGCGGGGTGTGCGGTCCGTACGCCGCGGTCGTCAGGTCGCGCAGACGTGCGGCGGTCGTGGTGTAGGTCTGGGTGCCGACGCAGGACAGGGCCTGGGCGGCCAGCGCCGAGCCCGACTGCGCGCACCGGGCGGCGCCCTCGCCCGCCGCCAGGGCGGCCAGGTATCCGGCGCGGAAGGCGTCGCCGACGCCCGTCGGGTCCGTCGCCTCGGCGGTCGCGACGGCGGGGACGTCGAGCGGGGGGTCGTCTGCGCGTTCGACGCGGCTGCCCTTCTCGCCGAGGGTGGTGACCCAGACGCCGACACGGCGCAGGACGTCGGCGTGGGACCAGCCCGTCTTGGCGAGGAGCAGCGCGTGTTCGTACTCGTTGGTGAACAGGTGGTCGGCGCCGTCGACGATCTCGCGGATCTGGGGGCCGTCGAGCCGGGCCAGTTGCTGGGACGGGTCGGCCGCGAAGCGGATGCCGTGGGCGCGGCACGCGCGCGTGTGGCGGAGCATGGCGGCCGGATCGTCGGCGCCGATGAGGACGAGGTCGGCTCCTCCGCCTGGGCGCAGGGCGTCGAGGAGGTCGATGTCGGCGGCCTCGGTCATCGCTCCCGGGTAGAAGGAGGCGATCTGGTTGCCGTCCGGGTCGGTGGTGCACAGGAAGCGGGCGGTGTGGCGGGTGCGGGAGACGCGGACTCCGGAGACGTCCACGCCGAGCGCGGACAGCCGCTGTCCGTACGGGGCGAAGTCCGCGCCCACCGCCGCTGCCAGCAGCGGACGGTGGCCCAGTCGCGCCAGGCCGTAGGCGATGTTCGCGGCCACCCCGCCGTCGCGGATCTCCAGGGCGTCGACCAGGAAGGAGAGCGAGACGTGGTCGAGGCGGTCGGCGAGCAACTGGTCGGCGATGCGGCCGGGGAACGTCATCAGGTGATCGGTGGCGATGGAACCGGTGACGGCGATCCGCATGTCAGGCCCCGGCCGCTTCGCGCAGGGCGTCGACGCGGTCGGCGCGCTCCCAGGTGAAGTCGGGCAGCTCACGGCCGAAGTGGCCGTACGCGGCCGTCTGCGCGTAGATCGGACGGAGCAGGTCGAGGTCGCGGACGATCGCGGCCGGGCGCAGGTCGAAGACCTGCCGAATCGCGTCCTCGATCGCCGTGTCCGGCACGGCAGCGGTGCCGAAGGTCTCCACGAACAGGCCGACCGGCTCGGCCACTCCGATGGCGTACGCCACC
The DNA here is from genome assembly GCF_040644415.1 of Streptomyces sp. NPDC046985. Taxonomy (NCBI): domain Bacteria; kingdom Bacillati; phylum Actinomycetota; class Actinomycetes; order Kitasatosporales; family Streptomycetaceae; genus Streptomyces; species Streptomyces sp. NPDC046985. The sequence continues at coordinate 278,498 of NZ_JBEYWK010000004.1, forward strand.
TGGACCTCGCAGCGGCGGGCGAGTTGCGCGGCGACCACGTTCTTGGCGACCCAGCGCATCGCGTACGCGGCCGAGCGGTCCACTTTGGAGGGGTCCTTGCCGGAGAAGGCGCCGCCGCCGTGGCGGGCCATGCCGCCATAGGTGTCGATGATGATCTTGCGGCCGGTCAGGCCGGCGTCGCCCATCGGGCCGCCGATCTCGAACCGGCCGGTGGGGTTGACCAGGAGGCGGTAGCCCTCGGTGTCCAGTTTGACGCCGTCGTCCGCCAGCCGGGCGAGTTCGTGCTCGACGACGTGGGTGCGGACGTCGGGGCCGAGCAGGCCGTCCAGATCGACGTCCGCGGCGTGCTGCGCGGAGACGACGACCGTGTCCAGACGGGCCGCGCGGCTGCCCAGGTACTCGACGGTGACCTGGGTCTTTCCGTCCGGGCGCAGATAGGGGGCGATGCCCTCCTTGCGGACCTGGGTGAGCCGCTGCGCCAGCCGGTGGGCGAGTTGGATGGGCAGGGGCATCAGTTCGGGCGTCTCATCGCAGGCGTACCCGAACATCAGGCCCTGATCGCCCGCGCCGCCGGTGTCGACGCCCTGGGCGATGTCCGGGGACTGGGCGCCGAGGGACACGGACACCCCGCACGACCGTCCGTCGAACCCCTTCTGGGACGCGTCGTAGCCGATGTCGAGGATGGCGTCCCGGACCAGGCCGGGGATGTCCGCGTAGGCGGTGGTGGTCACCTCCCCGGCGACGTGCACCTGCCCGGTGGTGATCAACGTCTCCACGGCGACCCGCGCGCGCGGGTCCTCCTTGAGCAGGGCGTCGAGGACGGTGTCGCTGATCCGGTCGGCGGTCTTGTCGGGGTGTCCCTCGGTCACGGACTCCGAGGTGAACAGGCGGCGGGACATGGCTCTCCCTGGGGTCGCAGCGGCTGCTGACTGATGAAGGGCGGTGCGAGAAGGCGTGAGGGCGTCGGGCCGGAGAGCCGCCCGGGGGAAGGAGAGGCTCTCCGGCCCTGCTGGGGGGGGTGAGGGATGGTCAGAGGGCGGCGGTGGCGGTGACGAGTGCTCGGGCGAGGCGCACCACGCGTTCGGCCTGGACGCGGGCCGCGTTGCGGGTGACGTCGCCGACCGGGACGGCGCCGCCGGCGTCGTGGTGGGCGGTGCCGTAGGGGTTGCCGTCGACGAACTTGTCCGGGTGGGTGAAGCCGGGGGCGACGACGATGCCGCCGAAGTGGTGGAAGGACTGCATGAGGGCGAGCAGGGTGGACTCGTTGCCGCCGTGCGGGCTGCCGGTGGAGGTGAAGCCGCTGTAGATCTTGTCGGCCAGCTCGCCTCGCTTCCAGGCGCCGCCGAGGGTGTCGAGGAACTGCTTGAGCTGGGCGGCGATGTTGCCGAACCGGGTCGGGGAGCCCAGGAGGACCGCGTCGGCCCAGACGACGTCCTCGACGGCGGCGAGCGGGATGCAGGCGGTCGCCGCCGCGTGCGCGGCCCACGCGGGCTGGGACGCGACGACGTCCTGCGGCGCCAGTTCCGCGACCCGGCGGAGCCGCACCTCGGCGCCGGCCTTCTCGGACGAGTCGGCGATCTCCCGGGCGATGTCGGCGACGTGGCCGGTGGCGGAGTAGTAGACGACGGCGACCCTCACGGCGGTGTCCATGCCCGTGCTCACCAGTCCGCCAGGTGAAGGGACAGCAGCGGATCCGGCAGGTCGAGCGCGGAGGCCGGGTGGGTGAACGTCCGGCCGTAGTAGACGAGCGGGGTGCGGTCGTCGTCCGCATGGGTGTCCAGGACGCGGCCGACGAGGATGCTGTGGTCGCCCCCGTCCAGGACGGCGTGCAGCGCGCAGGCGAGCCGGGCGCACGCTCCGGGCGAGCCGGGCAGGCCCAGCTCACAGGGCACGACGTCCCCTTCGACGTCTCCTTCGGCGAACCGGTCGGCGCCGGACCGGGCGAAGCGGAGCGCGACGTGGTCCTGGCCCTGTGCCAGGAGGTTGACCAGGAAGCGGTCGGCGGACGTGAACGCCTCGTGCGTGCTGGCGGTCTTGTTCAGGCAGACCAGCACGAGGGGCGGGTCCAGGGACAGGGAGCTGAAGGAGGTCGCGGTGAATCCCCAGCGCCGGCCGGCGCGGTCGACGGTCGTGACCACGGTCACCGGTCCGGGAACCCTGGACATGACGTGGGTCAGGGCCGCGTGAGCAGTGCCTGCTGTGCCGTTCATGAGGCGATCACCCTCCGGGTGGCGAGCGGATCAGGGCTGGAGGCGGCTCGTACGCCACCCTCGGTCGTCGCGGTCGTAGCGCAGCCTGCGGTGCAGTCGGTCCGCGTCGGCGCACCAGAACTCCACGGCGACCGGGGCGAGCAGGTATCCGACGAAGCGTGCGGGGCGCGGCAGCGGTGTGCCCGGGGCCGCGAGGCGGTCCGCCTCGGCGCGCAGAGCGGCCGCGTCCGGCAGGGGCTCGCTCTGCCGGGAGGCAGCGGACATGGAGTGCAGGGGGATCGGCCGGCCGGACCAGAGGGCGTCGGAGTCGGCGTCGCTGAGGGGAGCCACCGGGCCGGAGAGGACGAGCTGCTGGCCGGTCTCGCGCCAGTAGAGGAGTCCGGACGCCCAGCCGGTGGCGGCGATCTCCCGGCCCTTCTGGCTGGTGGAGTGGCTGGTGAACACCAGCCCGCGCGCGGTGACGTCGGTGACGGAGACGACGCGGTTGGAGGCCCGTCCCCGGCTGTCGGCGGTCGCGAGCGCCAGGGCGCGCGGTTCGCGCACCTCGCGTGCGGTCGCCTCGCCGACCCATCGCCGGACGAGGTCCATGGGCTCGGCCGGCGGGGCGTCGTACTCGGGGAAGTCCAGGTCGACTTCGCCGGTGAGGCTTTCGAATCGGCTGCTGTTCACGCGTTCCTCGCTAGACGTAGAGGGCGCCGCGGGCGGCGACGACGCCGTGGCCGCCGACCTCGACCGTGCGGACCGTCTCGCCGGCGCCTTCGGCGGTGGCGAGCATCAGGGACGGGCGGCCCATCTCGACGCCCTGGAGGATCTCCAGCCGCTGCCCGTAGTCGGCGAGTCGGTGCCGGGCCAGGTGGACGGCGAGGGGGCCGGCGGCCGAGCCCGTCGCCGCGTCCTCCACCACGCCGTAGGCGGGCGAGAACATGCGGGTTCGCCAGTTCGTGCCCGAACCGGCGAAGCAGTTGGCGGCCATGTCCGGGAAGCGGCCGAGGGCGCGGTGGTCGGGCCGGAGCGCGGACAGGGCCGCGACGCTCGGGAGCCCCACGAAGACGTGCCGGGGGCCGTTGCGGTAGATCTCCACGGGCGCGACGGTCTCCTCGACGCCGAGCGCCGCGAGGAGTTCCGCACGGTGCTCGTACGTCTCCCAGGTGGGGACGGGCTGTCGCATCCGCACGGTCGTCACGCCGTCGTCGTCGGCGGCGAGTTCGAAGGGGATGACGCCCATGGCGGTCTCCAGCCGCAGCCGGTCCTCCTTGAGCGTGCCCCCGAGCGCGACCGCCGTCCCGAGCAGCGGATGGCCCGCGAACGGCAGTTCGTTGACGGGGGTGAAGATGCGGATGCGGGCGTCGCCGCCCTGCTCGGGCGGCAGGACGAAGGTGACCTCGGAGAGGTTCATCTCGCGGGCGATGCGCTGCATCAGGTCGGTGGTCAGGGCGGCGGCGTCGAAGAAGACCGCCACCGGGTTGCCCTCCAGCGGCCTGCGGGCGAAGGCGTCGACGACTATGTATTCCAGCACGGTGATGCGTCCCCCGGTCGAGGTGCGGTCTCTGAGGCGGTGGCCGTGAACACGGGTCCGAGTCCGGCGAGTTCGGGCAGCATGTGCATGCCCTCGACGGTGGCCTCGACGTCGAAGCAGGTCCGGTGCGCGGGCGGGCGGCCGATCAACTGCGCGGCCCGGTTCGGCGGCAGGTCGGCGGGGCGGTCCGCCTCCCAGAGCATCACCGCGCCCCACCGGTTGCGCCGCCGGTCCGCCATCCAGAACTTCAGTCGCAGCCCCGGCACGTCGCGCCACGCGGCGGCCGCGCCGTCCCGCAGGTGCTCCCGCAGGGTGTCGATGGTCTGCGGCGTGCCGTCGAGGTCCCACCAGGCGATGTCAACCCGCACGGCCGAGCACCTCCTGGATGGCACGGCCCAGGATGCGCGGCCCGTCCACGGTGAGCACCGACTCGGCGTGGAACTGCATCGAGGCGAAGCCGGGGCCGCGCAGGGCGTGCACCTCGCCGGTCGCCGGGTCACGGCTCACCTCCACGGGCCCGATCCCCGCGATGTCCTGCTTGTCCTCGCTGCTGTGGGCGGCGAACGTGTTGTAGAAGCCGACCCGTTCCCGGCTGTCGAAGAGGTCGATCTCCCTTTGCACGCCCTGGTTCGGGACGTCCCGTCGGATCAGGTCGAGTCCGAGGCTCAGGCTGAGCACCTGGTGGCTCAGGCACACGGCGAGGAAGGGCCGCTGCTCGGTCAGCAGGCGGTCGACGGCCGAGCGGAGGCTGCGGATCTTGCGGTCGTCCGCCGCGCGGGGGTCTCCGGGACCCGGGCCCATCACGACGAGGTCGTGGCCGTCGAAGGCGTAGGGGTCGTCGTACTGACTGACCGTGACCTTGAGTCCGAGAGAACGCAGTTGAACCTCGATCATGGCGGTGAAGGTGTCCTCCGCGTCGATGATCAGAGCGTTCAGCCCCTCCAGCCCTGTCACCGCCGGCTTCTGGCAGGTGCTCTCGTCGAGCCAGAACCGGGCGATGCCGCTGTTGCGCCGGGTCAGCGCCGCGCGGATGTCCGGGTGCGTGCCGTAGCGCGCGGCGCGTCCAGTCTCCAGGGCGCCGAGGAGCACGGACGCCTTGGCCCGGGTCTCGGCGACCTCGGAGTACGGGTCGGAATGGCGTACCAGCGTGGCGCCGACTCCGATCCGCACCGTGCCCTGGGCGTCGATGTCGGCCGTGCGGATGAGGATGGCCGAGTCGAGGGTGCGCTCGCCGCCGGCGTCCCGGCCGATCAGCGCGGCCACACCGCTGTAGTAACCGCGGCCCGCGGGCTCGTACTTGCGGATGATCCGGGCCGCGCTCTCCAGCGGGCTGCCCGTGACGGTGGGCGCGAACAGCGTCTGGTGCAGGATCTCGCGCACGTCGCGGTCGGTGCGCCCCTCGATGAAGTACTCGGTGTGGGCCAGCCGGGCCATCTCCTTGAGGTAGGGGCCGAGGACACGGCCGCCGCCGTCGCAGATGCGGGCCATCATCTTCAGTTCCTCGTCGACGACCATGTACAGCTCGTCGGTCTCCTTGCGGTCGGCGAGGAACTCGGTGACGCCTTCGAGCGTGGGACCGGCCGGCGGGTATCGGTAGGTGCCGCTGATCGGGTTCATGACGGCGGCGCCGCCGCTCACCGAGATGTGCCGCTCCGGGGTGGCGCCCACGAAGGTGCGCTCACCGGTGTGGATGACGAAGGTCCAGTACGCGCCCTGCTCCCGCTCCAGCAGGCGGCGGAAGAACACCAGCGCGTCGCGCGGCGAGTAGTCTCCGACGTCGGCCAGGAAGGACCGCTTGGCGACGAAGTTGGCGCCCTCGCCGGCGCCGATCTCGTCCGCGACGATGCGGCGCACGGTCTCGGCGTACTGCTCGTCGTCGATGTCGAAGCCGTGGGCGGTCACGGAGGTCGGGGTGTCCGGGAGCCGGAGGAGGAGTTCGGGCGTAGAGACCCGGTCCTGGGCGGTGACGGACAGGGCGATGAGGGGCGCCCCGTCGTCGGGAGCGGCGAAGCCGCGCTCGGTGATCTGGCGGTAGGGCACGACGACCAGGACCTCGTCCTCGGTCCCCGCGCTGCCGGGCGTCGAAGGGTCGGTGAGGGGGATGTCGGCCAGAGTCTCCGGCAGCGTCACGCCGCCGACCAAGACGTCCACGGTGTCCGGGACGCCGGTCTCCGGACGGTGCAGCAGGGCGAACGCGGGCGCCTGAAGGTTCAGTACGCGGTCGAGCAGGTCGCCGGCGTCTCGGACGTCGCGGCTGTGCGGCGCGGTCACTGGAACACCTCCGTCGACGGGAGGACCACCGCGCAGCGCTGGGCCGCGTAGTCCAGGGCCATGCGGTGGTGGGCCTCGGAGAAGTCGCCGAGGGCGTCGGCGGCGAGGAAGGTCTCGATGTCGTGGGTGAACGCCTCCAGCGCGGTGGCCAGGACGCCGACATGGGCGTACACGCCGCACAGCACGAGCTGGTCGCGGCCGGCGGCCCGCATGCGGGCGAGCAGGTCGGTGCGGAAGAAGGCGCTGTAGCGCCACTTGGTGAGCACCCAGTCGTCCTCGGTGGGCGCGAGTTCCGGCGTCACCTCGCGGTCGGCCGGGTCGGTGCGCATGCCGGGGCCCCAGAAGTCCTTGAGCAGGCCGCGCTGCTCGTCGGTCATCCGGCCGGGCTGCGCGGTGTACGCCACCGGGACGCCGAGGGCGGTGGCGCGCTTGCGCAACAAGGCGGCATTGTGGACGAGTTCGTCGCGCAGAGGGGCGGGCAGCGCCTGGAGGAAGTAGCGCTGCATGTCGTGGACGAGGAGGACGGCGCGGTCCGGACGCGGGGTCCAGGCCGCCACGTTCTCGGGCAGGCGCTCGGCGGTGGGCAGGGTGTACGACGCGATGGGGGGAAGGCCGGCCATGGGATCAGCTCCTTTCAGCGGGTGGCCGAGTCGGCGGGGCGCGTCAGAGGGCGTCGGCCCATGCCGTGACCAGGGAGACGGCCTGCCGGGAGTTGAGGCGCGGGTCGCAGAAGGTGGTGTGCCGTTCGCCGATCCGGCCGAGCGCCGCGGCGTCCGCGGCGCACTCCGTCACGTCGTCCGGCGTGGTCTCCAGGTGGAGCCCGCCGGCCACGCCGCCGGCCACCGCGACCGCTTGGCCGAAGTCGTGGACCTCGCGGGCCATGGTGGTCAGCAGGCGGGTCTTCCTGCCGCCGGGCGCGGTGACGGTGTTGCCGTGCATCGGGTCGCACAGCCAGATCACCGGGTGGCCCGCGGAGCGCACCGCCGCCACGAGGGAGGGAAGACGCTCGCCGACGGCGTCGGCGCCCATGCGGGAGATCAGGGTGAGGCGCCCGGGCTCGCGCAGCGGGTCCAGGCCCTCGCACAACGAGGTGATCTCCTCGGGGGTCATGCTCGGGCCGACCTTGCAGGCGACCGGGTTGACCACGTCGGACAGCAGGTCGACGTGGGCGCCGTCGATCTGCCGGGTGCGCTCGCCGATCCACGGCCAGTGCGTGGAGCCCAGCCAGCGCGTGGAGTCGCCGAGCCCCCGGATCATCGGGACCTCGTAGTCCAGCAGCAGCGCCTCGTGGCTCGTCCACACCAGGGGTTCGACGCCCGGCCAGGTGCGCAGCGCGGGGGCGCGCCAGCCGAGGTGCTCCACGATGTCGCCGGCCGCCATGTACCCGGTGAGGATGCGCAGCGGGTCGGGGCGCCTGCTCTCCGGGTCGGGCTCCGGGCTGTTGATCATGTGCCCGCGGTAGACGGGCAGCGTCAGGTCGCCGATCTGCTCGAACTGCTGCGACCGGGGCTTGGCGAACTGGCCGGCCATCCGTCCCACGCGCACCACGGGCTTGCCGGTGAGCATCTTCAGGGTGGTGGCCAGCAGGTCGAGCACGGCGGTCTTACGCCGTACGTGCCCCGGCGTGCACTCCTCGGGGTCCTCGGCGCAGTCTCCCGCCTGGAGCACGAGCGCCTCCCCCGCCGCGACGGAGGCGAGCAGCGACCTCAGAGTCTGGACGTCGTCGATCCGGACGAGCGGGGGCCGGGAGCTGAGGATCTCCCGTACCCGCTGGACCTGTGCGAGGTCGGGCCAGTCAGGCTGTTGCAGCGCCTTGGACCTCTGGATTTCGGTGAGTGCGTGTCCCACGACAATGCCCCCGTGAAGCGGAGAGGATTTACGTTCGGGTCTGGCATACCGCGCGTGCGGGCCGGCGACGGATCAGGTGGGGATGCCTTCGCGCTCGACGCGCGGGACGTCTATTCCCAGGGCCCTGAACTGCTGGCAGGGATTCATGAACTCGCGCTGCTGCTTTATCTTCCCGCCCTCGAAGAGGAAGGAGTGCAGGAAGTGGTTGCGGTAGTGCCCGTCCGGATATCCGGGAAAAAGAATCTTCCCTTCTCCGTCGCATTCGACCCAGAAACGGTCGGGGTCCTGGGAGTCGAAGATCTCGACGTTGGTCCAGACCCAGTCGGGGAAGCACTTGAGCGACCAGACGGCGTGCTCGCCCAGGCGGTCGCGGCCGCGGATGACGATCGGCTCACCGCTCTCCGTGGTCCACAGACCGCCGGCGCCGTCCTCGGTGAACAGCAGGTGGCGCCGGAGCCGGTCCTCGCCGCGGGTGTTCATGTACTGCTCGACGACGGCACGGTTGTGGGCGCGCAGCCCGGTCTGGTCGGTGGGTATTCGAGGCTCTGACATGGATCTCCTCTGGTGGGGGGTGAGAAGGGGGCGGTGCGCGGCGTCAGACGATGAAGCTGATCTCGCGCGGGTCACCGCCGACGAGGGCTCGGCCGTAGACCTGCTCGGGGATGCCCATGCCGAAGCCCGCGTGCCGGCTGCCGACGTTGACGTCGCGCCAGAGCCTCTGGAGGGGGTTGGACTCGTTGAAGGCGGAGGAGCCGTGGGCGGTCAGGAGGGTGTCGACGGCCTCCCGGCACAGCCGTCCGACCAGCGTGGACTCCAGCCGGTTGCGGGCCCGGACGGTGAGGTCGGCGTTGACGCCGGCCTGGGCGAGTTCGTCGACGGTGTCCGCGATGCGGGCGGCCACCAGCTTCGCCATGTCGATCTTCGAGGCGGCGTCGGCGAGGTCGAGCTGGAAGGTCGGCGACTGCGTCTGGTCCCGGTAGGAAGAACCGGCCACGGGCCGGGTGGGGCCCTTTTCGCGGACGAAGTCGAGGGCCGCCTCGGCGCCGCCGATCAGGGCGCCGATCAGTCCGATGGAGAACAGGCCGGTCAGGCTGTTGCGGTAGGGCAGCGCCGGATCGACCACGCCGTCGGTCTCGCCGTTGAGGATGGGCACGTACGGCACCAGCCGGTGGTCGGGGACGAAGATCCGGTCGGCCACGACGGTGTTGCTGCCGGTGCCGCGCATGCCGGCGAAGTACCAGGTGTCCTTGACGGCGACCTCGTCGGCCGGCATCAGGGCGAAGCGCACGTCCGGGCGGCCCGTGTCGGCGGGGACGGCGATCAGAGCGCTGACCCACTGGGCGTGCAGGCAGCCGGAGACGTACGCCCACTCGCCGCTGACGATCATGCCGCCGTCCACCGGCTCGACGGCAGGCGAGGGCAGCCCCAGGACCAGCGCGCACCGGGCGTCCGGGGCGCCGCGCCAGACCTCGTCCCCGGCCGCGGCCGGGAACAGCGCGGCCATGAAGTCGCCGGCGTTCAGGACGCCCGCGATCCAGGCGGCGGAGGGGCAGCCCCGGCCGAGCGCGGTGGCGACTTCGAGCAGGGTGCGCATGTCCGTCTCGTAGCCTCCGAGCCGTCGCGGCGTCTGGAGCCGCAGCAGCCCGGCCTCGGTCATGGCGGCGAGGACCCGGTCGGAGACGCGCCGTTCGCGCTCGCATTCGACGGCGTCCTCCCACAGGAGTTCCCGCAGACCTTCGGCCCGTGCGACCAGCTCCGCCCGGTCGGGAATCAGCGCCGCACTGGCGGCCGAATCGGCAGGGGCCGTGGAATTCGACATTCCGAATCATTCCTTTCGTGTTTCTCGGCGAGTAGCACGCTAGGGGCCTGAAAACCCGGGAGTCAAGGGGTTTCATTTCTGACTCGCCAGGAATGTGAAATGCTGAAGACTGGCATATTTCAGCCACACGGCACGCTTCTCGTGCCGCGTTCTCGGAATTCTTGTCTCTCAGCGCCGCCGAGCGGGACGGCGCCGGCTGCCGCGCACGACCCGGCCGACGGTGACCGGTTTGAGGAGGATCAGGGGCGAGGAGAGCAGGGAGCTGACCTTGACGAACTCCTGGGTGAGCGCGGGGTCCCGCTCGGCGGCGTTCAGCAGCCGTCGGACATAGGCGTTGGTCAGCCGGACGGGCAGCGGGCGGTCCCCCTGGACCTGGGGAAGGGCCAGGTCGCTGCCGACGGCCATCTGCCAGGCCACCTCGATCCGGCGCGCGGCGGCCCGGAAGAAGCGGTGCGGCAGCCGCTCGCGCCCTCGGCTGAGACACTCCCGCAGGGCGGCGGCCTGGAGCGCGGCCACCGACATGCCCTGCCCGTAGACGGGGTTGAAGCTGCAGATCGCGTCGCCGAAGACCAGCAGCCCGTCGGGGAACCTGTCCAGCCGTTCGTAACGGCGGCGCACGCTCGCCGGATACCGGTGGGCGACCGGGTCGTCGAGGGGTTCGGCGGCGCAGAGGGCCTCGAAGACGTCGGACGGCACGATGGGCTTGGCGAACTCCAGGAAGTCGGCGGGGTCGGTCGGCGGGTGATGGCCGCCGTAGCCGATCAGGGTGAGCATCCAGCGGTCCGGCTCGTGCTGGAGGAAGGTCGCGCCGGTCGGCCGGCCGGGCTCGGCCCCCACGATCACGACCTTGCGACGGCCGAGGGCGCCCGGCGCGAGCCGCAGGGTGCGGCTGACGTACTTGATGTCGACGGCGATCCGGTCTTCGCGGGGCGGTTCGTAACCGAGGTCGGCCAGCCAGCGGGCGGTGCGTCCGCCGCGGCCGGTCGCGTCGACGACGAGGTCGGCGGCCAGCTCCCTCGCCTCCCCGCTGTCGCGCTCCACCACGCGGACGCCGGTGACGCGCGTCCCCTCCGGAGTGCTGAGCAGCGCGGCGGCCTCGCACCGGTCGACGATCTCCACGCCCGGCAACTCCCTTACCCGCGCCCGGACTTGCCTCTCAAGCTGCGGACGGGTCGGCTGGTAGGTGGGGGTGGGGTCGGCGTAGCGGCCGTCCTGGCACAGCAGGTGACCGCCGGGGGCGAAGTGCATCTCGGTGGGCTCACGGACCACGGGGACCCCGGCCGCCTCGAACTCCTCGAGCAGGCCGGGGAACATCTCCTGCAGTCCCCGGGTGCCGGCCGGCAGGATCGCGTGGGCGTGTCGCCCCTGCGGCACACCGCGCCGGTTCTCGTCCGTCTCCAGGAGGGTGTCCCGGTCGACCACCGTGACGCGGTCGAACGCGTCGGACAGCACGCGGGCGGCGAAGAGACCGGCGATGCTGGCCCCGAGCACCACGCAGTGGCCGCCGCGGGCGCGCTGCTCCTCGGGGTCGTGCGGGCGTGCGGTGTCGTCAGACATGCGAGTCCTCTGCTGTCCGTAAGGCGAGCGACGGGGCCCGATTTCCCGGTTGCACCGAAGAGGAGAGCCCCATGATTGCCGGTGAATCTCACGTTCCGGGCCAGGGAACGGTGACTTTCGATAAGCGGATGCGATAAGGCCGAAATCCGTCGCCGAGCCGCCCCTGATCAACAGGGAGATGAATCGCAGGCAAATACACTGCGGGCGGTCATACCCGGCGTCCTCCCCGCACGGCGTCTACGGCAAACCAACGCCGCACCGCACGTCTCAGCCAAAATCCCGGCGGTGGAGGAAAGGGCGTGACCCGCGACGGAATATTGAATTCCGAATTACCGCCCGAACGGCTCGGCTCCCGGCGGTTCCCGGGGTTCCCGCGGTTTCCACGCGTCCCTCGGTTCCCGCGGGTTCTGCGGGGTCCTTCAGAGCGTCCCGCCGGCCAGCTCCGCGGCCGCCAGCCAACAAGCCGGGAGGGGGGCCACCGTGCGCCCGTGACCGATGCGCGGGTCGTCGCCCGCGTACACCCGGGCCCGCCAGCCGTGGCGGCCGAGCCACTCCTCGAGGTCGTCGCGGGCGGAGAGCCATCTGGCGCCCTGCTCCTCGACGCGTTCGCGCACGGGCCTGCCCTCCTCCCCGAGCATGGCCGCCTGGAGGTGCTCCAGCATGAGGCGGCTGCCCGGCGCGGACAGCTCGGCGACGCTGGCGAGCAGCGCCTCTCCGGCCGCGTCGGTCAGATACATCAGCAGGCCCTCGATCAGCCAGACCGTCGGCTGCGCCGGGTCGAAACCCGCAGCTCGCAGGGCTGACCGCCAGTCCTCGCGGAGATCGGCGGCGACCCCGCGGCGCTCGCACGCCAGAGGCAGTCCGGACCGGGCGATGAGGGCGTCCTTGAACTGAGTCATCTCCGGCAGCTCGACCTCGAACCAGCGGGTCCCGGCCGGCAGGCCCAGCCGCACCGTGCGGCCGTCCACCCCCGCGGCCAGCGTGACGACCTGGCGGGCCCCGGCGGCGACCCCGGCGAGGATCTCGTCGTCCAGGAACCGCGTGCGCACCGCGAAATACGTCGGGAAGCCGGCCGCACTGGTGTGGGTCTGCTTGATCACCTCGGCCACGTCGGCCAGCACCGGGTCCTCGGCCAGCGCCGAGAGCATCGCGGCGGCCAGCGGGTCCCGGAACAGCGCATCCGGACGCTCGCTTTCCAGTTGCCGCATCCAGGCGGTGAAGAGCGCGGTCTGACCGACCCCGACGGAAGGCGTCTTCAGCTCCACCATAAAATCCTCCCCAAGGCGAGTTCAACTCGACGAAAAGACACGGCCTGCGCACGGAGATCGCCGACCGTGAGCATCCGTGAAATGCGCTGACCGCATTCCTGGCGGAGGGGGCGCGAAAGCGGACCGGAAGACAGCCCGTTCGTTCGCTGTGCATGCCCCCGCTATGCCCGGTCATCTCGACCCGGGCGGTCGAACTGATGGAATTCTGCGGGGCCTTGCGGCTGCGATGGTAGCGTGCTCTGCGCTATCTTCAACTTTATTCCACGGAGCGGGCCCCCACTGAAGGATGTGTGCATGCTGGACGACCTGGACCGTGCGCTGATCCACGCCCTGCACATCGACGGCCGCGCGCCTTTCAGCCAGATCGCCGCCGCCCTCGACGTCTCGCCGCAGACCGTCGCCCGCCGCTACCGCCGCCTGCGCACCGAGGCGTCCTTGCGGGTCGTGGGGCTGCCTGACCCCCATCAGGCGGGTCAGACGCAGTGGCTCGTGCGGCTCACCGCGGCGGCGAGTTCCGCTCAGGACCTGGCCTACGCGCTGGTGCGCCGGCAGGACACCTCGTGGGTGAAACTCACCTCCGGCGGCACCGAGATCGTCGCGATCATCCACACGCCGACCGACGCGGGCGCGGGCAGCGGCAACTCCCTGCTGCTGCGCGACATTCCGCGCACGGCCAACATCACCGCGGTGTCCGCGCACTGCATCCTGCACACCTACCTCGGCGGCTCGACGAACTGGCGCCGCAGCGCCGACACGCTCGACGCGGAGCAGCAGCGGCTCCTGCGCGAGCACGAGTCGGCCGACACCTCGTATGCGCCCGTGCCGCGCCAGCTCGCCGAAGGCGACGTGGACCTGCTGGTCGCGTTGCAGAAGGACGGGCGGGCCACCCACGCGGAGCTGGCCCAGGCGACCGGCTGGTCCCCGGTCACCGTGGCGCGCCGGCTCGCGGATCTTCAGGCGGGCGGCGCCGTGTTCTTCGACGTCGAGGTCGACACAGGTCACTTCGGTGCCAACACCAGGGCGCTGCTGTGGATGTCGGTGAGCCCGGCGCACCTGGAGAACGTGGCCACGACTCTGGCCGGGCACGACGAACTGGCCTACGTGGCCGCGACCACGGGCCCCACCAACCTGGTGGCCCAGGCCCTGTGCCGCGACCCCGCCGACCTGCACCACTACCTGGCCCGGCGGCTGGGCTCCCTGGACGCCATCCACGCTCTCGAGACGAGCCCGGTGTTGCAGAACCTGAAAGCGGCGAGCCCCATCATCACGGATCTGGCCCGTACCCGAATGCCCCCCGCCTCGGCCCGCACCCGGATCTGACGGCCGGTGGGCCGCCCGTCACGGGCACGCCGAAGCGGCGGCCCGGAGGCCGCCGCACCTGGGGGAAAGGGCTCGGGCTAGTGCTCCGCCGCCGCGTCGGCCGAAGCGCTCCTGTCCGTCATCATCAGGCTGGTCACGAAGCTGACCGCGACCAGTGCCGCGGCGACCCAGAACGCGAGCTGGACGGCGTGCAGGGCGGCGGGCGCGCCGCCGGACCCGGCGCTGCTCAGGTAGACGCTGCCCAGGACCGCCACTCCGAGCGTGGCGCCGAGCTGCTGGACGGCGTTCAGCAGACCGGCGGCCGAGCCGATCTCCTGCGGCTGGAGCGGCTTGAGGGCGATGGTGAAGAACGCCGGGCTGAACAGACCGACCCCGACGCCGACGACCCCGAGCGCGAACAGCAGCGGCGTCGGATAGGTGTGCGGGTCCGCCGCGTGGTAGACGGCGACGGCGGCGAGCGCACCGGCCAGCAGAACGGTCAGCCCGAGGGACATCATGCGGTGGCCGTACCGCTTGACCAGATGCGCGCCGGCCACCCAGGACGCGACGGCCAGGCCCACCGACCACGGGGCGAGCGTCAGGCCCGCCTTCAACACGTCGATGCCCAGGCCGAGCTGGAGCTGGAGCACGATGACCATCATCAGACCGTTGGTGACGGCGAAGAAGGACGTCGACGTCACCAGGGCGGCCGGGAAGCCGCGGTGGGCGAACAGGCTCGGCTCCACCAGCGGGCTGCGCCCGGCGGCGGCCACCGCACGCTGATGCACCGCGAAGACCGCCATCAGGCACAGCCCGGCCGCGATGGCCGCCCAGCTCCACCCCGGCAGAGCGGTCAGGTCGGCGCCGATCAGCGGGTAGACGACGAGCCCGATGCCGGCCATGGCCAGCAGCGTGCCGGTCACATCGAGAGTGGGCCGCTTCGGGGCGCGGTTCTCCATCAGCTTGGGCGAGATCGCCAGGACGACCAGCGACACGGGGACGTTCACCAGGAACGCCGCGCGCCACGAGGAGCCGAACAGGTCGGCGTGGGTGAGCACACCGCCGAGCACCGGCCCGCAGACGGCGGCCAGGCCCATCACCGGACCGATGCTGCCCAGGGCCTTGGACATCTCGGGCCCGGAGAACATCGTCTTGATCAGGCCGATGGTCTGCGGGATGATCACGGCCGCCGCGGCACCCTGCACCACCCGGAAGGCGATCAGCAGCCCCACCGAGGGCGCCACGGCGCAGGCGGCGGAAGCGATCATGAAGCCGGTGACACCGGTCACGAACAGCCGCTTGCGGCCGGCGATGTCGCCCAGTCGGCCGCCGGTGATCAGCAGCACCGCGAACGGCAGGGTGTAAGCGGTGGTGAACCACTGGATGTCGGACACCGACCCGCCCAGATCGGCGTGGATCTTCGGTGCGGCGACCTGCACGATGGTCGCGTCCAGCAGGTTCATCGCCTCACCGAGCAACAGGGCGGTGAGCGCCAGCCACCGCCATCGGTACGCCGCGGGAGTCGGCGTCAGCACACGCTCAGCAGTCATCGGGAGTTCCTCTCCACCGTCGTCGACACGCCGGTCCGGCCCCGGCGAGCGGGGCGTCGGAGCCGACCACGACTCAGCGTGAGGGCACGTGAACGAGGTGTTCCAGCCAGCGCCGGGAGATTGCGGATTCCTTCCACCGGCGTCGCCCCCGGTGTCGATTTCCCCCACCCCCGGCGGGTGCGGGTCCGCCGTCGCCGACGCCGTCTTCCGCACGTGAGGGCGGCGGCGCGGTGTCGGGTTCCTTCACTGGGGCGCCGTCGATGGAAGAAATGCTCCAGTCCGCCGCCGCGACTGGAGCGGTCGGGCTTGATCACCACACGCTGGATTCCCCCGGTCACCCTCGGCGCTCCGGGGCACATCCCGTTACGTTCGTCCTGTTCAGGAGCGTGCATGGCTGTCCTGCCCACCACCCAGAGAGAAGTCCGCCTCCTCACCAAGCCGACCGGGCTGCCCAGGCCGGAGCACTTCCGCGTGGTCGACGCCCCCGTCGTACCGCCCGGGGAGGGCGAGGTGCTGGTACGCAACCTCTTCTTCCACGTCTTCGCCACCCTGCGCATCCTCATCGCGGGCGCGACCCGGGACACCCCGTTCCCGGTGCTCGACGCCGGCGACACCCTGGTGGGCGCGGCGATCGGCGAGGTCGTCGAAGCCCCCGAGGGCAGCGGCTTCGGGCCGGGCGACCTGGTCTCGCACTGGCTGGGCTGGCGCGAGTACGCCGTCGTGCCGACGGCCGAGTGCACCCTGCTGGACCGTGCGGTGCTGCCGGATCCGGTCGCTCACCTCCAGCAGGGCTGGACGGCGTACGCGGCGCTCACCCGCGGAGTCGAACTCCGGCCCGGGGAGACGGTGTTCGTCTCCGCCGGAGGCAGCGGCATCGGTTCGATGGCCGGGCTCATCGCCCGGCGGCTGGGGGCCGGGCGGGTCATCGCCAGCGCCGGTTCGCGGGAGAAGGCCGAGCGGCTGCGCACCGAACTCGGTTACGACGACGTGGTGGTCCGCGGTGCGGGCCCGCTCGCCGAGCAACTGGCGAAGGCGGCGCCCGACGGCATCGACGTCTGCTTCGACAACGTCGGCGGAGAGCAACTGCGGGCGGCGGTGGACGCGGCGCGTCCGGGCGCCCGGTTCGTGCTGATCGGCGCGCTGTCCGGGCAACTGGCCCCGGACGGCACGGGGACCACGGCGCCCGTCGAGCTGGACTCCCTGCCGCTCATCCACAAGCGCATCGAGATGCGCGGCTTCAGCTCAGACGACTACGACGACAAGGACGAGTGGACCGAGCGCTTCGGCGCCTGGCTCAGGGCTGGGGAGATCACCTTCCCCCACGTGCGGGTCAAGGGCATCGAGAACGCGCCGCAGACCCTGCTGGAGGTGATCGAGGGACGGCACGTCGGCGCCGTCGTCATCGAGCTGTAGCTCCGCAACCGCCCCCTCTCCCCACCGAGTCAGGAGTCCCCGTGTCACGAGCTGCAACCGAGGTCCTCGACATCCCCCTCGACGTACGGCCTGAGCCGGACGAGCTGATCCGGGCCGCCATGGCGTGGCACTTCGGTCCCGGAACGGGCTCGCCGTTCTGGCTGGAGCGGGCCAAGAGCCTGCCCTTCGATCCCCTGACCGACGTCAGGACCCACGACGACCTCGCCTTGTTCCCCAACGTGACGGCCGAGCTGCGGGACGTGCGCGCGCGGGACCTCATACCCCGCGGGTACGGTCAGTCCCCGGACGTCGTGGGCGTGTTCGAGAGCGGCGGGACCACGGGAGCGCCGAAGCGCGTCGTCCTGCTGCGGGACTGGATGGAGCGGATGCTCCACTGGAGCAACCGCAACCTCGACGCGCACGGTTTCGAGCGGGGCGTCGACTGGCTCGGCCTCGTGCCGACCGGCCCGCACATCGTCGGCGAGTACTTCCGCCGGTCCGCCGCCACGCACGGACGGCACGGCTTCACCCTCGACCTCGACCCGCGGTGGGTGAAGAAGCTGATCGCCTCCGGACGCGGGGCGGACGCCGACGCCTACGCCGAACACCTCGTCGACCAGGCCGCGTTCGTGCTGCGCACCCAGGAGATCGGCGTGCTGACGATCACTCCGCCCCTGCTCGAACGCATCGCCCGGCGGGACGACTTGGCCGAGCTGGTCAACGAGAAGGTGCGGGCGATCCGCTGGGGCGGCACGCAGTTGGACCCCGACTCCCGGCACCTGTACAGGACCGAGGTCTTTCCCGGCGCCGTCCTGTGCGGGAACTACGGCAGCACCATGATCCTCGGCTTCGCCGGCGAGCGCCCGGGGCTGCCGGACGACGCCGGCTGCGTCTTCGACCCGTACAGCCCGTACGTCACGTTCTCCGTCGTCGACCCGGAGACGCTGCGCCCGGTCGGCTACGGGGAGCGCGGCCGCGTCCTCGTGCACCACGTCAGCAAGTCGTTCTTCCTGCCCAACAACCTGGAGCGGGACGTGGCGACCCGGGTCGAGCCGCTCGCCGGGCAGGCCGGGGACGCCGTGGCCGACATCGCCCCGGTGGCGACCTTCGAGGACGAAGCCGTGATCGAGGGCGTGTACTGATGGCGGGACCCCGTTCCGACGTCGTCACCCTCGACGCCCTGGGCGCCCGGGGGCCGTACCGCGCCCGCAACCGGCTGACCGTGACCGACGTCGCGGGCCGGGCGAGTGCGGAACTCAGCCTCGTGCCCTCCCTCTTCGTCGACCGGACGATGAAGGCCATGCACCGGGCGGTCGCCCCCGCGCCCGACGACCGGATCGGCATGATCGGCCGGGCCGCCGAACTCTTCGCCGCCGCCGCCCTGAACGGCCTGACGCCCGACGAGTACGCCTGCCGGGCCAGTCGGGTCGGCGGAACGCCCGTCTCCGTGGTGCGGGCCACCGCCGCGGCCATCGCGGCACGGCTGAGGAAGGCCCACTACAGCGTGGAACACGCGCGGCCGGCCGGGGCGGTGAACCGGTGGGACGACCCGCTGACCCGCACCGGGCGCGCGGTGTGGGTACGGCGCGGAAACGTGTTCGCGGTGCACGCGGCGGGCAACCACCCCGGGCCGCACAGCCTGTGGCCCGAGGCGCTCGCTCTGGGCTACCGCGTCGCGGTCCGCCCGTCCCGGCGCGAGCCGTTCACCCCCCACCGGCTGGTCACGGCGTTGCGCGCGGCCGGTTTCGGCGACGACCAGGTGGCGCTCCTGCCGACCGACCACGACACGGCGGACGCGCTGCTACGAGGCGCCGATCTCGGGCTGGTCTACGGCGGCGAGGACGTGGTGCGCAAGTACTCCGGGGATCCGCGGGTGCTGCCGCAGGGCCCCGGCCGGTCGAAGATCCTGCTGACCCGGGAGGCGGACTGGCGGGAGCACCTCGACACGATCGTCGACTCGGTGAGCGGCCACGGCGGCACGGGCTGCGTCAACACCACGGCCGTCTTCGTGGAGGGCGACCCCGCCCCGTTGTGCGCCGCGCTCGCCGAGCGCCTGTCGGCCGTGCCGAGCCTGCCCCCGGAAGACCCGGCGGCGGTCTTCCCCGTCCAGCCGCTGGCCACCGCCAAGGCGTTAGAAGCCCATCTGCTGCACCGGGCGGCCGGCGCCAGGCCGTGGCTCGGCGGCGACGGCGTCCTGGACGACCTCGGCGACGGCAGCGCCGTCCTGCGTGCCGCGGTCCACCAACTCGGCGGCCCCGACGCGCCGCAGGCCGGTGTGGAACTGCCGTTCCCCTGCGTGTGGGTGGCGCCCTGGACGCGCGAGGCGGGCCTCGCGCCCCTGCGGAACACTCTGGTCCTGACGGCGGTCACACACGACGAGCGGCTGGTGGCCGAACTGGTGGAGGAGCCCTCGATCGGCAACGTGTACGTGGGCGACCACCGGACGTACTGGATGGAGTCCGGGCTGCCGCACGACGGTTACCTCGCCGAGTTCCTGATGCGCTGCAAGTCAGTGATCAGAGACTGACCGATTCCGTGGCCGGCGGCAGCGGCGGTGAATCCCCACCGCAGCCGGCGCCGCCACCGCCGACGGGGAAGGGGAAACGCTCCTCCTCCCCGTCGGCGGCCGTTTACCGCCCTGCCCGCACAGGGCGCCGAAGGATGGTGTGCGAATGCTCGACGAACTCGACCGCGCCCTGATCCACGCGTTGCACGTCGACGGACGCGCCTCCTTCGCCCACCTGGCCGCCGTGCTGGCGGTGTCCCCGCAGACGGTCTCCCGCCGCTACGAGCGGCTGCGCGAGCAGGCGGCTCTGCGCGTGGTCGGGCTGCCCGACCCACAGCTCACGGGGCACGAGCAGTGGCTGCTGCGGCTGACCGCCGACCCCGACACCGCGCTGGACCTCGCGTACGCCCTGGTGCGCCGCCCGGACACCTCGTGGGTGTATCTCACCGGCGGCGGCACCGAGATCGTGGCCGTGCTGGAGACCCCCCTCGGCACCGCGCACGGCCACTCCCTGCTCCTGCGTGAACTGCCGCCCAGCGTGGGGCTCACGGCGGTCTCGGCCCACCACCTGCTGCACCCCTACCTGGGCTGGCGCACCCCCTGGCGGATGAGCGCGAACGCGCTGACCCCGCGACAGCAACGGATGCTGGGCGGCACGAGGTTCGCCGGGCACGGCGGGACCCCGCCCGCGGACCCCTGCCGCCAGGTGCGGCTCTCCCCCGCCGACCACGCCCTGATGGACGCGCTGCGGCGGGACGGGCGGGCCGCCGTCGCCGAACTCGCCGCCGACACGGGCTGGTCACCGGCGACGGTCTCGCGCCGACTGGACTGCCTGCGCGCCTGCGGGGCGGTCTTCTTCGACATAGAGATCGATCCCGCCCTGCTGGGCGGCAGCGTGAAGGTCCTGCTGTGGATGTCGGTCGCCCCGGCCCATCTCGACGAGGTGGCCACGACGTTGGCCCACCACGACGAGCTGGCCTTCGTGGCGCACACCACGGGCCCCACCAATCTCGTGGCGCACGCACTGTGCCGGGACAGCGCGGCCCTCTACCGCTACCTCACCCACGGCCTGGGCTCGGTCAAGGCGATCCGCACCCTGGAGACGGCCCCGGTCCTGCGGACGCTCAAGGCGGTGGGCACGATCCCGACCCCCGGACCGCCCTCCCACCGGGGGTGAACCACACCCTGGCCCCGCGATCGGATCGGACCGGCGGCGTGCCGTGGTCGGGCGCGCCGCACCTCGTCGGACGTGCCGAGCAGGCCAAGTGAGGGCGGCTGAAGGGCCCGTGCGTCCCGTGAGCCGGTTATCCGCTTGTCCGGGCGGGAGAAAGCCGCGTACGGTGCCGCGACAGCGCCGACGACCCCGCAGGGAGCGCCCCGATGAGTCGCATGACGGTGGACGACGCCGCACTCCACTACGACGATCTCGGCCCCGCTGACGGCATCCCGGTCGTTCTGGTCCACGGGCATCCGTTCAACCGCACGCTGTGGGCGCCGCAGGCCCAGGCGCTCGTCGCGGCCGGGCACCGGGTGATCACGCCCGACCTGCGCGGCTACGGGGACAGCGGCGTCACGCCCGGCACGGTGTTCCTCTCCGTCTTCGCCGACGACCTCGCCGCCCTCCTGGACCACCTGGGCGTCGACGGCGCGGTGATCGGCGGAGTGTCCATGGGAGGCCAGATCGCCATGGAGTTCCGCCGCCGCCACCCCCGGCGGGTACGGGCGCTCGTCCTGTCCGACACCTCCGCTCCCGCCGAGACCGACGAGGGCAAGGCGTTCCGCAACCGTCTCGCCGACCGGCTGCTGGCCGAAGGCATGAGCGGCTACGCCGACGAGGTCATCGACAAGATGCTCGCCCCCTACAACGTCACCGCGCTTCCCGAAGTGGCCGCGCACGTCCTCGGCATGATGCGCGCCACCGACCCCCGCGGCGCCGCCGCCGCTCTGCGCGGGCGGGCCGAACGTCCCGACTACCGCGCCACCCTCGACGCCGTCGACGTGCCCACGCTGATCGTGGTCGGGGCGGACGACGCCTACACGCCGGTCACCGACGCGGAGCGGCTCAGACGCCATGTTCCGCACGCCACGCTGAGCGTCGTCGACGGCGCCGGACACCTGCCGGGCGCGGAGCAGCCGGAACGCTTCAACGCCGTCCTGCTGGACTTCCTTCGCGAGGCGCGACTCGGTCTCTGACGACGACGGGACGTCAGCTCAGACAACGGGCGAAGAAAACGGCCGAGTCGTCCACTTCGTGGGACGGCGAAGACGCTCGGAGGACGGGCCGGTCGCGCGGACTGTCCGCAGAGCAAGACGGCCGTCTCGCTCGAACACGTGCTCGTGTGTATAGTCCCGGCCCATGGGATCAGGTGTCGAGCTGGTGAAGCGCGTGCACGTAGACCTGCTCAGGGTCGCCACCGCGCTGTGTAGCTGATCCGTCGCGTCGCCCTCCGGCGCACGCTCCTCTGGGACGCCCCTCCCCCTCCCTCGTTTCTCCCCCTTTTTCCTTCCTTCTTCTTCCTGTTCCGAACCGCACGCGCGCGCCGCCGGCCGGGCCCTGTCCGTCCACTGACGCAACGTCATACCGACGTGGCACGCGACTTGGACGGCGTCTTCCGGACGACGTCCTCCGCACTCCGATTGGAAGCCCCATGACCGTGCGTCTGCACTGGTTCCTGCCGACCTCCGGCGACGACCGCTCGGTGGTCGGCGTGACGGCGCGCGACTCCCTCGAGTCCCGCACCACCGCACGCCCGCCGACCCTCGACTACCTCGCCCAGGTGGCCCGCGCCGCCGAATCGGCAGGATTCGAAGCGGTGTTGACCCCCACGGGCAGCGACTGCGAGGACTCCTGGCTGACCACGGCGGCCCTGATACCGCAGACCTCCCGGCTGAAGTTCCTGGTCGCCTTCCGCCCCGGGGTGATCGCGCCGCCGCTGGCCGCGCAGATGACCGCGACCTACCAACGTCTCAGCGGCGGACGGCTGCTGCTGAACATCGTCACCGGCAGCGACGCGGACGAGCAGCGCTCCTACGGCGACTTCCTCGACCACGGGGCCCGTTACGCGAGGACGGACGAGTTCCTGGAGCTGCTGCGCACCGCGTGGAGCGGCGAGTCGTACGACTTCGACGGCGCCCACTACACGGTGCGGGGCGGACGCCTGCGCCGGCCGCCCGTCGAGCAGCCGCCGGTCTTCTTCGGGGGCTCCTCCGACGCGGCCCTGCCCGTCGCCGCCCGGCACGCGGACACGTATCTCACCTGGGGAGAACCGCCGGAGGCCGTCGCCCGCAAGATCGGCCGGGTCCGCGAACTGGCCGCGCGGCAGGGCCGCGAGCTGACCTACGGGATCCGGCTGCACGTCATCAGCCGGGACACGGCCGAGGAAGCCTGGGCGGAGGCCGACCGCATCCTCGCCACGCTGGACCCGGCGGCCATCGCGGCGGCGCACGAGCGGTTCCGCACCTCCGACTCCGCCGGGCAGCGCGCCATGGCCGCGCTCAGCGGCGGCCGCACCGACCGGCTGGAGATCCATCCCAACCTGTGGGCGGGCTTCGGCCTGGTCCGGCCCGGCGCCGGCACGGCTCTGGTCGGCAGCCACGAACAGGTCGCCCAGCGCATCGAGGAGTACGCGGACCTCGGCATCGAGCACTTCATCCTCTCCGGCCAGCCGCACCTGGAAGAGGCGATCCGGTTCGGGGAGTGCGTACGACCCCTCCTCGGCCACCGGCTCGCCGCCGCCTGACACCGGCCGCGACCACCTTCCGCGCATCGCCCCCGGCGGGGCCCAGCCCGCGGCGCCGGGAACCCTCGCCGAGAACGCCTCACAGAGAGATCACCACCATGTCCCGCTCGTTCGACAGACGTTCCGCTCTCCGCCTCTTCGCCGCCGCCGGACTCGGCGCCGCCGCCACGGCCTGCGCCGGTCCCGGGGGCTCGGCCTCTTCCGCGGCGAGCGCCTCGCCGCACTCCCTGGCCACCTCCGGCGCCGTCGACGGCGCCGTGTCCTTCGCCCACTGGCGGGCCGAGGACAAGGCGGTGATCGCCGACCTGATCAAGGCGTTCGTGCGCCAGCACCCGCACGCGGGCGTCGAGCAGGACATATCGCCGTCCGCCGACTACCAGTCCACGGCGCTGCGCCGCATCCAGGGCTCCCGGACCGGCGACCTGTTCACCGCCTTCCGGGGCGCCCAGTTCGAGCAGATCGTCAAGGCGGGCGTGTACTCCCCGCTCACCGGCGCGAAGGTGACCGGCAGGTACCGGGCGGACCTGATCGAGCCGGGCGCCCACCGCGGCGTGCAGTACGGGCTGCCCTACCAGCTCGTCTTCAACATGCCGCTCGCCAACGCCGACGCCCTCGACAGGGCGGGCCACACCTCGGCCCCCGCCGACTGGGACGGCTTCCTGCGCCTGCTCGACGACCTCAAGGCCAAGGGGTACGTCCCCCTCGCCTGGCCGGGCGGCGACTCGGCCAACGCCGGTCAGCTCCTCAACACGATGGTCATGAACAACGCGCCCAGCGACGACATGTTCACCAAGATCGAGTCGGGCGCGTACAAGGTCACCGACGACTGGTTCCTGACCACCCTGAAGCAGTACGGCCAGTTGAAGCCGTACTTCCAGGACCGGGCCACCGGCTCGACGACCGACGCCGTGGCCCAGCTCTTCGCGCAGGGCAAGGCGGCCCTCCTGGCGACGGGCTCCTACCAGATGGCCGGTGTGCGCGCCCTCGGCGCGAAGTTCCCCTTCGACCTGGTCGCGCCCGTCACCACGACGGCCGCCAAGGCCAGATACCAGGGCGTGTTCAACACCACGTTCATCCTGGGCGTCAACAGCGCCTCCAAAGTCCAGCCGACCGCCTACGCGTTCCTGGAGTTCCTCAGCGATCCGGCCAACGCCGGGGCGTACGCCAACCGCACCGGACAGCACGTCACCGTCGAGGGCGTGGAGTACACCAACCCCGACCTCAAGGCCGTCGCTCCCTGGCTGCGCAAGAAGACGCTGCTCGCCCCGCGCTTCCAGTTCCTCGACCTCGACATCCGCACGGCCGTCGAGAACGCGGCGGCCGCCGTGGTCGGCGGCAAGAAGCCGGAGCAGGCCGCCGAGGAGGCACAGCGTGTCATCGACCAGAAGCGCGCGTAAGCGGCGCACCGCGCGCACCCTGTGGCTGTTCCCCGTGCCCGCACTGGCCCTCTACCTGTTCTTCTTCGCGTATCCGACCGTGCAGGCCGTGCAGTACGCGCTGACCGACTGGGACGGCTACAGCGCGACCTTCCACACCGTCGGACTGCGCAACCTCACCCGGCTCACCGCCCACGACGACGTGTTCCGGCACGCGGCTGAGAACAACCTGAAGCTGACGCTCACCGTCGTGCTGGTCCAGACGGCGCTGGCGCTGCTGCTCGCGCTGTACCTGGCGCGCACGACCAGGGCGTCCACGCTGCTGCGAGCCGTCTTCTTCCTGCCCACCGTCCTGTCGTCGGTCTCGGTCGCCTTCGTCTGGCGCTTCGTCTACGACCCGGACAGCGGTCTGCTCAACTCCGCCGCGCGCGCCGTCGGATGGGGCTCGCTCCAGTCGGTCTACCTCGGCGACCCGTCGACCGCGGTGTTCTGGCTGGCGCTGACGCAAGTGTGGTTCCACGCGGGCCAGATGACGGTGGTCTTCATCGCCGGCCTCCAGGCGATACCGAGGGAGCTGTACGAGGCCGCCGACCTGGACGGGGCCGGGCGCTGGACCCGGTTCCGCTACGTCACCTGGCCCCTGGTGGCGCCCGCGACCGGCATCGTGGTCGCCTACACCACCGTTCAGTCCTTCAAGGCGTTCGACCTGGTGCTCGGCCTGGGCGGCAACCCGCCCGGCCCCGCGCTGGACATCCTCTCCACCCGGATCTACACGACCTTCTCCAACGACGAGTTCGGCTACGCGGCCGCCCAGTCACTGGTGTTCATGGCGCTGATCGCGCTGCTCACCTGGGTGCAGCGGCGGACGCTGCGGAGGGCCTGACGTGCTGCACAAGACCATGCGACCGCTGGTGCTGGGGGTGGGCGCCGTCAGTGTGGCGGTCCCCCTGCTGGTCGTGCTCTTCGGAACCTTCAAGACGCTCCCCCAGCTCTTCGACGCGCCGCTGTCCCCGCCGAGCGCGCCCACGCTGGACAACTACCGGCAGGCGGTGGACGAGGGCGGCCTCGGCACGGCCTTCGTCAACAGCCTGACGGTCACGGCCGGCGCGGTCGCCCTGACCCTGGCGGCGGCGGGCCTGGCGGCGTTCTTCTGCGCCCGGGTGCCCGGCAGGGTGAGCTGGGCCGTCTTCGGCGTCCTGGTGGCGGGACTCGCGGTGCCGACCCAGGCGGCGATCGTGCCCCAGTACGTGCTGTTCGACCGGCTCGGCCTCACCGACGACCTGCTGGGCCTGGTGCTGGTGGACACCACGATGACGCTGCCCACGGCCGTGTTCATCCTGGGCGCCTTCCTCCGGTCCGTTCCGGAAGACCTGTACGAGGCGGCCGAGTTGGACGGCGCGGGACCGCTGCGCTCCTTCCGCTCGATCGCCGTGCCGCTGCTCAGGCCAGCGCTGGCGACCACGGGCATCTTCCTGTTCGTGATGGACTGGAACGACCTGCTGTACCCGCTGCTGTTCATCCGCTCCCAGCAGCACCGCACGCTGCCCCTGGCCCTGCTCGACTTCCAGGGCGAGTTCCAGACCCGCTACCCCGTGCTCTTCGCGGGCGTCGTCATCGCCTCGGCGCCGGTGGTCGTCGTCTACGTGCTGCTCCAGCGCCACTTCGTGTCCGGACTGACGGCGGGCGCCGTGCGCGGCTGACGGGGGCGGCGCCGGCACGGGGCTCGGCGCGCTGCCGCCACGCCGCGAGGACGCCGACGGGACCGGATCACGTCCCCGGCCCTTGCGGCGCCGCGTCCGCCCGGAGGGAGGCGTCCTGTTCGGGTCAGGCCGGCGTCGCTCGTTGTATTGACGTGAGCACGACCCCTTGACTACGTTGCGACAGTTCCGCTTCGAAGGGTTCCAACCTCCCGTCATCGACGACAGGCCGAGAACTCCGGGCTCGCTCCGACAACGTTGTCAACGTCGTCGGCGGTGATCCCGTAGCGGCCTGCCCGGCCCGGGAGTCCGTTGCCGCAGCCAGCCCGCCACATCCCGCTCACCGGGTCGTCCCCCCGTCCCTCGGCCGACCCGGCGCGCTCCCGATGGCGCCCACCTTCTGGAGGCAGATCGATGTTCCCGATTCCGGCCGGAGGCCGCCGACCCGGCCCGCGCAGACGCACGGTGCGAGACCTCCGGTTCCGCCCTGCGCTCGGGGCCGCCTTCGGCGCCGTGCTCCTGGGCGCGTACGCGCTTCCCGCTGCCAGCGCCTCGGCCGCGCCCGCCGCGGCGCCCAAGCTGGTGACGGCGCCGGCCGACCTGGTGAACCCGTTCATCGGCACGACCAACGACGCCAACGACTTCCCGGGCGCTGACGTCCCGTTCGGGATGGCGCAGTGGAGTCCCGACACCTCGTCGCGGCCGCCCGGCGGCGGATACGAGTACAAGGACTCCTCGATCACGGGCTTCAGCCTGACCCACATCGCGGGGCCGGGCTGCGGCGCCGCGGGCGACGTGCCGGTGCTGCCCACGGTGGGCGCCGTGTCCAACGGGGCGACCGACTCCTTCTCGCACGCCAACGAGTCCGCCACGGCCGGGTCCTACAAGGTCGCCCTGGACAACAAGGTGACCACGGAACTCACGACCACGAGCCGCAGCGGCATGGCGCGGTTCACCTTCCCCGCCAGCTCCCAGGCCAACCTCCTCTTCAAGCTGGCGAACAGCCAGAACGGGGCCAGCTCGACCCAGTTCAACGTCGTCTCCAACACCGAGGTCAGCGGCCAGGTGACGAGCGGGAGGTTCTGCGGCGCCGGGAACTCCTACACCGTCTACTTCGACATGGTCTTCGACCGGCCCTTCGCGTCCAGCGGCAGTGCGCTCGCGCCCGCGGCGAAGACGCCCCAGCCCTCGGGCCGGGCGGACAAGAACGCCCCGGAGAAGCCCAACAAGCCGCGTCTGCACGGCGTGATGCCGAAGTCCTCCCCCGCCGCGGCCCGACGCGCCTCGGGCGCCGCCCCGGCGGCGGCCGCCTCCAACGGGCACGTCACGTTCGACACCACGTCCAACCCGGTCGTCCAGGCCAAGGTCGGCCTCTCCTACGTGTCCGTCGCGAACGCCTCCGCCAACCGGTCCGCCGAGAACAGCGGCTGGAACTTCGACGCCGTCCGCAGCGCCGCCCACTCCGCCTGGAACACCGCCCTGGGGAAGGTGCAGATCGCCGGCGGCACGGACGACCAGCAGAAGATCTTCTATACGGCGCTCTACCACTCGCTGCTGCACCCGAACGTCATCAGCGACACCAACGGCCAGTACTACGGCTTCGACGGCCGCACCCACACGGTGGACACCGGGCACAACGCCGCCTACGCCAACTACTCCGGCTGGGACATCTACCGCTCCCAGGCCCAGTTGGAGGCGCTGGTCAGCCCGCAGGTCGCCTCCGACACCGCCCAGTCGATGACCGACGACTACGCCCAGACCGGGATCTTCCCCAAGTGGTCGGAGAACAACGGCGAGTCCTACGTGATGGTCGGCGACCCGGCGGCCGCGATCATCGCCGACTACCACGCCTTCGGCGCGCGGAACTTCGACACCGCCAAGGCACTGGCCGGCCTGCTGAAGCAGGCGAGCACGGCGAACAACGACCGGCCGGGCCTGAACTACCTGAACAGCCCCGGATACATGCCGCACGACGGCAGTTACGGCTGCTGCAACTTCTACGGCCCGGTGGCCACGACCCTGGAGTACGACACCGCCGACTTCGCCCTCTCCTCCTTCGCCGGCGCCCTCGGCGACACCGCGAGCCAGCAGACGTACGCCCACCGCGCGCAGGACTGGCGCAACACGCTGAACCCGGCCTCCGGCTTCGTCGAGCCCCGTAACGCCAACGGCTCCTGGACCGGCGGCTTCGACCCGACCAGCGGCACCGACATGGTCGAGGCGGACTCCTGGATCTATACCGGCATGGTGCCCTTCAACGTGGCCGGGCTCGCCACCGCCAAGGGCGGCGACAAGGCGATGACCCACTACCTCGACACCGTGCTGCGCAGCTACACCGGCGCCAACGGCTACGCCTGGGTCGGCAACGAGCCGAGCATCGAACTGCCCTGGGAGTACGACTACGTCGGCGCGCCCTACAAGACGCAGGGCACCGTGCGCTCCGTCCAGGACCAGATCTGGTCGAACAGCCCGTCCGGCCTCGCCGACGGCAACGACGACCTCGGCGCCATGAGCGCCTGGTACGTGTGGTCCGCGCTGGGCATGTTCCCGATGACGCCGGGCACCTCCGACCTGGCCCTCGGCTCGCCGCTGTTCTCCCAGGCGGTGATCACGCTGCCGTCCGGGAAGACCCTGACGATCAACGGCAACGGCGCCGCGGACAACGCGCCCTACGTGCAGTCCGCGACGTTCAACGGGACCGCGTGGAACAACGCCTACGCCCCCACCTCCGCGATCACCTCCGGCGGCACCCTCAGCTACACGCTCGGCGCCAGCCCCAACACCTCGTGGGCGACCGCCGCGTCGGCCGCTCCGCCCTCCTACCCGGGCGACACGGGCGCCCCGGCGAAGCCGCGCGTCGGCCCCATCGCCTCCGGCGTCACCTCTACGCAGTGCATCGACGACTCCAACTCCAGCACGGCCGACCACACCGCGATCCAGCTCTGGACGTGCAACAACACGGCCGCCCAGGACTGGACCGTCGCGGCCGACGGCACCCTGCGCACCCTCGGCAAGTGCCTCGACGTCAGCAACAGCGGCACCACCAACGGGACCCTGGTCCAGCTCTACACCTGCAACGGCAGCGGCGCCCAGAAGTGGACCGCCGGATCCGACGGCTCCCTGAAGAACACCAACTCGGGGCTGTGCCTGGACGACCCGAACTCCTCCACCGCCGAAGGCACCCGGCTGCAGATCTACACCTGCAACGGCACCGGGGCGCAGAAGTGGACGCTGCCTCCCGCCTGACGCGGCGGCCTGACAGCACGCACCGACTGCTGGGGCTCGTGTCCGGTTCCGCCACGGACACGAGCCCCAGCGGCGTGTCCGGCGCTCGTCTCCCGCGAGGGTCAGAGGTCGTCGGGCATCGCCAGGCCGGTGAGGGCGCCGACCGGGTCGAGATCGGGGGCGCCGCGCGGCCACCAGTCCTCGCGGCCGGGCTCGGACTCGTACGCGTACCACAGGCCGTCGCGGCCCAAGCGGAGCTGGACGTGGCCGCGGGGGTGGGTCAGCCGGTTGCGTCCGGGGCGGAAGGCGGGGAGGTCCGCGGCGAGCAGCAGCGGACGGGCCCGGTCGAACCGGCCGGCCGGCGGGTCCCACGGCTCGTCGAGCACGGCCAGGCCCTCCAGGCCGCCCTGCCGCCAGGCGGCCACCGCGCGGGCCAGCTCTGACGGGGTGCGGCCCGCGGCGGAGGCGAGCTGGGCGTACAGGGCCCGGGTGGCGGCGGTGAGTCCCGAACCGGGGCGGGCGGCGGCCAGGCGCACCGCGTCCTGCCACAGGGTCAACCCGCCGACCGGATCACGGCCCGTGGTGAGCAGGGCGTGCGCGCGGGCGGCGGCGTCGGTCGCCAACTGGTCCAGGGCGAACGGGTCGGGGCCGCCCGGGGCCGCCGGGTAGACCGGAGGCTGTTCGGGATGCGGCGGGGGCGGCAGCGGCGCGGGCGGGGGCGGGCGCCGGTCTCGGCGGGCGAGGACGTCGGTGGCGCGGATGCCCGGCAGCGCCGCGGGGGCGCGCTCCCGGGCGGCGCGGGCGGCCCGCGTGGCGTTCAGCCGGGACAGCGCGTCGAGCAGTTCGCGCTCGCCCCGGCCGCGGAGCAGCAGCAGGACGAACGGGTCGGCGTCCAGCAGGCGTGCGGTCTGGTAGCACAGGGCGGCCGCGTGCTTGCAGGGGTGGCCGCTGTCGGGGCAACTGCACTGGGGGGCGAGGTCGCCGGGCTCGGGGAGCAGCGGCACTCCGCACTCGGTCAGGGAGTGCGGCATCTCCTTGTCGAGCAGCGCGGCGATGTGCCCGGGGCGTTCGGCGGCGGCGTCCAGGAAGCGGCTCCAGTCGGCGTCGTCGAGCGTCCGCAGCCGCACCTGGACCCGGTAGGGGCGCGCGCGGCTGCCCTGCACGTAGGCCAGGACCAGCCCCGGGGTCACGGTGATGGCGTCCACGTGTCCCCGTTCCGCGTAACGCCGTCCCCGGGCCAGTCGTGCGGCGTCCAGGGCGCCCTGCTCCAGCGCGGTCAGCCACGCCCGGCCCCACCACGTGTCCGCGAAGTCGGACGCACCGCCTGTCCGGGCGGGGAAGGCGGGGAAGGTACGGCGCAACGCGCCGTCACGCCGAGGTGAGGCCATGGTCGCGGGCGCCAGGGGGGCGGGAGGCGCGGGGGTCCTGGGCGCGGACTCCGTGGGCGCGGACTCCATGGGCGCGGACTCCATGGGCGCGGACTCCGTGGGCACGGCGGACGGGGTGGTCGGCTCGGTGGACGCGTGAAGCGTGGACGGGTCCGGGGGCATGCGAGGCGTGGGCGGGGCGGCGGACGCGTGAAGCGTGGACGCGTGAGGCGTGGGCGGGGCGGCGGACGCGGGAGGCGTGGGCGGGTCCGGGGGCGTGCGAGGCGGGGTTGAGTCGGGGCGCGTGGCGGACGTGCGAGGTGTCGGCGGCGTCTGGTGCGGGCCGCCGTCCGGCTCGTCCTCGGGGTGAGCGCCCTCCTCCGGGTGCGGATCGGCCGTCGCCGTGACCGGCATGCGGAACGCGTCGGCGAGCAGCGCCCGCACGGCACGGACGCTCGCTCCGGCGGCGGCGCCCGAGGCGACGCCGGGAACCGCGCCCGAGGCAGGGCTGCGGCGCCGAGCACCGCCGGTCGTCGACCGCGACGCGGGCTGCGCGGACGAGGGGGTGCGCTGCGGGGCGTCGGCCTGGTCGGAGGCGGAGGTCACCGGCTGAGCGGCTTCCCCGGCCCAGACGGACGGCACTGGGCGAGTGGTCCCCTCGGCCCGGACGGACGACTCTGGGCGGGTGGACTCCTCGGATCGGACGGACGTCTGTGGTCGACCGGGCTCCTCGGCATAGACGGACGACTCCGGCCGAGCAGTTTCCCCGGCCCGGACGGACGTCTCTGGGCGACCAGACTCCTCGGATCGGATGGGCGACTCTGGGCGACCGGACTCCCCGGACCAGACGGACGACGACCCTGGTTGACCGGACCCCTCGGTGTAGACGGACGACTCTGGTCGAGCGACTTCCTCGCCCCGGACAGACGACTCCCGCTGGGTGGACTCCCCCGGCTGTGTCGGCACGTCGTCCGCTCGCGCGGACTCCTCGGCTGGGGGCACCCTCCCCGATCGCGGCGGGTCTTCCTCTTCAGGAGCGGACGCGGAACCGCGGGCGGGTGCGGCATGCTCCGCTTCCGCGTCCCGGCGGGCGAGTGCGGCGCGCAGGGCCGCGCGGGCGGCGTCGGACGGCCGTGTGTCCGTCGGCCGGTGAGCGGCCGCCTCGCCGCCGACTGGCGGGGCGGCGGCGGGCTGCGGCTCGTCCTCGGCCGCCGGTGCGCGTCGCACCGGTTCGCGGGCAGAGTCTGCGCTGGTCTCCGACATAGCCCACCGCGCCGACGCAGGGGCCAGCCGCACCGGTTCGCGGGCGGGGCCCGCGGAGGCGTCCTGCGGAGTCTCCTGGGCCGCGTCGGTCGTCGAGCGGTCGAGGCGGCGCGCGGCCACCGCCTCGCGCAGCGCCTCCCGGGCGGCGTCGGCGGGCTGGTCCACGTCGTCTCCAGGACCGGCCGACGACGAGGCACGGCGCTCGCCGTCGGCGGCCGGGCGATCTGCGCCGGGATCCGGCTCGCGCGGGACGGCCCGGCCGTCCTCCTGGGACTGCTGGCGCCGGGCCTCCCGCAGCGCTCGGCGTGCCGCGTCGGCGGGGCGCGCGCTCATCGGGTCCCCCGCCGCAGCGACACCAGGTCGGACAGCTCACGGTCGGTCAGCTCGGTGAGCGCCGACTCGCCGCCGCCCAGAATCGCGTCGGCCAGGGCGCGCTTGGCGGCGAGCATCTCGGCGATGCGGTCCTCGACGGTGCCTTCGGTGATCAGGCGATGGACCTGGACGGGCTGGGTCTGGCCGATGCGGTACGCGCGGTCGGTGGCCTGCTCTTCGACCGCCGGGTTCCACCAGCGGTCGAAGTGGACGACGTGACCGGCCCGGGTGAGGTTCAGGCCGGTGCCGGCGGCCTTCAGGGACAGCACCAGGACGGGCGTCGCGCCGCTCTGGAAGCGGTCCACCATGCGCTCGCGCTCGGGGACCGGTGTGCCGCCGTGCAGCAGGTCGGCCGGGACCGCGCGGGACGCGAGGTGGGAGGCGATCAGGCGGGCCATGCCGACGTACTGGGTGAAGACGAGGGCGGAGCCGTCCTCGGCGAGGAGGGTGTCCAGCAGTTCGTCCAGCAGGGCGAGTTTGCCGGAGCGGGCCGCCAGCCGGTCGTCGGCGCCGCGCGGGCCGTCCTCCTTCAGGTAGAGCCCGGGGTGGTCGCAGATCTGCTTGAGCGAGGTCAGCAGTTTCAGGACCAGGCCGCGGCGGGCGATGCCGTCGGCCGCTTCGATGACCGCCATCGACTCGCGCACCACCGCCTCGTACAGCGCGGCCTGTTCGCGGGTGAGGGGGACGGGGTGGTCGGTCTCGGTCTTGGGCGGGAGTTCGGGGACGATGCCCGGGTCGGACTTGCGGCGGCGCAGCAGGAAGGGCCGTACCAGGCGGGCCAGCCGCCGCGCCGCCTCCTCGTCCTCGCCGTTCTCCACGGCGCGGGCGTGCCGGGCGCGGAAGGACTTCAAGGGGCCGAGCAGGCCGGGGGTGGTCCAGTCGAGGATGGCCCACAGTTCGGAGAGGTTGTTCTCCACGGGCGTGCCGGTGAGGGCGACGCGCGCGGGGGACGGGATGGTGCGCAGGGCCTTGGCGGTCGCCGCGTAGGGGTTCTTGACGTGCTGTGCCTCGTCGGCGACGACCATGCCCCAGGGCTGCTCGGCGAGCTGGGCCGCCGCGGAGCGCATGGTGCCGTAGGTGGTGAGCACGAAGCCGCCGTCGAGGCCGTCCAGGGTGCGGTCCGGGCCGTGGAAGCGGCGGACGGGGACGCCGGGGGCGAACCGGGCGATCTCCCGCTGCCAGTTGCCGAGCAGGGAGGCCGGGCAGACGACCAGGGTGGGGTCGGGGTGCGCACGCTTCAGATGCAGGGCGATGAGGGTGACCGTCTTGCCGAGGCCCATGTCGTCGGCGAGGCAGCCGCCGAGGCCCAGGGAGGTCATGAGGTCGAGCCAGGCCAGGCCGCGCGCCTGGTAGTCACGCAGCGAAGCGTGCAGTCCCGGCGGCGGCTCGGCGGGCGGCGCCCCTGCGGTGATGCGGTCCCGCAGCGCGGCCAGGGCGCCGACGGGCACCGCCTGCACGCTCTCGCCGTCGACGTCGGCGGTGCCGGTGAGGGCGACCGAGAGCGCGTCGACCGGATCGAGGAGCCCCAGGTCGCGTTTGCGGGCCTTGCGCACGAGGGCGGGGTCGACGAGGACCCAGCTATCCCGCAGCCGTACGACCGGCCGGTGGGCCTCGGCGAGCGCGTCCATCTCGGTCTCGGTGAGCGGGTCGCCGCCGAGCGCGAGCTGCCAGCGGAAGCGGAGCAGCTCCTCGCTTTCGAGGAACCCCGCGCCGTCGGTCGCGGAGCCCGGCGCGTACGACACCACGGCGGTGGCGGTGAGGTCCTGCGCCAGGTCGCGGGGCCAGTGCACGGCGACCCCGGCGGCCGCGAGCCGGGTCGCCGCCGCCCCGAGCAGGTCGCTCACCTCGTCCGCGGACAGGGCGAGGACGTCGGGCGCCTCCTGCTCGGTGAGCCGGTCCAGCGGGGGCCAGACGCGGGCCGCGCGCCGTACGGCCAGGGCGGCGTCCACCCGCGCGCGGGGGCCGAAGACCGCTTCGGCCTCTCCCGTCCACAGGGCCGCGGCGTCGGCCACGAGGGTGGGGTCGGCCAGGCTGTGCACCTGGACGATCGCCGCGCCCGCGCGGCGATCCGCTCGGCGGCCGCCGGCTGCGGCGGGGGGTTCGGCGTGGGGTGCGGCGTCGAACAGGTCGTAGGACGACAGGTCGAGGCGGAGCGAGATCCGTACGCCGGCGTCCATGCTCGCGGCGACCTCGGCCGCCCAGTCCCGGGCGGCCGGCAGGTGCTGCGGGCGGCGGTCGGCGAAGGGGCGGCCGGCGGCGTGCGGCGCGGCGGGGGTGCGGGGCAGGGAGTCGGCGACGGCGTCGAGGAAGGCGCGCACCAGCGCCTCGGGGTCGGGCAGCCGGATCGGCCCCGCGCCGGGCAGCGGGACGGCGTGGCCCTCGTATGGGAGGGCGTCGGCGATCGCGCGCAGGTGGGCGATGTCGTCCGGGTCGAGGGGGCCGGCCCGCCAGGCGTCGTGCCCGTCGGCGGTCAGGCCGGGCAGCAGCCGGCCGCGCGCGGTGAGCCGCAGCGCGTGCAGGGCGGCGGCGCCCCAGCAGGCGGTGGCGGGGTGGGCGGCCGGGTCGTGCCGGGCGCGCACGAGGTGCGGCAGCGCCGCGTCGACCGGCAGGGTCAGCGCGGGAGCGGTGCGGCGGCGGACGCCCGCGCCGTGCGGACGCACGACCGTCAGTTCGACGGCCTGGGCCGCGGCGGGCGCGGGGGCGGCCGGGTGAGCGGGCGGGGCCGGGTGAGCGGGCGGGGCGTCGGCCGCGCGCTCGGCGGGCCGCGTCTCGGCGTCGGGGTCCCAGAAGGCGACGCGGCTCTCGCGCGGCAGGGGTGCGGGCAGGAAGACGGCGGCCCGGCGCGCGGACACCAGGTCCGCCGCACCGGCCGTCTCGGAAACAGCCGTGTCGCTCATACGTCCTGTCACCTCCCGCCCTCCGGTCGCATCAGTCGTCTCCGACTCTACGGGCGGGGTCTGACAACCGGCTCCGGCGCGGGCCCGGCCCGCCGTTCGCGGGCCGCGGAGCCGCCGGGCGCGGAGGCGGGTTAAGGCACGGTGCGGGAGACGACGTAGACCATCGGCAGGACCGGGTGGGAGAGGTTCACGACGACGTCCTGGGTGGGAGCGGGGTTCTTCTGGCTGTGGCTGAGACCCCACCAGGGGCCCGGTCCCGTGAACCGCCAGCCGGTGATCTTCTGGTCGCGTGCGCCGACGGCGACGTCGCCCTGCTTGAGGTCGCTCCGGTCGACGCCCATGGCGTCGAGGAAGGTGTCCAGACCGGCCTGGGTGGTGCGGAACTGGACGTAGAGGCGGCTGGTCTTCCAGTTGTTCGTCTCGTAGCTGGCGACCCGGTCGGCCGGGTGCGGGATCGGCACCTGGTAGAGGAGGCGCTGGACCTTGGCCGGGTAGACCGGCGTCAGGCCGGTCGCCGCGTACTTGGCCTCTTTGTCCTTGCCGCTGTCGCGGCTCTGGTCGGCGGAGATCACCAGGTAGCCGGCCGGGACGCCGATCAGCAGCCCGATGATCAGCAGGGTGAGCGCGCGGCGCCGGTTGCGGCGCCTGCGGTCCTCGGCCGCCGGGGGCGCCGCGTCCGAGTGTCGCGTCTGGCGGGGCAGGGACATCGTCACGGCGTCTCCCGGGTCGCCCGCCGGGCTTCGGCGTACCGCTGCCCGTAGCGCTCCAGGCGCTCCGTCCGGCGGCGCTTGGCCCGGCGGAAGCGGCGGGCGACCAGCCGGGCGAGGTCGGCGGCGCCCACCATGCCGGCCTCGGGGCCGAGCTGGGCGCGGACTATGCGGGCCTCGGGGCGGTAGCCGCGGCCGGTGAGGTGGCGCTTGAACGCCTCCCGGGCGGGACCGATCAGCAGGTCGTCGGCTGCGGAGACGCCGCCGCCGACGACGAAGCAGGAGGGGTCGAGGGCGGCGGCGAGGTTGGCGATGCCGACGCCGAGCCACTGGCCGATGTCCTGGAGCAGTTCCACGCACATGGCGTCGCCCTCGCGGGCCAGCTCGGTGATCATCGGGCCGGTGATGTCGGAGATCTGGCCCTTGACGTGATCGATGATGCCGTAGGCGACCGGGGAGTCGGCCGCGGCCAGCTCGCGGGCCTCGCGCACCAGGGCGTTGCCGGAGCTGTACTGCTCCCAGCAGCCGCGGTTGCCGCAGGGGCAGCGGTGGCCGCCGGGCACGACCTGCATGTGCCCGAACTCGCCGGCGACGCCGAACTTGCCCCGCTTGACCTGACCGTCCTCCAGGATCGCGCCGCCGATGCCGGTGCCGAGGGTGATCATGACGAGGTGGTCCTCGCCGCGGCCGGCGCCGAAGCGCCACTCGGCCCAGGCGGCCGCGTTGGCGTCGTTGTCCACCAGGACCGGGACCGAGAGGCGCTCGGAGAGGCGGTCGCGCAGCGGCTCGTTGCGCCAGGCCAGGTGGGGGGCGAAGAGCACGCGGTTGCGGTCGGCGTCGACCCAGCCGGCCGCGCCGATGCCGACCGCGTGCACGTCGTGCCGGTCGGACAGGTCCAGGACCAGCTCGGCGATGGTGTCCTCGACCACCTTGGGGCTCTTGGACTTGTCCGGGGTCTCCGTGCGGAGCCTCTCCAGGATGTTGCCGTCGGCGTCGACGACGCCCGCCATCACCTTGGTGCCGCCGATGTCGATGCCCACCGTCGGCACCCGGGGCGCGGACAGGTGGGAGCGGCGCTCCCGGGTGCCCGCCGTGCGCAGCGCGGTCGCCCGGCGGGAGCCGATGGGGGCGGTGAGGTCGCGGTAGGTGCTCATCGGCCCCGATTGTGCCGCACGTGCGGTAAGGGTGTCGTACAGGGCGCGGAGCGACCGGCGCCCTGCGGAGACGTGCGGCACGCGCGCGTACCGCCCCGCGGGGCGCCGGTCGGCGGGCTAGGAGGCGTTCTTCTCCAGCTCGTGGCGCAGGGCGTCCAGCTCGCTGCCGCCCGCCATCTGACGGGTCAGCTCCTCCCGGGTGATCTCGTCCCGGGTGTGACGGCCGACCATCGTGCCCCGCTTCAGCAGCACGAACCGGTCCCCGACGAGGTACGCGTGGTGCGGGTTGTGCGTGATGAGGACGACACCCAGGCCCTGGTCCCGGGCCGCCGCCACGTACTTGAGCACCACGCCGGACTGCTTCACGCCGAGCGCCGCCGTCGGCTCGTCCAGGACGAGCACCTTGGCGCCGAAGTACACCGCCCGCGCGATGGCCACGCACTGGCGTTCGCCGCCCGACAGGGTGCCGATGGGCTGGTCGACGTCCCGGAGGTCGATGCCCATACGCAGCAGCTCCCGCCGGGTGGTGCGGCGCATGAGGTCGACGTCCAGGCGCTTGAAGGGACCGGCGCCCTTGCGCGGCTCGGAGCCGAGGAAGAAGTTGCGCCACACCGGCATCAGACCGACCACGGCGAGGTCCTGGTAGACGGTCGCGATGCCCCGGTCCAGGGCCTCGCGCGGGGAGGAGAGCCGGGTCTCCTCCCCGTCGACGCGGAGCACGCCGCCGTCGTGCGCGTGGAGCCCCGCGATCACCTTGATCAGGGTGGACTTGCCTGCGCCGTTGTCCCCCAGCACGCAGGTGATCTCCCCCGCGTGGACCTCCAGGGAGACGCCCTCCAGGGCGCGGACGGCGCCGTAGTGCTTGCTCACGTCGGACAGCTCCACGAGCGCCGTGCGCTCCGTGGGCGGCGTCGTCGTCGGCTCGGTCATGTCGCGGCCTCCGCCCGCTTGCGGACCCAGGCGTTGAGCAGGGTCGCGAGGAGCAGCATCGCTCCTAGGAAGAACTTGAACCAGTCGGGGTTCCATTCGGCGAAGACGATGCCCTTGCTGGTCATGCCGAACAGCAGCGCGCCGACCGCGGACCCGACGGCGCTGCCGTATCCGCCGGTGATCAGGCAGCCGCCGATGACGGCCGCGATGATGTACGTCAGCTCGTTGCCGACGCCCTCGCCGGACTGCACGGCGTCGAAGGAGAACAGCAGGTGCTGGCCGGAGATCCAGGCCCCCAGGGCTACGCCCATATAAAGACCGATCTTGGTCCTGGCGACCGGCACGCC
This sequence comes from Streptomyces sp. NPDC046985, assembly GCF_040644415.1. NCBI lineage: Bacteria > Bacillati > Actinomycetota > Actinomycetes > Kitasatosporales > Streptomycetaceae > Streptomyces > Streptomyces sp. NPDC046985. Next base: position 316,830 of record NZ_JBEYWK010000004.1, read on the forward strand.
GACCGCGCGGGCCGCGTCCTGGTTGCCGCCGACCGCGAAGATCCAGTTGCCGGTGCGGGTGCGCAGCAGGATCCAGGAGGCGACGGCGACCAGCGCGAGCCACCACAGGATGGTGATCTTGAAGTCGACGCCGCCGACGGTGAGGGTGGAGGCGAAGACGGCGTGCGCGGCCGGGAAGCCCTCCATGTCGGCGATCGTCTTGGTGGACACGGTGCCGTCGATCAGCTTGGTGAAGCCGAGGTTCAGGCCGGCCAGCATCAGGAAGGAGCCCAGCGTGACGATGAAGCTGGGGAGCTTCGTGCGGGTGAGCACGAACCCGTTGAAGGCGCCGATCGCCAGGGTGACCAGCAGGGACACGCCGACGCCGACCCACACGTTCGCGGTCATCTGGTAACTGAACATCGACGAGATCAGCGCGGACGAGGTGACCATCACACCGGCCGACAGGTCGAACTCCCCGCCGATCATCAGCAGCGCCACCGGGACGGCCATGATGCCGATGGTCGAGGACGCGTACAGCACGGTGCTGAGGCTGGAGGCGCGCAGGAAGCCGTCGGCGGCGACGGCGAAGAAGACGAGGACCGCGAGAGCGCCGACGACCGATCCCAGCTCGGGCCGGGACAGCAGCCTGCGCGGCGCCGAGCTGCGCAGAGCCCTTTCGTCGGCCGTCTCGCCGTCCCCGGCGGCGGTCTTCTCGGCGGCGGCGCTCATCGGGTGCCCCGCTTGGCGTAATCCTCCAGCGCGGACGCCTGGTCTTTGGTGACGATCTGCGGGCCGGTCAGGACCGGACGGCCGCCGCCGAGGACGTCGCCGTTGTACTTGTACAGCCACAGCAGGTCGACGGCCTGGTAGCCCTGGAGGTACGGCTGCTGGTCGACGGCGAAGCCGAGCGTGCCGTTCCTCAGTCCGGCGGCCACCTCGGCGTTCAGGTCGAAGGTGTCGATCTCGGCCTTGCTGCCCGCGTCCGCCCTCGCCTTCACGGCCGTGTCCGCGTACGGCGCGCCGAGCGTGACGACCGCGTCGACGGATCTGTCCGCCTGGAGCTTGGCTTCGACGGCCGACTGCACGTCGGGCATGTCCGTGCCGTTGACGTACAGCTTCTCCACCTTGCCGGTGAAGGTCTTCGCCACCCCGGCGCAGCGCTGCTCGTGGCCGACGTTGCCCTGCTCGTGCAGCACGCACAGGGCCTTCTTCTTCCCGCGCTTGTTCAGCTCCTCGCCCACGGCCTCACCGGCGATCGTCTCGTCCTGGCCCACGTGCGTGAGCGCGCCGAACGCCTTCGACTCGGCGGACCCGGAGTTGACCGTGATCACCGGGATGCCGGCCTTCTCCGCGCGCTGCACGGCCGCTTTCATGGCGTCGGGCTTGGCCAGCGTGACGATGATGCCGTCGACCTTCTTGTCCACCGCCGCGTCGACGAGCTGCGCCTGCTGCTGGGCCTGGTCGTCGTGGGAGTACAGGAAGTTGACGTTGTCCTTGATCGCGGCCTGCTTGGCGCCGCTCTGCACGATGTCCCAGAAGGTGTCGCCGTCACCCGAGTGGGTGATCATCGCGAAGGTCCAGCGAGGGGTGTTCACCGCCGCCCTGCCCTGAGCCGCGGCGGCCTTGCGGGCGTCCTCCGCGTGTTTGCCGCCGGTGCTGCTACAACCCGCGAGGGACAGCGACAGTGCCCCCGCGAGCGCGATGCCTGCCCAGGTTGGAAACCGTGCCACGAGGCCGAGCCTTTCTTACCGTGTTGTGCCGTGCTGTTGCGTGTCGTGCTTGGTTGTGCCGTGCTCTTACGCGTCGTGCTCTTGCGACGTCGAACGTACGCGCGGGGCCGATGACCACGTCATCAGCCCCAGGCGGCCCATTATCGAACATCGGCGCGGAAGCACGGACGGCCGGGCGGCCGAGTGCGGCCGCCTTGTCCGGACATGGCGAGAGACTGGGGCGGCGGACTCGGGCGGCGGACGCGGTGCCGGGTGGGGTGCGGCGGCGCGTGGCGTACGGGGCGTGGGGCGTGAGGCGCGGCGACGCACGCAAGTCCGGCGGCGGGCGCGGGTCCGGTGGTTCCGGACGGCGGCGTGGGCGGCGGCCGCGGTCCGGCCCGACCCGGCAGCACGGGCCCCGCCCGGCAGCACGGGCCTCGCCCGGGGGCACAGACCAGCGGACCGCGGACCGCGGGCCGCAGGCAGGCGCACTCGTGCCTCGGGGCGGGCGGCTCAGGGCCGTACGAGCAACTGGAACTCGAAGGAGTAGCGGGACGGCCGGTAGGTGTGGGCGCCGCACTCGACGGCGCGGCCGGTGTCGTCGAACGTGGTGCGCTCCATCGTGAGCAGCGGCGCGCCCTCCTCCTCGTCGAGCCGCCCGGCTTCGTCCCGGGTCGCCGCGCGGGCGCCGACGGTCTGACGGGCGCTGTGCAGCGTGATCCCGGCGGCGCGCAGCAGCCGGTACAGGCCGGTGGCCTCCAGTCGCTCGGTGTCCAGGTCGAGCAGGCCGGGCGGCAGGTGGTTGACCAGGTACGCCACCGGCTCGCCGTGCGCCAGCCGCAGCCGCTCCAGGCGGTGCGCCTCGCCTCCCTCCGGCAGCCCCAGGGCGGCGGCGATCCCGGGCGGCGCGGGGACGACCGCGTTGACCAGCACCGCGGTCGCCGGCCGTCGTCCGGCCGCGTCCAGGTCGTCGTAGAGGCTGCTCAGCTCCAGCGGGCGCTTGACCTGGCTGTGCACGACCTGGGTGCCGACTCCGCGGCGGCGCACCAGCAGGCCCTTGTCGACGAGCGACTGGATGGCCTGGCGGACGGTGGGCCGGGACAGGCCGAGCCGCGCCGCGAGGTCGATCTCGTTGCCCAGCAGGCTGCCGGGGGTGAGGGCGCCCTGCTCGATCGCGGCCTGGAGCTGCTGCGCCAACTGGAAGTACAGCGGGACCGGGGAGCCACGCTCCACCCGTAGCTCCAGCGGCGTGACGGAGCCCACATCTGGTTTCGGCACGGCCCGAGCGTAGCTCTGTGGCGGGTTGACGAGAAGTCGTGAAGTCAGATTGTCAGTACATGTACGGGGCGACGGTGCCTGAGGAGCGCGCGGCGCCACGCGGTTGCGCCTCTGCGGACCAGCACGCCTCCGCCGACCGGTGGGCCGCCGCCGCGCCGGGCGCGCTGGGTCGGCACCACGCTGGGCGGTCATGCGAGCCGCATACATCGAGCGACTGGGCCCAGCCGACCTCATCCGCCGGGGCGAGCTGCCGGACCCGGCGCCGGGCCCCGGCGAGGTGCTGGCAGATGCGCTGGCGACCGCTGTCGATCCGGTGGACGCGTTCGTGCGCGTCCGCCTCGCCCACGTCGCGCCGCACGGCGCCCGGTCCGCCTCCGGGGAAGGGGAGGGGCGGACCGGGCGCCGGGACCGGACGGCGGAGTCTCAGCAGCCGAAGTCGATCAGGTTGAACGTCGCGTAGTGGTTCGACGTGTAGTAGTCCTCGTCGGTGCGCTCACCGGTCACGATGCGACGGGCGCCGCGGTCGCGGGAGCCCGGGGTGATCACGGTGTACTCGTGGTAGTAGCCGCTGGACTGCCGCGGCAGGACGCCCTCGCGGTTCTGGAAGACGACGCCGTCCTGGGAGTACGGGAACGGGCCGCCCTGGTCGATCAGGTCGAGCGTGTCGTACGCCTGGGAGGGCAGGGCGCCGTAGCAGATGCTGCCGACGGAGGCCGTGGCGGCGCTCGCCGGGACCGCGGCGACGCCGCCGCCGACCAGCAGGGCGGACAGGAGGGCGCCTGCGGCGCCGATGCGAGTGAGCTGTGGGGGAAATCTCATGCCCTCATGATGACGCGCGCAGAAGATGGCATGTCAATGTCAAGCTCGTAGAGTTTTCCGGCAAGTCCCGTGAATTACCCGGGATTTAACTTAGGGCCCGACTCCCTCACCCGATGTCCACCGGGGCGCGCGAGGGCCGGGCTTCGCCATGGCGGGCGCCTGCCTTCCGAGTGTGATCGGTCGTCACCTGTCGCCGATTCAGACTCCGGCTGCCGCCGTGACTCATCGGTCGGCGCACGGGGAGTCGCACGCGGGCAGGGGCGGGCGCGCGCCATCGTGTGCCCGCGGATTCCTGCGCACACGATCGTGTGTGCGCCATCGCGTGCGCACGGACTCCTCGTGCGGGCGCCGGGGCGGAGTCAGCCGACGTTCGTCGAGAAGAGGCCGCCGGTCGGTCCCTGCTTGTCGCCGCCCTGAGCCTTGCGGAGGGCGTTGGCGAGGCCCTCGATGGTGAGGGACTGGAGGATGACGCGGCCTTGGCCTTCCAGCGTGGCGAGCGACAGGCCCTCGCCGCCGAAGACCGCGTTCATGATGCCCTGGCGGTTCAGCCCGCCGACGCGCTGGACGCCGTAGCGGATGCCCTCCTCGAAGGCGACGACGCAGCCGGTGTCGACCTCGATGCGGCCGCCGAAGTCCGCCGGGTCGAGGTCGATGAAGTTCCCCGCGCCCGCGATGATCACCGTGCCCGTGCCGGTGAACTTCTCCAGGACGAAGCCCTCGCCGCCGCTCATGCCGGTGCGGCCGCCCGCGAAGGCGATGCCGAACTCGACGGTGGACTCCGCGGCGACGAAGGCGTCCTTCTCCGCGAACCACGCGCGCGTGCCGTTCAGCTCCAAGGCCCGCATCTCACCGGGCAGCACGCCCGCGAAGCCGACGGTGCCCTCGCCGCCCTGGGACGTGAAGTACTGGAACGCCATCGACTCGCCCGCCAGGACACGCTGGCCGACCTGCATCGCCGTGCCCATGGCCTGACGCAGCAGGCCGCCCATGCCGGCGCCGGCGCCGCCCTGGGCTTGCTGGCCGCCGCTGCCGGACGGAGCGGAGAGCCGGGTCTCCATGGTCACGTTCGGCGTCTTGAACAGGAACTTCCCGGCCTCGCAGTACACGGTCTGGCCAGGGCTCAGGTTGACGACCGCCATCTGCATGGCGTTGCCGACGATCTCTTGCTGAAGAGTCACGACCGCACAACGCGGCAGTCGGCCGAAAGGTTCCAGAAGGCGAGAGATTCTGGTGGGCGGGCGAGCCACCCGGTTCCTGGCTCAGCCATCCGGCTCCTGGCTCAGCCGCCCCGTCCCAGGGCCCAGCCGCCCGGTTCCAGGGGTCAGCAGCCCAGTCCCGGGGCCCAGCCGCCCGGTGCCGGGGGTCAGCGGCCCAGTCCCGGGGCCCAGCCGCCCGGTTCCAGGGGTCAGCGGCCCAGTCCCGGCGGTCAGCCGCCCAGGTCCATGGCTCAGCCCCCCAGTTCCTGATGGCGCACGGCCAGGGAGGCCGCCCCCTCCCGCGTCAGCGAGCCGAACAGCCGCAGTCTGGAGATGCCTCCGTCCGGAAAGATGTCCACGCGCGCGTGGGTGCCGACGGCGGGTGCGGGCAGCGCGAACCGGTGGTCGGTGTCGGGCTGGAGGCGGGTGCGCGGCAGGATCTCGGTCCACGTGCCGTCCTCGCCGTCCCTGACGGAGACCGAGGCCCAGCCGGCGCTGTTGCCCTTGAGGCACGCGGTGTCGATCTCGACGGCGCGGATCTCGGCACGGGCGGTCAGCCGGTAGCGGATCCAGTCGTTGCCCTGGTCGCGGCGACGGCGGGTCTCCCAGCCGTCGCCCATCGTGCGGGAGCGGCCGGGCTGGATGGTGTGGGCGGCAGGCGCGTAGAAGAAGTCGGAGGCGTCCTCGACGCGGCCGCCGTTCACCAGGGCGACCACGTCGAAGGTCCCGAGCACCTCCAGCCAGCGCGGGTCGGGCACGACCTCGCCGTACACGCGCAGGCGGGCGATGCCCCCGTCGGGGTGCTGGTTGACGCGCAGATGGGTGACGCGCTGCTCGACGCCGACCTCGAAGCCGTTGGCCGCGTGGCCGCCGACCGGAGTGCGCGGGACCAGCGTCGTCCACTTCACGTCGTCGGAGAGCAGGTACTCCGGGGAGGGCGCGCCCGCTGCGGACACGCCCTCGACGGAGACCGCCTGCGGGTGGTTGCCGCGGAAGTGGGCGGTGTCGACGACGACGCCCCGTACGACGCCGGGCGCGCCGAGCCGGACGAGGGCCCAGTCATGGTCGTCGGCGGCGGGCCAGGGTTGGTCGGCGGAGGCGCCGCGGCGGCGCCGGGTCTCCCAGCCGTCCATGATCTTGCCTTTGTGCCCGAAGCGCTCGGGGTCGAACACGGCGCGCTCCGGCAGCAGCAGGTTCTCGCGCTGGGCGAAGAACTCGTCGTTGGCGGCGATGACCCCCGCGCCGAGCCGGCGGTCGGCGAGGTCGGCGTGCCGGGCGAAGGGGAAGTCGGCGGTGCGGTAGTCGGCGTACGGGTCTCCGCCGCCGTAGGGGTTCGCGTCGCCGGTGAAACGAGGAGTCGCCGTCACGGTGATCAGTTCTTCCTTTCGGTGTCGGCTGGTGCGGAGGCGGGGGCGGGGCCGTACGGGCGCGGGGACGGAAGCGGCAGCGGGGCCGCATCGGTGCGGAGGCGGAGGCGGCAGGGCTGCACGGGGGCGGGCGCGGAGGCGGAAGTGGGGCCGCGCGGGCGGCGGTTCAGTGCGGCCGGGTCAGCAGGCGCCCACTCGGCGCGGTGAACTCGCCGTCAACGAGGATGCGTTGGCCGCGCAGCCAGGTCGACTTCACCACGCCGTGCAGGGTGCGGCCCGCGTAGGCGGTGACGCGGTTGCGGTGCTGGAGGGCGGCCGGGTCCACGGTGAAGGTCTCCTCGGGCGCGAGGACCGCGAAGTCGGCGTCGCGGCCCGCCTCGATGGCGCCCTTACGCCCCAGTCCGACGAGGGCGGCGGTGCGCGCGGACGTCCAGCGGACCACGTCCTCCAGGCCGTGTCCGCGGCGGCGCGCCTCGGTCCACACCGCGGGCAGGCTGAGTTGCAGCCCGGAGATGCCGCCCCAGGCGGTGGCGAAGTCGTCCGTCTTGAGGTCGGCGGTGGAGGGCGAGTGGTCGGTGACCACGCAGTCGATCACGCCGTCGGCGAGCGCCTGCCACAGCAGGTCCTGGTTGGCGGCCTCGCGGATGGGCGGGCAGCACTTGAACTCGCTGGCACCGTCCGGGACTTCCTCCGCGCTCAGGGTCAGGTAGTGCGGGCACGTCTCGACCGTGATCCGCACCCCCTCCGCGCGGGCCTCGGCGATCAGCGGCAGCGCGTCGCTGGAGGACAGGTGCAGGATGTGCACCCGGGCGTCCAGGCGCCGGGCCTGCGCGATCAGGGCGGCGACAGCGGTGTCCTCGGCGCCGCGCGGGCGGGAGGCGAGGAAGTCGGCGTACTTGGGGCCGCCGTGCCGCGGGGCGGCGTCGAGGCGGTGCGGGTCCTCGGCGTGCACGATGAACAGGCCGCCGAAGCCGGCCGTCTCGGCCAGCGAGGCGGCGAGCCGGTCCTGGGTCAGGTGCGGGAACTCCTCCACGCCGGACGGCGACAGGAACGCCTTGAAGCCGAAGACCCCGGCGTCGTGCAGCGGGCGCAGATCCTTCACGTTGCCGGGCAGCGCGCCGCCCCAGAAGCCGACGTCGACGTGGACCTTGCTTGCGGCGACCGCCTGCTTGGCGCGGAGGTGCTCGACGGTGGTGGTCGGCGGGAGGGAGTTGAGCGGCATGTCGACGAGGGTGGTGACGCCGCCGGCCGCCGCCGCCCGCGTGGCCGTCCAGAAACCCTCCCACTCGGTGCGGCCGGGGTCGTTGACGTGCACGTGGGTGTCGACCAGGCCGGGCAGCAGCGCGTCGTCGCCGAGATCCTCCAGGCGGGCGCCGGCGGGCGTCTCGGCCTCGTAGGGCAGTACGGCCGTGATCGTGCCGCCCGCCACGGCGACCGAAGCGGCGCGCGTCCCCTCGGGCGTGACGACGCGTGTCGAGCGCAGCATCAGTTCGGCGTCGGACACCCGGACCCCTCTCTGCCGTCTTCCGCGCCACGCTGCCTCCGCCACGGCGTCTCCGGCGCGCTGTCTCCGGCGCGGCGGAGACGGGACGTAGGCGGTACGGAGGCGAAGGGACGTCCATGGAGCGGGCTGCGGACTTCAACGTTCTGTTGAAGGAGTCTTCCCGCCCGCTCTGACCCCGTCAAGAGACGCACTCCGGTCCGGCCGGCCGTGTCACGGAGGCCGCCCAGGAGCGGATCGCGCCCGTCCTCCAGCAGGCGGCGAAGGAGCTGTCCCAGGCACTGGCCAGTTCCCACGCGGCGCCCTGACCCGAGGAGCCGGAAGAGAGTCGCGCTACCCGCGTACGCGGGGGCGCGGCGGAGCGACGGGTCAGGCGCGCGGAGACCCTCCGAACAGGTCCACCGCCGCGCGTACCTCGGACAGTCCGCGGGCCAGCGCGCTGACGGAGCCGATCGATCCGGCGATCAGCAGCAGGGAGCCCTGTAACAGCGGGATCTCGGGGGCGCCGTGGGCGGCCATCGCGGCGAGCGCGGCCAGCTCGTCCTCGGCTATCGCGCGGTCGGGAAACTCCGCGGGATGAGCGGCGAGCGCGCGGCGCAACCGGGACACGGCGGTGCGCAGCCCCGCCACCCTCGGGTCCTCGTCGCTGCCGGTCACCGGCATCTGCCCCAAGCTCTGCAACGCAGCCCTCCCCTTCGCACGTCGCCGTGCGCAGTCCCCAGACGCCGGACAGTAAACGACACGCAGGGCTGGGCGCGCTAGCGCGGGGGCCGAAATTCAGCCCCTGGTGGATCACACCGCCGACGGTCCGTCAGGTATGCAGGACTCATGACACGCACAGAGGACGAGGTCGCCGGACTGGTGCTGGCCGCCGGCGGGGGGCGGCGGCTCGGCGGCCGCCCCAAAGCTCTGCTCTCGCACCGCGGCCGGCCGCTGGTGGAGCACGCGGCCGGGGTGCTGCGCGCGGCCGGATGCGCACGGGTGCACGTGGTGCTGGGCGCACGGGCGGACGAGGTGCGCGAGCGGGCGCGGCTGGAGGGCTGCGTGCTCGTCGACAACCCCGACTGGGAGCGGGGCATGGGTTCCTCGCTGCGGGCCGGTCTCGCCTCGCTGGCCGGTTCGGGCGCGCGGGCCGCGCTCGTCTCGCTCGTCGACCAGCCGGGCATCGGCGTGGCGGCGGTGGCGCGGGTCCTGGCCGCCTGCCGGGACGAGACGTCGCTGGTCTCGGCGGCCTACGACGGGGTGCGCGGGCATCCGGTGCTGTTCGGCGCGGCCCACTGGGCGGGCGTGGCGGCGAGCGCCGCCGGGGACCGGGGGGCACGCGCCTATCTGAAGGAGCATGCGGACGCGCTCACCCTCGTCGAGTGCGGTGACGTGGCACGGGACTACGACATCGACACCGAAGCCGACCTGGAACACCTCGACTGAGCCCGCGCACCCCACCCGGCGCCTCACCCCACCCGGCGCCTCACGCCGCCCGGCGCGAGCGGGCGCGACGCACCCGGCCCGAGCGGGACCGCACCCCTAGTGCGAGCGGCGCGTCAGCCGGTGCCGCCGTACCGCGACTTGGAGAATCCTCCCGTGCCGTCAACACACTGTTGAACCTTCGCACCCCAGCACGACGGCGGTGCGCGTGCTTCGCTGACGTGACCCTCTGCTGACGAAGCAGTGAGCCCTCTGCTGACGTAACCCTCTAAGGAAGTGACCGCTCATGTCCGCTCCAGCGCCGTCCCCGCTGACCGTCGTCGCCGCCGAGCCCCTGCCCCGGCAGGAGGAGGTCCTCTCCGACGCGGCGCTCGCCTTCGTGGCGGAGCTGCACCGGCGGTTCACGCCGCGCCGCGACGAACTCCTGGCCCGCCGCACCGCGCGCCGTGCCGAGATCGCCCGCACCTGCGCCCTCGACTTCCTCCCGGAGACGGCCGCGATCCGCGCGGACGACTCCTGGAGGGTCGCGCCCGCCCCGGCGGCCCTGGAGGACCGCCGGGTGGAGATCACCGGTCCCACCGACCGGAAGATGACCGTCAACGCGCTCAACTCCGGGGCCAAGGTGTGGCTCGCCGACTTCGAGGACGCCTCCTCGCCCACCTGGGAGAACGTCGTCCTCGGTCAGCTCAGCCTGATCGACGCCTTCACCCGCGCCATCGACTTCACCGACCCGGAGTCCGGCAAGTCCTACGCCCTGCGTCCGGTCGAGGAGCTCGCCACGGTCGTCACGCGTCCGCGCGGCTGGCACCTGAACGAGCGTCACCTCGTCGACGCCGACGGCACTCAAGTGCCCGGCGCCCTGGTGGACTTCGGCCTGTACTTCTTCCACAACGCGCGGCGCCTGTTCGACCTCGGCAAGGGCCCCTACTTCTATCTGCCCAAGACGGAGTCCCACCTGGAGGCCCGCCTCTGGAACGACGTCTTCGTGTGCGCCCAGGATCTCCTGGGCATCCCGCAGGGCGCCGTCCGGGCCACCGTGCTGATCGAGACGATCACGGCCGCTTACGAGATGGAGGAGATCCTCTACGAACTGCGCGACCACGCCTCCGGGTTGAACGCCGGGCGCTGGGACTACCTGTTCTCCCTCGTCAAGAACTTCCGTGACGGCGGAGCGAAGTTCGTCCTGCCGGACCGCAACGCGATCACGATGACGGCCCCGTTCATGCGCGCGTACACCGAACTGCTCGTGCGCACCTGCCACAAGCGCGGCGCGCACGCCATCGGCGGCATGGCGGCCTTCATCCCCTCCCGCCGGGACGCCGAGGTCAACGAGGCGGCCTTCGAGAAGGTCCGGGCCGACAAGGACCGCGAGGCGACCGACGGTTTCGACGGCTCCTGGGTCGCCCACCCCGACCTGGTGCCGATCGCCATGGCGTCCTTCGACCGGGTGCTCGGCGACCGGCCGCACCAGAAGGACCGGCTGCGCGAGGACGTCGACGTGACGGCGGCCGACCTGATCGCGATCGACTCCCTCGACGCCCAGCCGACGTACCCGGGGCTGGTCAACGCCGTCCAGGTCGGCATCCGCTACATCGAGGCGTGGCTGCGCGGCCTGGGCGCGGTGGCCGTCTTCCACCTGATGGAGGACGCGGCGACCGCCGAGATCTCCCGTTCCCAGATCTGGCAGTGGATCAACGCGGGCGTCGAGTTCGAGAACGGCGAGAAGGCCACCCCCGAGCTGGTGCGCACCGTCGCCGCCGAGGAACTGGACGGCGTCCGGGCCGAGATCGGGGACGCGGCGTTCGCCGCCGGAAAGTGGCAGCAGGCCCACGACCTGCTCCTCCAGGTCGCCCTCGACGAGGACTACGCCGACTTCCTGACCCTGCCGGCGTACGACCGGCTCACGGGCTGACCCTCGCGGGCTGGAGGCGCCGGCACGAGCGAGGGCCCGGCGCGGACAAGCGGGACGGTGATCGCAATACTCGGGGCGCGCGGCTTCGGGAAGCGCCGTCCCGGGCCCCGCGCCGGGTCGTCGGCGCCGTCACCCCAGGTGGGCCGACCAGTCCCGCTCCGCGTCCGGCTTGCCGTGCAGGTCGGGTACCTGTTTGAGCCAGTCCGGCCGCCCCTGCCGCGTCGTGGCCGCCCGGCGGGCTTCCTCGGCCCTGCGCTGCTCGGGGCTGGGGAAGTCGGTGGGCAGCCAGGCGGCGGACGCCGCGACGCGGGCGGCCAGGTAGTCGACGTAGGCGGCCCTGGCCGCGTCCGGCGTCGCGAACCCCGGCTCGCCCTCCAGCCAGGCGTCCGGCACCTCGTCCAGCACCGCGGTGAGCAGTTCCCGGGTCACCCGGGGGGCCAGCTCCGCGTCGGCGCCTCGCACGTCCGGGCCGTAGTGGCCGAGGGCGTGGTGGCGGAAGTCGTACGCCTTCTCGGGCGCCGAGGCGTCCCAGCGGTGGTGGAAGACCAGGGCCGCGCCGTGGTCGATCAGCCACAGGCGCGCGGGCGCCACGCCGAGGGTGGGCCACAGCATCAGGTTGGAGCTGTGCACCGTGCGGTCCACGTTCACCGTCAGGGCGTCCAGCCAGACGATCCGGCCCGCCTCCAGCGGGTCCACGGCGAACCGCCGCGCCGCCTCGGGGGTGAAGTCGACGGCGCCCGACAGCATGTCCATGCCGAGGTTGACCCCCTGGCTGGCGTGCAGCAGCTCGCGCACCTCCTGGTGCGGCTCGTGCGCGGCGAGCCCGGGATCGAAGTGCACGAGCACCAGTTCGGGGAACCGCAGCCCCAGGGCGCGCGCCAGCTCCCCCACCACCACCTCGGCGACCAGCGCCTTGCGCCCCTGAGCGGATCCGGTGAACTTCACGACGTAGGTCCCCAGGTCGTCGGCCTCGACGATCCCGGGAACCGACCCACCGGACCGCAGGGGTTCGACATAGCGGGTCGCGGTCACCTCTCTCAGCACTTTCTTTGGTCACCCCCCTTTTCAACCTTGCAATCCACGGCAAGCCCTGAGGGTGCCGGGGAGCGGAGATGGTCGGCCATCAGCCCTGGGGAGAATCTGGGGAGTTTCGAATGCCATGCGGATCTCCCTGCCTCCCTAGCAGTCCGTCGATTGCCGTCCGCCCCTTGCTTCCGGCCTCAGGCATGAAGTGAGCATAGTAACCGAGGGTGATTGCCGGCGAGGAGTGCCCGAGCCACCGAGCCACGGTCACGACAGACTCCCCCGCCTCCAGCATGACGGATGCGTAAGTGTGCCGCAGCACATGGAAGCCGTCCTTCGGCGCTGCCTCCCATTGCCACTTCTTCGCCCCCTCGGCGCGCGGCGGGATGATCCCGGCCTTGGCCAACGCAGGCTTCCAGGTGTAGGTGTTCCACGTGTTCACTGCGATGGCGTTGCCGAACCGCGTGGTCAGCAAAAGGGAGAACTTCCTTGGCTGTCCATCTGGCTTCCCCCATGGAAGCTCCACCTCCACCGGCGGAAACGCTTCGACATGGCGCTTGAGTTCCTCGGCCACCGAGGGGGGCATATCGACGACACGAGTCTTCTTCCCCTTCGGCAAGGCGAAGTACAGCCTCCCCTTGATCGCCTGGACTTGGCGGCGGACATGGAGGACACCTCTCGCATAGTCGATGTCCTTTGGGCTCAAGCCGAACACCTCGCCTTGGCGGAGTCCGCACCCCAGACCGAGGACGACGGTTATCCGGTTGCGCGGGCTGATGACGTCGCGGACTCGCAGCGCTGTCCTCAGCAGCCAAGCCTCGCGGCGCTCCTGAGTCGCCTTGGGCCACCGCACGGACTTCGCGTGCATCGGGTTGTTCGCGAGCCGCTTGTCATCGACAGCCGCCTCCAGAATGGAGGAAAGCTCGGACAGGATGCCGCGCTAGTAGTCGACCGAGGAGACGGTTGACTCCAACGTGGCTATGTAAGCGCGCAGATCCGCCGCCGTGATGTTCCTCAGGGGCAGTCGGCCCAGGTGCGGAATGATGTGCAGGCGCGCTCTGCGCTCCTGGTTGTCCTGGGTCTTCGGAACACCACCTCTGCCCGGCGCCCAGTGCATCGCGATGTAGTCCGCAAGCGTGATGGACCCGTCGCGCGGGTCGACGAACTCGCCCCGCTCCTCGTCGGTAGCCGCCCGCCGAAGCCACGCCTTGGCATCCTCCAGGACATCGAAGGATCGGTCCCGCACCCCGGGTATGCCGGCAGCCTTGTACCGCTTCCCCTTGCCGTAGCGAGCGGTCTTCTCCCTTTGCCCGGTGACCGGGTCCTTCTTCTTCTTGATCCAGCGGTCTTCGATGTAGCCGGCCAGGTGGAGCTCCATTTCCGAGGGCGGGCAAAGGGTGTCCGGCGGGTCAGGCGGCGGGGCGGCTGCGTTGCTGCGGAGCACCGCTTAGCGGGTTCAGCTTCGGATTGGAGCGGGAATCCGCCTGTTCCTGTTCGCGGACCCAGGCGTCAAGAGCTTCCACCCGGTACACGACGCGACCGCGGGGGCCCATGCGAAAGCTCGGCGGTCCCTGACGACGGTGGCGCCAGACATAAAGGGTGTGGGGTGAGAGGTTGAGGTAATCGGCGACGTCCCTCACGGTCAGGAAGGCCGCGTGTACGGCTGTCGAGGAAGCGGTGGGGGCAGGCGAAAGTCGTGCAGGCATCGGAGGTTCTCTGTGAGGTACGGGAGAGGGGAGCCCGGCTAGGCGGAAACCATGCTCCGCCCAGCCGCTGCCTGTCGTGAGGCAGGGAAGAATCGCGGAGAAGCCGCGACCCGGAGTACCGCTACGGACGCCGTTCGGTCTGAGTCGGCTGGCTCGGCAGGTCAGGAAGGGCCAAGGCAGCTTCGAGTCGATCCCACGGGATTTCGTCCCATGTCGGCCTGCGAAGGCAGTACGCGAACCGTTCGGCGAGGCGAGGAGCGCTCATTCCGGCGCATTTGGCCACTGCGAGGATGTGCCCCGCTGTCTGGTCGCCGTTCTTCAACCACGCCGCGATGCACGCGTCGCGGAGGGCCGAGACGTGCCTCCCGAGCGGCGAGTCGAGTTCATGCGCTTGCAGAACCGCCGCCCGCGCTTGCCGCCAGGCCTTCCGGTAGACCTCGGCGGTCAGCGGCCGTCCATCGTCGAGAACGAATATCGCGTCATCAGGGCGGAGATCGCGCCGGATGATCTCCTCCTTCAGGATCGCCGCGAACGGCCGACGGGAACACGCCGTACAGCGCCCGCACGGTCCGCATCCTTCTCGCGGCGCTCTCGAGCCTGAGAGTGGGCCAGGAGCCAACCGGGGCCGTCTTCTGCGAGTTCAACCTCTCGAACACGCAGCGCCAGGGCTTCCTCCGGGCGCAGCGCCGCAAGCGCGATGGAGGCCAGGAAGGCGCGCAGAACGAGGTCGCTCTGCTGCTGTTCACCAGCCCAGTCCAGGATCGCGAAACACTGCCGATCGGAAAGATGAAACCTTCCTTCACTAACAACTGCGGCCATGGGAAAGCTCCTTGGAGTGAGGTGTGGGGATACACAGCCATCCGGCCATCGCATGCAAATCACACGGCGACCGGACTTCTCCAATGGTCCAGAGAACCGCCGGTTTGGCTAACCGGTGATCGTCGGCTATGTTGCCCCGCTCACGCACACACTCTTCCGCGAGCTGATCTAGGTTCGCTTCCTTCGCCGCACGATTCCAGTCCCTTCCGGGATCAATATGTCTGCCGTCGGCGAACCATACGACAAATCGCCACGCCGGTACCGAAATCACCAGGATCGACCCATCGAGCACTCGGCTCCGAACGGACGAAAACGTTGTGACAGAGCAGGTGTCTTCTAAGCGCTTGGCCGCAGGTTCGAGTCCAGCCGGGGCGCGTCTTCTGGCCCAGCGACTGCGTGTGGACTGTGGCCCTGCGATTCACCTCCGCCTGCGCAGAGCGGTCCTCGCCGCCCACCTCGGCATGACCCCGAGCAATGGTTCACCTCCGCCTGCGCGGAGCGGACGGGCTTCAGGTTGATCACTGTTTGGGGGCCGCCGGTTCACCTCCGCCTGCGAGGAGCGGACCCGACGACGAGGACTCCGTCGGCCAGGCGGATCGGTTCACCTCTGCCTGCGCGGAGCGGACACACACTCCATGAGCTGCAGCGTTAGATCGGGATTGCCAGTTCTTTACCTGTCACTCCAAAGACGATCAGGGTCATGCCATCGAAGTCGACAGGGCTGCGCCGACGGGTACCTGCGGTTCGGATTTCGAATCCCTGCTCATTGTCGCTGGGGTAGATCAGGACGGACATTCCGTCGCCGGTGCATGCGGCTACCGAGGCCCAGAGCTCGTCGCGGACGCGGGCGGAGACGGTGCCGACGTAGAGCTCCGGCGTGACTTCGAGCAGCCACCGGCTCAGTGCTCCTCTGAGGTGGTCGGGGACTGCAGTCGCCGAAATGGTGATCATGGATGGCATGGCGAATGCCTTTCCTATGAGCGGTCGGGCGGCACGTCGGCGTGGTTGACGTCTGCGGGAATGGAGCCGATGACGGGGTCCCACAGGTCGACCATGTGCTCCTCGGGATCGGGGGGCTGTCGGTCGGAGCCGGGGTCGAGGAGATCTTGGATATCGGTGACGATGCGGGGGAGGAGTTTGAACAGCCGCAGACCGTCGCGGAACGAGCGTCGCGCCTCAGCTTCTGGGTTGGTGGAGTTGTGTAGGGAGAAGGCGAGGGGGATGGTGAGGTCGGCTGTAGAGGTCTGCGACGTCATAGACGAACGCCTGTTGGTTGCCCTGGTGGACGAAGCCGAGGGCGGCGGAGCAGCCGAGGGCGTGGATGGCTGCGTGGACGATGCCGTACAGGCACGTGTTGGCAGAGGAGAGTGCCAGGTTCACCGGGTCCTGGGTGTCCCACGACGCCGGGTCGTAGGCCCGGCGGAAGCGTCCGATGCGGTACTGCCCGGCGAGGAGGCGGTAATGCGCCTTGACGCGTTGGCCTTCGAACCCTCGGAGCTGAGCGAGGGTAGCCCCGGGAGGGACGCTTCCCCGGCCGAACCGTTTCTCGTACATGGCGGTGGCCACGGCGAGGCGCCGGCTGTCGTCGGCCCATGCGCTGGCCTGGCGTTCGAGCCATGTGGTGGTGAGGGAGTCGGGGAGGGCAGCGGCGTAGGTACGGACACCTCCGGCGCCGGTGATGAGGACGGTGGTGCCGTGACGGGCGAGGGTGGTCAGGGCACGGGCGGTGATGGAGGTGCCGGGGCCGAGGAGAACGCAGCTGAGTGCGGCGGTGGGTAAGTAGACGGTCTCCGTGCCGCGTTGCTCGGTGGTGACTTCGGCTCGGACTCCGGTGTCGTCCTGGTGGATGCGGACGATGTCCAGGTAGAGAAAGGAGAGGGAGTCGGCGATGCGGGGCAGCATGGCGACGGTGGGCGCGGCAAGCCGGCGGCGGGCTTGTCCGCTGGTGTTGTTCATGCGGTGCTCCGTGCGGGGGCAATGCTGAGCAGTCCACAGCCGTATGCCTTACCGCGGCCGATGCCGTCGGTGATTTTGCGGCGCAGGAGATCGGTGTCGGTGATGGTCGCGGTTCCGTCGAAGCGGACGCGGGCGTGCCGGATGCCTGCGGTGGTGCCGGAGGCATTCGGACATGTAGATCGGGCGGCGTCGAGGGGCAGAGAGTGGAGGGTGAGGGGACGCAGTCCTGCGCCGTCCGCTTGACGGGTCCACCATTCGTCGGCGAGGGCGCCGGTAAGGGGGACGACGGCGGGGAGGTCGTAAAGGGCTCGGGTGGTGGCGCCGGGTTTGCGGACGGGGCTGGCGGCGCAGCGGTAGCGGATGGTGAGGCCGGGTTTGAGGGCGTCGAGGAGGTCGTCGAGGGGGCGGCTGAGGATGCTGCCGTAGTCGGCGGGGAGCCGTGCGAGGTCGGGTTGGTGGGTGCTCTGCAGGAGCAGGTGGGGGCCGGCCGGTGTGTCTTCGAGGCGGAAGAGGACGCCGAACCGGGCGCGGGGGTCGGGTCCTGCCTGGTCGGGGAACAGGGACATCAGGCGGCGGTGCAGGTTGCCGGCCGTGGTGCCCGCGAGGTCGCGTCGTGTCTCGGTGCAGCGGGGGTCGGGAACGATGCGGGTTAGCCAGACGCTCAACGACCGCTCCTTTCAGCTGTTTTGAGGTGCGTGTTGATGTAGGTGGTGAGGCTTTCGAGGTGTGCGATGCCTAGGCCGCTGTGCTGTTCGGCGGGCAGGTGCAGGGTCCTTCGGTACAGCGGTCGGGAGCGGTGGCTGCGGTGGCGCGGATCGAAGGTGAGGGGCTGGTCGTTGACGGTGCTGACGGGGTGGGCGCCGTCGTGCGGGCGCGGGTTGACCGTGGGGGCGGGAAGCTGGTCGAGGGGTTGGTCACCTAGGAAGGTGATCTTGGTGTGGCCTGTGGGGGGCTGGGCGGCGGCGATCGGCAGGTGGACGAGGTGGTGCAGGGCGTCGTCGGCCTGACCGAGCAGGAGGGGGCCCTCGGGTGGGCAGGAGCGGCGTCCGAGGTAGGGGGGCCAGTGTGGGGCGGCCAGGGCGCCGCGGGTCTCGTGGAGGAGGGTGGTGTCGCCGGTGAGGGCGACGGTGAAGGCGGCGTCGGCGAGGTAGGCGCGGTGGGTGAGGAGGGTGCCGGTGTCGCCGGTGCGTTTCTTGCCTTCGGCGGTGGTCACGGTGGCTCGGGCGGGCAGGCCGCCTCCGACAGTGTGCAGGTCGTTGAGGACGGCGCCGGGCCGGTCGACGCGGATGGTCAGGGACAGGCCGGCGAGGTCGTCGATCGGTTGGCCGCGCTGGCGTCCGAGGGCGGAGGCGAGCAGGCCGATGATGCCGGAGCGGGTTGGGAAAGCTGCGGTGTCGCGTTCGTTGAAGTGACTGTGCTCGCCCCAGGACTGCAGTGGTCCGGCGAGGCGGAGCAGCAGTCCGGGCCTTTGGCGGGGGGTCATGCGGTGACCTTGCCGGGCAGGGCGGCGTGGACGGCGGCCGTGATCAGGTTGTCGAAGGAGTCGTGCCGGGTGCCGAGGCCGGTGAGGTCGTCGGTGTGCAGTCCTGCCCATCCTGCGGTGAAGACGCCGCGGGTGCCCAGCAGCGTGTTCGCCGCTTGGGCGTACGCGTCGAGCCGGGTGCGGGAGAGGGTGGCGAACCCGCCGTCGCGGTCGGCGCGGACGGGGGCTTCGAAGGCGGCGGCGTAGGACAGGGGGCGGTCCGCGCGCACGCTGATGTGGACGAGGTCAGGGATGGTGTGCGCGGCGGTGGAGTTCTTCTTGGCCTGGGGCAGTGAGGTGATGAAGGAGGTGAGGAACGCGCTGGCTAGTTCATCGGCGGCCGTGGTGTCGCCGCCGATGTTCTTCATCAGGTCGCGCAGGTCGAGGGTGGCGAAGCGGTAGAAGGTGCCGGCGCTGAATTCGACATGTCCCATGTGCCCGCTGCCGCTGGCGTCGTCCCAGAGTGCGGTGATGTCGTCGACGGCTGAGAAGTAGTCCAGTTCGACGTCGGTCTCGTGGGTGGTCATGGCGTGGGCGACCTGGACGGCGCCGTCGACGCCGGCGTCGTCGATCTCGGCGAGCATGCGTCCGAAGAGGTTGATGACTCCGTTGCGGGAGCGTAGGACGGCTTCGACCTCGGCGGCGGGCAGGATGCTTTTTTCGGAGGGCTTTTTGATGTCTTTGGCCTGGGCCAGGGCGTCGCGGTGTCGCTCTGCGAGGTCGGCCAGCTCGGTGACGGCGGTCTCCGGTACGTAGACCAGCGCGTTGGTGAGGACCTTGTTCGGGATGGTCTGCTTGTTCTCCCCTGCCGTCTTGGCGAGTTCGAACTTGATCCCGCTTGCTGCCGCGGTGTGGGCGCCGGCTCGCTGGGCCAGGTCGGTGGGCCAGTCGCGGTGTTCGAGTTCGCGGGTGAGGCGTTCTCCGATGCGCCGGGTGCGCAGGGCCGCCTCGCCGATGTGGTCTTCGAAGACCGTGCGGATGGCGCGCTTCCAGCTCTGGCTACTGACGCGGGTGCGCAGGGTGTTGCCGTACTGAACGGTCTTCACGGAGTTGGTGTCGTCCCGGTTGAGGTTGGCGAAGGGGACGGACTGTAGGACATGAATGTCGATGAAACGGGCCTGATCGGACATGAGGTGGTCTCCAGGGAGAAAGGGGGCGGGATTATCGGGAAGGACAGGACAGGGGCGTCAGGCCAGTCAGGGCTACTGGCCGGTCTCGTCGCGGTCGGCGTTGTCGGCTTTCTCCCGCTCGGACTTGGCCTGTTGGATGTAGTAGTCCTGCAACCAGCGCCGGGCGACTTTCTTGGCGTCGTCGGGCCAGGCGATGAGATCGGCCAGCAGGCGGGGCCAGTCGACGTCGACACCGACGTCGCACAGGTAGCGCACCGCGGCGGGCAGATGCCGGTGCAGACCGTCGGCGCTCTGCCGGGTGAGAAGGTTCAGGCGGGATTCGGCGGTGGACTCCCGGATCGCCCTGTCGCGGGCAGCAGCTTGGGCCACGGCGGTGGCAAACGCATGGCCCAAGCTGCTGCCGTACTTCTGCGCCGGCGTCGGCTGGGACGCCGACGCTTCCGCCCTGGAGGTCTCCTCGGTGTCCGTCACCGGTTCGGCGGCGGTAAATGTGTGGCGGGGCTGGGCTGCGATCATCGAGGCCACCGCATAGTAGGCCCGCTGCCGTGCAGCAGGGATCCGTCCGCCTCGGGGCAGCTCGGGCACGATGAAACGGTGCATGCGCGGCACGTCGTCCAGACCGCGACGCAGCCCGGTACGGAGCGCGGTCCGGGCGCCGGGGTCGTCTGCGCACAGTTCCTCGATCCGCCGCGTGAAGTCCGCGTATCGCTCGAGTGCAGACCTGGGGCGCTCCTGCAGGGTGCTCTGGTCGGTCATGCTCTGGCCTTTCTGCCGAATCGGGAACGTCACGGTGCGGCGGGTGCCGTGGCCTTCTTGCGCGTACCTCCGAACAGTTCGATGCGGGCACGGGAGACGGCCCTGGCACCGCGCTGGGTACCGGTGACGGACGCCGTCACCGACGTGTAGGCAGCCAGGGCCAGATCAAGGAACGCGGTCCGGGCGGCACGCGGGTCGAAGGCCGTCTGCTCTTGCGCCGCGGGGGTACCGAGATGCCGGAAGCGGTCCCAGAACTCCTGCTCGGCACCGGGCCAGTACCGGGCGGCAGCCTGGAAGGCCCACGTGTCGGCGTCGGCTTTCACGTCGCCGGTGTACTCCGTCCACGCCCGCCGGACCGCCCGGTCCAGGCGCCGCCCGTACAGCTCGCCGAGCTGCCGGAGCCGGCCGATCGCCGGAGCCGTCGCATGGCCCTCTTCCTCGGCTCGTTTCTCGGCGAAGCCGAGGACGGGAGGTGTCGTCGCGTCTACGAACTGGATGTCCTTGGCCTGGCCCTCCTGCTCGAACCCCAGGGCCCGCACCCTGAGGTACTCAGAGACTTCGCTCGCGTACTCGAACACCCTGGGCCGCTTCGGCTGGGTCGTGCCGGTCGGCTCGTTGAGGAGCAGGGCGTCCAGGTCGCGCCAGAGCGCGCGCCGGGAGTCGGCGGGCCTTGGATAGCGGTTGCCCTGCTGGCTGATCTGCCAGATCAGATAGTCGTCGTCACGGGGAATGCGGCCGGAACGGTAGGCCCAGGTGATGAACGCATCCGCTACCTGGCCGGAGTCATGCGGATCGGGGACGAGGAGGAGGGCGTGCTGGGAACACGCCGTCAGCCGCGCGCACGGCCCGGCGGGCGCTGGGGGAAGCACTTCCGGGTCGGGTAGTTCGTCCCACTCCCACGGACACAGGTCGTCCTCGCGCCGTACCGTGCGCGAGGGTTCCACCAGCCCGGCGAGCAGCGTCTGCAGGAGGTTGGCGCCCTCGGGGTGGTAGGACAGCGCGGTACGCAAAGGGCCGGCCGACGCGCTCGCTGTCTTGACACCATTGACTTCGCGGGCCGAACCGCGCCCCGACGGCCCGTAGTAATGCCACACCAGCAGATTCAGCACGGCGTCGGCGACGGTGGGCAGGTCGGGGCGGGCATCGCTGCCGTGCCGGAACCAGGCATGGGCGTTCCCGGCGGGCCGGGTGACGATCAGCTTGTTCACCCCGGCGCTCTTGTCCGGATCGCATTGAGCCGCCAGGCGCGGGTCCTGCATCCACGGACGCCCGCACTCGGGGTCGAACACGAAGAAGCGGTGCCAGGTACGGCTGACGTACTCGTCGATGCCGTCGGCCGGAAGCTGCCCTGCGTCGAGGATGTCGATGCGGCGCTCCGGCCAGTCGCCGGAACCGGCCACGTCCAGCCCGGTCACCCGAGCCGTCAGGGCATAGAGGATGCGAAGAATCGCCGCGTGGGCCGGTGGGTCAGTCACCGCGATGGCACTGATCTCGGCACTGCGCAGGAGCAGGTCCCGCAGACCCACCCGTTCGGGACGCGGCCCGGCAGCATCCGGCATCCATCGAACGGGCACTAATGACTCTTCGAACAAATTGTGTGTACTGGCTGGCATCGGACCCCCTTCATCACATGACCGGCCATAATGGGACAGGGCTCTCCGCGTGCGCGGAGGTGAGCCATGCGCCGCTCTTAGAGCAGTACGGATCTCCCCCCTCTCGCCCGCACCCGCGGGCCCACGCCGCCCTGGCAGCGAACCGGAGAGCAAACTGCCAGGGCGGCCACAAGGAACGTTAGAGAAGTGCGCTGCTCTCTTTCCGAGATGACCCGGGTTTCACCCGTTCGGGTTACGTGTCTGTCTCCAGGCCCACGTCCGAGATGCGGATGGTGCGACCGCCGTACCGTGACGTCCATGCGGAACCCGGGTCGTCGGCTCGCTGCATCCGCAGGAGGACAAGGTCTCGAAGCACCGGTGTCTTGTCCCAGCCTGGGGGAAGCGGCTGGCCCTCCCCGTCTCGAAGCCATCGGCCGGGCACGGGCGCGACATGTGCCATGACGGTCCGCAAGTCCAGCGCGGTCAGGGCGCCACGGCTGGCCGCCGGCATCTCGAGCCGGCCACCCTCGTCCAGGGTGAGGGAGCCGTCCTGCTGCTCGTACAGGCACAGGACACGCCCGCTGTCGGCTCCGAGCCTCGTCGTCAGCAGTTCCTCGGTGACACCGGCCTCACGAAGACTGAGCTCGTGGAGGTTGCCATTCACGTCGTAAGGGCCGCAGATCGTGGTCATGGTTGCCATATGCGTCTCGGCCGCCTCTTTCGCGTACCGCTCGGCGTCCATGCGCTGCAGCTCGTCGCGTCGCGAGGCGTCGTCGAGCCGCTCGACGAAGTCCTCGGCATACACCGCGTCGACCATCTCCTGGACATCACCCGGCACCGCGATGCCGCCACCGGACCGCGACCGCAGCAGATGCGCCGTGCGCTGTAGAAGACCGGCGTCGTAGACGGACCCCCAGGTGCGCGGAGCCGACGTCATGCCCTTGTCGTCGACCGGCTCAAGCACGACCAGCCGTGGCGCTTCCTCCGGCAGTGCCCATGCAGGACGACCGGTGTCACCGCGCGCGTGACGACGTGCGCGGCCGGCTCGCTGCAGGAGCTGTGCCAGTGGTGCCAGGTCGGTGACGATCAGATCGAAGTCGAGGTCCAGGGACTGCTCCACCACCTGCGTAGCGACCAGAATGGAAGCAGGCCGTGATCGCGCGATGTCTTCCTCGGAGCGAGGTTTGCCGTAGGCAGCCTCGGACTCGGCGGTGATCCTCTGACGGACGTGTGCCGGATAGCGGGCGTGCAGCAGCCGCAGTGCACCCTCACGCGCTGCCAGCGCGGGGAAGGCCGCACAAAGGTCGCGGAAGGTCTGCTGTGCCTCGGCCACCGTCGTGCAGCACACCAGTGCCGTACCGCCGTCCGAGACAACGGGGTTCAACGCTTCACGCAGAGCTTCCCGCCGCCCCCCGCCGCGTACAGGTGTGGCCGCGTTGGTCATCGCGTCCCAGAGGACCTGCCGCATCTGCACGTCGAGCACTCGCTCACGACCGCTTCCCACCGCGCGGGGAGCATGGACTTCGCCGGTCGATGCGTCGGTGAATACCCAGCCCGGATAGCAGGAGGCAACCGACGTCGGTTCGAAGAACCCGGCACCACGACGGTAGGCGTCGATCAGGGACGTGGCCGTGCGGCCCGACAGCGTCGCCGACAGCAGGACGACCGGAGCACCGAACGCTCCGAGCCACTCCAGCAAGCGGGTGAGCAGCTGGTGCATCCACGGACCGTACGCATGAGCCTCGTCGACCACGAATACCTTGTCTGCCAGGCCGAACAGGCGCAGGGCGTTGAAGTCGAGCGGGAGGATCGCGCTCAGCGCCTGGTCGACGGTGCCCACGCCCAGCGGAGCGAGCAGCCCGCGTCGCCGTCCTCTCAGCCATGCGCCCGCTTCGGTCGCGGTCTCCTTGTCTGTGCTCCACTCCCCCTGCGATGTGGACGCCTCGTCGGCCGATGTGGCAGGACTGTAGGCGGGGGCGAGCCACGCCATGGAGTGCAGCAGGGTCAGGGCGCGGTCGCCGGCAAGAGCATGCTGCGCGAACGCCTCCACTCGCGGATACATCGCGTCCGCGGTGGACATGGTGGGCAGCGCGAAGAACAGCCCGCGAGCCTCTGCCGCCCGCCCCAGTACCGATGCCGCGTACAGCGCGGCTTCGGTCTTCCCATCCCCCGTCGGCGCCGTGACGAGGAGCAAGCCGGCACCGTTCACCAAACCGGGAAGTTCCCCGGCGAGATCGGCCTGAAGCGCGTTCGGCGGAAACGTAAACATGTCCCCGAAGCAGTCTGCCTCGAACCGGGCCCTGCCTAACTGGGAGCCCGCTACCAGGGATGGCGCCGCCTTCTGGGTCCGTTCCCAGTGCTCGTCGACCTCACCCGGCGTTCCCCGCCATTCCGGCGCCGGCATGACCGCGACGATCGCCTCCATCTGACTCGCCAGCCAATCCGCGACGATCACCAGGCCAGTGACAACCACAGCCAGCTCGGCGGGCAGCCCCCGCTTCGGGACCGCCCACGCGCCCGTCACCCGCCGCAGCTCCGCGAAGTGCACTGCACGCTGCTCGGCCCAGTCCTCACCGCCGAGCCCGATCCGATAGCTGCTCGCGTGTGTGACCTCTTTCGCCGTCAGAGCGGTGGCGTAGCAGCCGTGATGCCCACCGAGCATCTGGGCCACCTGATGGCTCACCGCCGCGCGCATCCTCCGAAAATCACCGGGGTAGCCCACCTCGTTCAACAGCTGGGTCAAGGCCCAATGAGTGGCCTGCTCGTGACGAAATGAACGCTCTCCATCAGCACCCGGTGCGAAGGCATAAGCATCCGTATCGCTCCGTAGTTCTGCGAACGCCTGCGGCACCTGTGCCTGGAACGGTGGGCTGATCTTGCCAAGGTCATGAAGCCCGGCCCAGAAGCTCAACGTGCGCCGAGCATCATCGGGATCGAGGCCAAGGGCTGCGGCTAATCGTGTTCGCTGCCGATCACTCAACAGTGCATCCCACAATGCTCCGAAGACTGAAGCTGAGTCAAGCAGGTGACACATCACCGGGTACGGGTGGGGCAGACCTCGCTCCTTGCCCCACAAACGCACGTCCAGCTGCGGCGGTCGGTCGGACGCAGTCTCACGACTCATCATGAGGAGACATCTATCAAGGCGCACTGACAACGTGCCCTGACCTGCCAGAACGCATAAGTGGGCACGGAGGCCCCTAGACTCGCGGACGTACATAAGCTGGCAGCGCCTCGCCACGCGACGCGCAACATCATTGAGCCTCAAGCAACGGCAACGAAATTGCAAAGCTGTTAACCTCGATCTTTCTTGACGGTCCGCCGACGGAGTCGGTGGACCGTTTTCGTGCCGGGGGCTCAGGCTGTGCAGGCCGAAGACCCGAGTGTCGTCTCGGGATGGCGCCGGATTCCACTGCTCCGGGTATTGAGATGCTGCTGAAGGGACGGGGAATCCGCTGGTCAGCCAGGGTCGGGCAGTTGGGTGAGCCGGTCGAGAGCTGCGGTGATGTGACCGGGCCAGTGCCGGGCCAGGCGGAGGATCCGCCGACGGCCGGTGGTCACGAGCTGTCCGGCCGCGGTGAACAGGCGGAGCCGTAGCCGGCGGGGCTCCCAGCACCTGGCCTTGCCGGTCAGCGCGAGCATCGGCATCCAGGCCAGCAGGTCGAGAGCAATCTGCACGATCTCCAGCCAGATCCGGTTCTGGGCGGTGCGGTGCAGAGGGAGATTGCGCAGGCCGGTGGCCCGGGCGGCGCGGATGCGGTCCTCGGCCCGGGCCCGCAGCCGGTGACGGAGCTCGAGGGCGGCGATCGGCCGACCGGGCGTGTTGGTGGCGAAGCAGGTCAGCCGCATGCCGTCCGCATCCGTGAGCCGCAACTGGGCCCCGGGGTGCGGCCGTTCCTTGCGGACGATCAGCCGCATGCCCTGTGGCCAGCCGCCCAGGACGTCGCCGGTGAGTTCAGCGACCCAGGCGCCGTCACGGATCTCGCCGCAGGCCTCGACGGCCGGCGTCCAGGCCGATGCCGGAACCTTCAGCACGTGCTGGTGGATCGCTTCGGTGATCACCATGCCGACCGAGTAGGACAGCCACCTCCCGCGCTGGGCGAGCCAGGCGACGAAGTCGTGGGTGCCGCCCGCGGACTCGGTGCGGATCAGGGTCTGACGTCCGCGCCGGTACTCCTTCGGCATGTGGGCCAGGGCCAGTTGGGTCACGGTGATGTGGTCGGTGGCCGTGTTCGAGCCTGCGTTGCCCGGCCTGAGCAGGGCCGCCACGGGTTCACCGGTGCCGCCGCTTCCGTGGTCGACGAACCCCATCAGCGGGTGGTGGCCGTAGGTCCGCTTCCACGTCGGCGCGGCGTCCTCCTTGTCCGAGTGCGCGATCACCAGCACCCCGTCGAGGTCCACGGTCACCGTCCCGCCCGCATCGGGCGCTTTCCGGTCGGCCAACCGCCATACATGTGACCGCACTTCAGCCCGCGCGGCACGGACTGCCCGCAGGGCCTTCTCGCCGGAGGCTGCGAGGGTGTCGACGAGGCGGGAGACCGTCGGGTCGGAGGCCACCGGCCCGAACACGGCCGGCTCGGCCCGCAGCACGGCGACATCCGCGAGGCAGTCCCCGCCCAGCGCGACCGCCAGGGCCACGTCCAGCAGGACCTTGCCCGGATCGTGCACCGCCCGAGCCCTCCGCCACGGCGTCAGCGCCGCTGACATCGCGGTGTCCAAGCCGACCTTGCGGACCGTCTCGACCAGCAGCACGCCCCCGGCCTGCGAGACCACCGCCCGGCCACCGCCCTCGACGCGGGCACGTGGGTAGGACCCGATACGCTTCTTCACCTGGAGAGTGCTTCTTTTCTTGCGGCGACATGGACCCTAG
Organism: Streptomyces sp. NPDC046985; assembly: GCF_040644415.1. Classification (NCBI taxonomy): domain Bacteria; kingdom Bacillati; phylum Actinomycetota; class Actinomycetes; order Kitasatosporales; family Streptomycetaceae; genus Streptomyces; species Streptomyces sp. NPDC046985. The sequence goes on from NZ_JBEYWK010000004.1 coordinate 343,393, forward strand.
ACAAGTCCCATCGTTGCAGGTCAGGACCACTCTCCGCTTATTTGATCAAGCCTCGGACACCCCACCTCGTGAAAGCGCGAGGTTAACCGGATCGAGTGGGACGCGGACGAGGTCCTGGACGACGTGCGGGACTACGTCGTGGACCATCTCGGCGACCCGGACGCGGTGCTGATCGTGGACGACACCGGCTTCCTGAAGAAGGGCACCCATTTCGCGGGGGTCCAGCGGCAGTACTCCGGCACCGCTGGGCGCACGGAGAACTGCCAGGTCGGAGTGTTCCTCGCCTACGCCGCCGAGCGTGGGCGCACTCTGATCGACCGCCGTCTGTATCTGCCCGCCTCCTGGACCGACGACCGAAGACGGTGCCAGGCAGCCGGGATCGGTGACGAGGTCGTCTTCGAGACGAAGGTGGCCATGGCCAGAGCCATGGTCCGCCGGGCGATCTCGGGGAAGATCCCGTTCCGGTGGGTGACGGCGGACGCCGCCTACGGCTTCTCGAAAGGCTGGCGCTACGAGCTCGAGCAGACGGACGTCTTCCACGTCATGGCCACCACCCGCCACGACACCGTCGTCACCCGCTGGGCGATGGATCACCCGGTCCACGATCTGTTCCCCGGCCTGCCGCGGCAGAAGTGGAAACGCCGCTCCTGCGGCGACGGCGCCCACGGACAGCGGATCTACGACTGGGCGCGGGTCGAGGTCCGCCCCTTCCACCGCGAGGACCGCCAGCACTGGGTCCTCGCCCGCCGCAGCGTCAGCCGCCCCGACCAGATCAACTACTACATCGCCTACTGCCCCACCGGCACCACCCTGGACGAGCTGATCCGTATTGCGGGCAGCCGCTGGGCGGTCGAGGAATGCTTCCGAACGGCGAAGCAGGAATGCGGACTCGACGACTACCAGGTCCGCCGCTACCCCGGCTGGCACCGCCACATCACCCTCGCCATGGCCGCCCATGCCTACCTCACCGTCCTGCGAGCCCGGCAGCTTCAGGAGGAAACCGCAGAAACGGATCCTCCCAACTCGTCCACCTCAGCCTCGCCGAGATCCGACGCCTGATCACCCGCCTCACCCACCGCCGCCCCAACCCCGTCAACCACATCCTCCACTGGTCGACCTGGCGCCGCAGACGCCAACACCAAGCCCGCACCAGCCACTACAAACGCTGAGGACAGACACCACCGGAAGCCAACGAACCATCACTACAAAGACCGTTGCAGTACTAGCCGACGAACACCGCGAAACCGCGGGTCAGGCACCCTACTTCGCCGTCTCCAGGATGGCGACGCACTCCACGTGGTGGGTCTGCCGCTCCTTGCGGCTTGACCTTGGAAACGGCCTCCGACCTGCGTGCGAGCGCGCCGCCATGAGGCCGCGAAGACGAGTTCACGACCCGTCCTCCTCATCCCGCTGCTCTCCGGCCTCAACGAAGCCGAAGCCCGAGATCGTGGCCAGAGACGCTGCTACCAGGTGGGCGTATCCCTCCGGGAACGCGGTGTGCGCGGACGGAGAGGGGCCGCTGACCCCGGGGCTGTCGGCTCATGCGGCGGCCGGCCAGGCGGGGTGGGCCTCGGCCGGTCCGTCCGATGGAGGACGCTCGCTGCCGCGGGCGCCGTCCTCGACCCGTCGCTCGGGCTGCTGGTCGACGACCTGGGAGGACCGGGCAGGCACGCCACGGCGGCCCTCCCGGTCCCGTGCTTCGCAGGCGACCTGTGGACAGTCACCGAACTTGATCAACCCCGCATCGCGGAAGCCCGGGGCTGTCATGGCTGCGCACTGCGGGAAGCCATGCATAACCGCTTGGTACGTCGTTCAGTTTGACGCGGAACCAACGTGTCGTCCCCACGCCCGTTTCGTCGGCCACCCGGTCACCCTCATAGAAGACACAGTCCGCGATCAGGGTGTCGTTGTGCCAGACGCGGTGAGCCACCACGTTGTCCGCGTCGTACTTGCGTCTGGGATCTCGTGCGAGTCCCAGACTGCAGGCCGGGATGTGATCGTCGCGCTGTTGGCAGCCACGCTCCACGTTGAAAACGTGCACGCTGACAGGCTGTAGGTTCCTGGCGTAGTTGATTCCGTCTATGGGAGGCCGTGGGTCAGCCTCGGCCGACCGGAAGACGACATAGGCGACCCCCGACACCGACAGGGCGAGGACCGCGACGCCGGTGAATTTCCAGAAGCGTTTCCCCCCGGCTGCGGCTCGGAATGGAAAGGGAAAGCGGCTGACGTGCGTGTGCTGGGCACTGGAGGCGTCTTCGCCGGCAGCCATTCCTGATTGAGGGTCGACCGAAGAATGCGGTGAATCGGCAGTTGCCCAGAGCTCTCGGATTTCCTGAAGTTCTCCACTGCTCGCTCCACACGCTTTGGCCATCGCATGGAGAGGAGCGAAGCCGCTGGGCATCTTGGTTCCCGCGCAATAGCGGTGAAGGCTGGACTTACTGACTCCCGTCCGTTTCGCCAGTGAATCGAAGCTCATGCCCGATCTGTCCTTCAGTGATCTCAGCCGGGCGGCGAGCGAAGCGACCTCGTCCACTTTCTGACACTCCTGTCGAACTGGGCGCGCCATGTCCCACCGGGCGCGCTCGTGTCCCGCCCCGTCCCTCGAGGCATCCCAAGCAGCAGATAAAGGCGCTGTCGGGCGTCTCAGCTTCCCACCTCATCCCTCTCGCTTGCCAGGGCTTCCGTTTCCCAACAAAGTCTTCTCGTCCCGAGCGCATCGTCTGGCGGCGCGGGCCGTACGTGAGCGCCACCCCAACCCGCATCGTCACGTCCCGCCATGCGCACGGCCCGTCGAGGAGGACAGAGCATGAGAGCAGCGCACCGAGCGAAGGGGCGGCGCTCGCGCCGGGCGTACTCGCCATGCAGGTCCCCCTGTTGGTGACCGTGACCGAACCGGCGGCGGCAAGCGCTCCGTGCGACCCCGCACTGGACCGGTCACCTGTCTATTCATTCACGACGTGCTGAGAGTCGTCGACCGATGCATCGGTCGAACCGGCCAGAGCGCGCTTCGCGTCGGGCGGCGCGAGCCCGGAGCGGCCATATGCGCCACGTGTCTATCGCGGCGCGTGTTCCGGACTCGACCATATCGTCGTAGATCCGCCAGGATTTCGACCGCTCGCACGACCGAACATCACGAGACAGAGAAAATCCTTCAATTCCAGTGCCTGATCTCAGGAAGGGGTCTTGTGTCAATACATCACGCGTTGAGCAGGTCACGTGGTCCATGGCGTCGAAGACTTCGCACCGTGGCCGTGTCTTTGGCCGCGGTACTGCTGTCCGCGGGGGTAGTCCAACTGGGCGCCGCGCCGGCTCAAGCGGCATCGGGAAGCTGCCCGACCACGACACCTGGCGCCATTCCTCCGACCGTCGAGGCGCTCAAGGCGATCGACCTTGCGTGCACGGCCGTCGACGCTCGAATCCGCTACAGCTTCGGCGGGGGCTGGGGGTCCCATCCGGGCGCCTCGTTCGGCTGGTCCGACAACACCACGTACGCCGTCAATGACGGCAACGTGAAGGGCTACGACTGCTCCGGCTTCATGCACTGGCTCTGGTACGCGGTCACCGGCACCGAGAACTTCTTGCCGCTGGGCGCCGACAGCCAGTTCCACACCACCAGCCATGTCGCGGCGCGCTTCACGGCCTCACAAGGCACCGGTAGCCTTCTGCCGGGTGACCTGGTCTTCTGGGGAAACCCCAGCGCACGCAACGGAATCCATCACGTCGCCATGTACTTGGGCGGCGGGCGCATCGTTCAGCAGTCCCAGTCGGGCACTCCGGCCAACGTCGACGCCCTCGACCTGTCCGGATACGCCGGCGCGGTCCGTCTCACCGGCTTCCCCACCAGCAACGAGAACTGGCTGTTCTACAGCAGTGCCGTTGACCAGCACGTCGCCGACGCTGAGGCCAAGTATGGTGTGAACGGCTGCGGTTCGGGTGGATGTACCACCGGTTGCTCCGCCCTGTGGTACAACGACCACCGCAGCGACCCGCTGTGCAACGGCGGCTCGAGCGGGGGGGGAGGCGGGGGCGACAGCCCTGTCCAGGGCGGTGCCAAGTACTGGGTCGACACATCCTCCGCAGCCACCGGTCGCGACCTCGGCGGCACCCTCAACGCGGGCACTAATTACGTGTTCTGCAAGGTCTGGGGCTCGCAGGTCGGCTCCGGGAACTCGTACAACCACTGGTGGCTGTACACGGACATGGATACGGGCGGTCAGGACTACGTCTCCGCCTACTACCTGTCTCGCTGGGGTAACGACGAGGCCAAGGACAACTCCGGCAACACCATCCCGGATTGTACGTCGGGAGGCTCAGGCGGGGGAGCCGGGGCCAGCAAGTACTGGGTCGACACCTTCGCGAGCGCTCCCGCCCGCGACGGCGCAGGCACGCTGAACGCGGGCACCAACTACGTGTTCTGCAAGGAATGGGGTTCCCAGGTCGGCTCCGGGTCGTCCTACAACCACTGGTGGCTGTTCACCGACCTCGACACGGGCGGCCAGGGCTGGATATCGGCGTACTACCTGTCCCGCTGGGGCAACGACGAGGCCAAGGACAACTCCGGCAACACCATCCCGAACTGCGGCACTGACGGTAAGTACTGGATCAAGACCTGGGCCGCCGCATCCGGACGGGATCACGGCGGCGCCCTCTACGCGGGCACGAACTACGTGTTCTGCAGAGTCTGGGGCTCACAGGTCGGCTCTGGGAGTTCCTACAACCACTGGTGGCTGCTGACCGACATGGACACGGGCGGACGTGACTACGTGTCCGCCTACTACCTGGCCAGCCAAGGAAACGACCAGGCCAACGACACCTACGGAAGCGCCATTCCGAATTGCTGATCAGTGCCTGCCCACGGGGCGCGCCGACCATGTGCCACACAGCGGCTCCCCTCACGCGGGTCGATGAGGTCGCGTGCAATCCGTGGACGACAGCGGACGGCCATGCCGGCCCCCTCACCGGGGTCCGCCGATCTGGCTGACGCTCCCGAATTCTCACGCGAACGCGCTTTCAGCCGCGTGAAGTCTCCCCATCCCGTCTCATTCAGGAGGTATTCGTGAAGAAGTCCATCGCCGTGGCCATCGCCACTGCGGCGCTCTCTCTCACCGCCGTGCCGGCCGCCCACGCCGCTCCGGCCGGCGCCGCCAGCGCGGCCGTCACCTGCCCGGGCTCCCTCAACAACTCCACCCACGTCCAGACGAGTGTGGACTGGCTGAAGGTACGCACCGGACCGTCGACGAGCAACACGGCCATCGGGGAGATACCCGGTGGCGCCGCCTTCTACTTCAGCTCCTCCTCGGGGACCCAGTCCGGCGGCCACTACTGGGTGTGCGGCTACGGCTATAACGGCAGCACCAAGCTCACCGGCTGGGTGGCCGGCGAGTACCTGGTCTGGCCCTGACACAGCTCTTCGGCGTGCAGGCTGACCACTCACTTCCGCCTGACGCCGGCCTGCTGGAGCCGATGCACCCCGCGTGATCACACTCCGTGCAAGAGGCGGCGGGGTTCACCGGCGCCCCGCGAAGGCGGACGGTGGACTCGACTTCGTCGAGACCATTCCTCGGTGCAGTCGAGTCCACCGCCGTGGTGCCAGTCGCACATTGCCCGGTCACTTCCACGACTCGGAGTGCAGCATGTTCAAGAACCACCTGAAAAAGCGCTTCCTCGGCTCCATCGCGGGTATGTGCGCTGCCGTCGCGGCCACCGCCATGCTCGGTGCGGCCCCGGCGACCGCCGCCTCCAGCTGGTGGAGCGACCCGAACTCCTGCACCAACGTCGCCACGGGAACGGAGCGGACCGTGAACGGCCGACAAGTCCAGATCCGTTACGGCACGTGTGGGGGATCGCAGTACGGCTGGGGACGCATCCTCAACTACGGTTCGTCGGACTACATCCGCTTCGAGGTCTCCCTCGGTGCCGGCACCGTGGACTACGCGGACATCCAGCCCGTCAACGGCCGTAACTACACGGAGGGTTACCGGACGAGTTCGAGCTCGGCCGTGGCCTTTCGCGCGTGCTACGTCACCACGATCGTCAGTACCTGCAACTCTGGCAACGCCACACCGTGGTGGTGAGGAGTCGATTCCCCGCGCGGTTCACCGAGGAACCCGGCGCGCTGGCTCCAGTCCCGGGCGCACACGGAAGGGAATCGGGAACGGACCGGCGGCACGCCGGCTTCCGTGGACGCGAGTTCCCACCGGCGGTTGAGCGGCGGCCATGGTCGACCTCGATCGGCTTGGCAGCCGCAGCGGCCGGCGGCAACGGGCAGACAAACCCTTCGGTGGCAGAACGCGGACGACTGGCTCGATGCCGTCTTGTACGGCGGTTCGCTGCGGCGTGATCGGCCGGACCCTGCCTGTCGCACGGGGCTGATCTTGCCATGCTCATGGCTGATGCACTGATCAAAAAGATATGAATGAGCGGAAGGACAGAGGAATGAGAGCAACGCGACGCGCGCGGCTGGCAGCACTGGCGGTGGCGGTGATCGCCGTGCCTACGGGACTGACGGTGGGCAACGCGGGAACAGCTTCGGCAGCCGCACTGGCGAGCAAGGGATGCGGCAGCGCCTGCAACGCGACCGACCCAAGCCAGCCGGTGTGGAGCAGCCAACTCGGGGCGACCGTGACGTGCAGTGATGATGCGTACACGGCAAAGCAGTCGGCTCTGAAGGACGGGATTACCCTTCAGCTCCGGTACAGCCCGCGGTGCCAGACGGTCTGGGCGCGGTTCTACGGCGGATCCGGCAGCAAGAACACCTACGTCGCTTCGGTCTACTACGATGGCTGGTCCCCCGCCTTCGAAAGCATGACGGAACTGCCGTCTCAACCCACCGGCCGCAACTGGTCTGATCAGATGGACGACGCCGGCGTCACTGCCAAAGCGTGTATCGGGTCCCGATGGACCTTCTTGGACGACATCGGCTGCACCGCGGGATACTGAGTCACAGCGAGGTCGGCGAAGCGGGAATCCTCTCGCCTGCCGCGACCTCCTCTGCGGCTGATGCCTGATCAGTGTCCTGTTCCCCGGATTCAGAAGGATCGGGAAACAGGGCTCTGATCTGCACCTCGGCCATGGGGCGCCTCGCTCCGACTTCGGCAGGGTCTCCTCCGGTGGCCAGCCGGTGGCCGGACGCCTTTGAACGACGTAGCACGAGATGACGCTGACCAACCAGCCGCACGTGCTGCGAGCAGCCCAAACATCGCGCCGCGGCATGGAGCGCAGCGCTGGGCGCCGCGGCGCCGAGACCGCTCTGGGGGCCGCCCCACATGTACCAGCCGGGCCTTCCCCCGTGAAGGTGGGCACGCCGTTATTGATCACGCGGCGAGCGTGAGTTTAGCGGCGTGGTGTCGGCGTTCGTATTCGTTGGGGCTGAGGTGGCCGTTGGCGGAGTGGCGGCGGCGGGTGTTGTAGCGGGTCAGCCAGGCGAAGACCGTTCGCCGGCACGCGTCGGCGTCGCCGAAGTCGCGGGCGCCCTGGAGGGTCTCGCGTTTCAGGGAGGCGTGGAAGCTTTCGCAGGCGGCGTTGTCGGCGCTGGTCCCGACCGCGCCCATCGAGCGGGTGACCCTGAGTTCGTCGCAGAGGTCGGCGTAGGCGCGGGATCCGTACTGGGCTCCGTGGTCGGAGTGGAAGACGGCGCCTTCCAGTGAGCCGCGGGTGCGGGCGGCCATCCGCAGGGCGTCGGCGACCAGGTCGGTGCGCATGTGGTCGGCGATGGACCAGCCCACGACCTTGCGGCTGAAGCAGTCCAGCACCGTCGCGAGATACAGGAACTTCCCGCCCGCAAGCGGGAGATACGTGATGTCGCCCATGCGTCTGCGCCCCGGCTCGGTGGCGGTGAAGTCGCACTGGAACAGGTCGTCGACCGGTGAGGTCGCCGGGTCGGGGACGGTGGTGCGGACGCGTCTGCGCAGGCGGATCCCGGTGATGTGACACGCCCGCATGACCCTGGCGACCCGCTTCTCGTTGACCGCATGTCCCTTCTCACGGAGCTCGGCGGTCACCCGCGGGGAGCCGTAGGCGCCGCCGGACTCGCGGTGAACCTCACGGATCTCATCGGCCAGGACCAGGTCGTGGCGTGTCCGGGCAACCCTGGCCTCGGCGCCGGCGAGCCACTTGTAATAGCTCGACCGGTTGACGTCCAGGACCTGGCACAGCCGCTTCACCTCGTAGGTGCTCCGGTGGTCGTCGACGAACTGGAAGCGGCTGATCACCAGTTCGTCTCTCCGGCGAGATACTTGGCCGCCTTGCGGAGGATGTCCCGCTCGGTCGCGAGTTTGCGCTCACTCGCTTCGAGCTCTGCCACCCTCGCCTCCAGGCGGCGGACCCGCTCGTCCGGATCCGCCGATGCGACCGCTGCCGGCCGGGAGGCAGGCCGCGCGGGCGCGGCGGTGACGCCACGGCGTTCGCGGTCCCGCAGCACCCACTCGCGCAGCGTCGCCCGGTTGATGCCCAGGTCAGCGGCGACGCTCTTGTACGTCGCCCCGGGTGTGGACTCGTACAGGGCCACAGCGTCAGCCTTGAACTCGTCCGAATAATCCTTCATCGCCATCGGCGGTCTTCTCGCTTCCTCCGGATCAAGCAGATCCAGTATCAGCGTGTCCACCACTCAGGGGGAGGGCCCGGCTATCTCGGCCTGAGCCGTGACCACCGCGGGCAGGCCATCACACCACCCAGAAAACCCCGGCCCGGAGCACTCCCCGACAGGGTCGAACAGTGGGAACGCGCCCGCCACGAACACTCCTGCGACCGCATCACCGTCGAACACGCCCTCGCCGACCACAAACGCTGGAAGCAACTGACCCGCTGGACACACCGGCGAGATGTCCTGCCCAACACCTACCGCGCCATCGCCGGCCTCGTCTCCGACCGCACCATCACCGCCTGAAAGCAGGGGGCGACCAGGCCAAACACGCCTCACCCGCTATCACGCACCAACTCGTAAACCAGCTATACCAGGCAGCATGCTTCGGCACCCCCAACGACGGTGCAGGCCGGGCCAGTCACGCTTGCATCCGTTGTTGCCGTGATGGGAGTCCGCGCGCGCGGTGTGGGCGGTGCCGAACCCAGTGCCGCCCCGCTCGGTCAGATGCACTGGGCAGACGTACGGACGGCGATAGTCCCGACAAGGATTCTGTGAGCCATCTGGGCAGTCGGCAAAAGTGCTGAAGGCCGCCCGAACGTTTCGATGCTGCGCATGGGTGTCGACTTGGCGGCGGAGCCAGCTCACGCCAGAGCCCCCCATACGACGGCCACCATGACGAGCGGGTTTCACCAACGCAGGTAGGTACCGGCTTGTCGGTCCCTACCTGCGTCGCTGTCATACCAGGAGGCTGAAGGTCAAGCTGGCGATCAGCAGAACGGCAGACGTGATGGTGGCTGCTTGGTACTTCTTCCACTCGACACTTCCACGGGTGCTGCGTACTGCAAGCACGAGGAAGAGGACCATTGAGGCAGAAGATCCGGCTATGAGGGCGTATGCGAGGTTTTGCATGATCAACATGTCTCCGCGAAGAGGCAGGCAGTGCCCTCGACAAACAACGCGATCCCGATGGCGGCTCCAACACCGGCGGCTACGCCCATGACTACGGGCGAGGCTGCTATCAGGCCAACGATGCCGGCGGCACCGATTGCGCCAAGGGCGAAGTTGACGTACTCGAGCGGACTGTTGGACAGGCCCGTGGGATCGATGTTGTTGATGGGGTCACCGGCGCCGTAGAGGTACGGCTTGGATTCTTGTCCGCTGGGGTCGGTTTGGGTGAAGCGGCCGAGGGCGGGGTCGTAGTAGCGGGCGCCCATCTTGTACAGGCCGGTCGGTTCGAGGTAGGCGCCGGCGTAGCCGAAGGGCTGGTCGACGGGGGCGGTGTTTCCGGAGCGTGCGCCGCCGGTGGGGTCGTAGTCCCAGCGGTCCTGCTTGGCGCCGGAGTCGTCGACGAGGACGGATGGGGCGCCCTTGTCGTCGGTGACGTAGTAGTACGGGTTTCCGCCGCGCGTCATGCCGATGCTGTGCCCGCGGGGTCGTGGAAGAATCCCGTGCTCGTTGCGCCGTCGGTGGTGGTGGAGATGCCTTCGGGGCCTTGGTCGATGCGGGTGGAGCCGGCGGTGAGGCGGTCGGAGCTGTCGGTGCCGGCGTAGGTGTACTGCGTGGTGGTTCCGCCGCTGGTGAGGGCGGTGAGCTGGTTGAAGTCGTTGTACGTCTCACCGGTGCGCGGGAGTTGTCCGGCCGCCGAGAGTTCGTTGCCGTTCTTGTCGTAGGACCAGCCGGTGCAGACCCCCGAGTGCCGCTGATTCCTCAGGCGCCTGAAGGCTTGAGCCGGCGAGCTCGTTACTTCGTCGAGGGACACGGGCTGCGTGTTCCACACCGCGACCTCAAGCTTTTCCGGGAGGCATGGCTCAAGCGAGGGATTCCGGATGCCGAGATCGACCGGGCTGTCGCCGCCTAAGAGCGCTGGGGCGGTCTCGCCCTGCCCCCGGCCCCCGAATACGAGGGCGGCCCGCGCGTTCTGGAAGCCGACGCCCCCGAGGGCTCGGCCGCGAGCGGATGGTGATTCCCGGCCGGCGACTGTCGCGTCTCCATGGCCCACGGGTTCACGATCGGGCCAGGAGGTGAGTTCGGGATCGACGCTGACCACTGGACGCCGCTGCACGCCAGCACAGAGGGATGGGTGGAAGCCCTGGCACTGGCCAGCCACGCGGGCCACTGGGCCAAGACCATCACGAAGATCAAAGGCAGCGCTGTCGAGGACCTGAACCTCGAAGGATTCGAGCCGATACCCGAAGTCCGGGGACTCGCTGACACCTGGTGGCGGGGCAAGGACTCGCTCATCGCCCGACCGCCGTGCAGGCCGTACTGACCGGAACCCAGGCCCACGTCGCTCTCACGGCTCTGGAGGCTGCCGACTGGAGCGCCGCCGCCACCAATGTCCTGGTCCTGGCCCGCATCGATCATGAGGAGACCTACTGGGCCAACGACGCGGCCAAGCACCTGACCGCCGTAGGCATTCCCGTCAAGATCACCCCTCAACTCCAGGAGGCCATCACCGAGGAATGGACCTGGCCGAACCACCCGATGAGTTGGTGCACTCGCAGCGAAGTCCGTGAGATCTCCAACCAGGCACAGAAGATCCACGACGACATTCGTCACGGCCGACTCCTCATCTACGCTCACGCACACGACGGCCAGAACACCGTCGCGGTCGGCACCTACCTCGGCCCAGGCGGTGAGTCCGTCCACCTACATGGTCAGGACCACCTGCGACAGATCTCCGACACTTTCAACTCACCCGCAGAGGCGCTGACGGCCTTCCAGCGTGTCCACGCAGCCGCGATGCGCCCCGGCCCGGCGCCCCTGACAACGGCCGAACGTGGCGCCATCGCAGCGCGTTCCGTCTTCGACGTCACCACGGCCAAGTCCGGAACTCCCGCATCCGAGCCGGAGACCGTCCCCATCTACCTGGCCGATGCCGGCGACCACGACGCGCTCCTCGACAGCTTCCTCGACGCGCACGGTGAATTCGGGAAGTGGCGGACCTGGTCGGATGACACGACCCACGCCATCCACGAATCGCAGACCCTGCGCATCGAACGTGCCCACGAAACCCAGGCCCGTGAGACCGCTTGGACCGTGGCTGCCTACGAGACGCCCGTCTCCGACCGCATGTGGCACCTCACCGCGACCAGCGACACCCCCGCCCCGGTGCTACAGAATCTCCTCATTCACCTCGGCGACGGTGATGGCTGGGACACGGTCACCGGTACCCAGGTGGACGAGAAGACGGTTACCGCAGCAACTCAGCCGCTCACGGAGGCCGGGTGGAAGCACGCCTGGACCGGGCACGGGATCCGGTGGACGTCTCCCGACGGCAAAGCAGGCATGCAGTTCCACCCACTGACCTCGCAGCACGCGCAGAATCCGGCAACCTGGACCATCTGGGGCGGCACCGATCCGGACCGGCCCAAGTGGACCCTCACCGCGTCCCCGCACACCCCGAGTTCGCTGCACGTTCCTGGCCGTCACCAACGGGCACCGACTGCAGGCGCTGTTCGAACTCGCCCTGCACACTGGCCTCCGGAAGGGCGAACTCCTCGGCCTGCGCTGGGAAGACCTCGACCTGGCCGGCGGAACCGCCAGCATCCGCCGCACCCTCCAGCGCACCAACTCCAGCGGCCTGACCGCACTCCCGACCAAACCCCAGAGCTCCGAACGACGCATCGCCCTGCCCACGCCGTGCCTGCGCTCTCTCGCACAGCGCCGCAACCGCCAGCGTCAGGGACGCGAAGCAGCAGGCGCGGGCTGGAAGGACAGCGGCTACGTTTTCATCCGACCCGAGGGAGCCCCGATCGAGGGAGCCACCCTCACCCGGCACTTCAACACCTGCTCCACCGTGCCAGGCTCCGCCGCATCCGGTTCCATGATCTTCGACACTCGGCGGCCGCCCTCCTCCTGGAACAGGGCGTCGAACTCGCCGTCATCAAGGAATTCCTCGGCCACGCGGACATCGGCGTCACCGCCACCGTCTACGCCCACGTCCGACTCCGCCTCCAGCGAGACGCCATCGACACCCTCAGCGCCGCACTCGGCTGCCCGGAGACCACCGAGGCGGCCAACAGCGACGGCGACGAACCGCCACCCTGCACCGCCCTCGTCCGCTGACGTTGCCGTCAACTACTGCCGTCACCCCACGCAGAAGCCCCGCCAGGACGCGCCTGGCGGGGCTTTGGGTTTGCTGGCGGAATCAGGTCTCGCTACTCGCCGTCATGGCCAGCCGGAAACCCCCTCGGCAACCCGTTCGACCTTCCTTCTTCTCAATTGCTTTCTGGAAGACTGTCACTATCTCAGGAGGCTGCTTCGTCGCCGATGGCACGAAGAACCTCAGAGAGCCAGACGAAACCGTGTCCCACAACACGGTCGGGATCTGAGAGCATGTCTTCCAGGTGACCCCACGACTCAGAAAGCATACCGATCGTTAGATCTCGCGGCTCACCGTAGACGTCATAAGCCTGATCTCGAGGTACGGACCAAAATGCCTCTGTATCGATTTCCAACACCTGCTCACCGGCGCAGATTCGCTCCATGAGCAAGTCGAAGACATCTTTGAGCTTGCCTACTGGAATCTCGACCATCAGCAAACACTCCCGTTGATTTTCGCGATATTCTCGTGGAAGGTTTGTATTTCCTTCCTGAGATGCTTGGCGCGCCCCTCGATTATTCGCTGCCGAACCTCTTCATTCGGCGCATTCTTGAGGTACCCCTTATTATCGTAGGCGTCCGGGTTCGCTAGCGAACAATCGAGGGGCGCGCCAAGCATCTCAGGAAGGAAATACAAACCTTCCACGAGAATATCGCGAA